>JAFAFP010000272.1 GCA_023423415.1 Pseudomonadota bacterium | reverse complement strand
GCTCTGCATCGGTCAAATCACGACGCAGGGCGCGCGCTCGGGCGCGTTGTTTCGCGGAGACTTGCCAGTCAGGTTTTTCCCGCGAATCGACCATCATGCTTTCGGGCACTTAGCCCCCGCCCTAACCCACCCCCGCAAGCGGGGGAGGGGACGAGGCCTCGCTCGCGGCGGCCTTCATGTCACTATGCATGCGCAAGCGGATCAAGTGCTCAAGCCACCGGCCAGCGTCGGGAAATCGAGCGGCCGGAAGCCGTAATGCGACAGCCAGCGCATATCGGCTTCGAAGAAGGGACGCAGATCCGGCATGCCGTATTTCAACATGGCGATGCGATCTATGCCCATGCCCCAGGCAAAGCCCTGATACTCGTCCGGGTCGATCCCGCAATTGCGCAGCACGTTCGGATGCACCATGCCGCAGCCGAGAATCTCGCGCCAATCCTCGCCTTCGCCGAAGCGGATTTCGCCTTTGTCGCGTTTGCACTGGATATCAACTTCCAGCGACGGCTCGGTGAACGGGAAGAACGACGGACGGAACCGCATCTTCACCTGATCGACTTCGAAGAACGCCTTGCAGAATTCGGCGAGAATCCATTTCAGATGGCCGAGGTGCGAGCCCTTGTCGATGACAAGGCCTTCCACCTGATGGAACATCGGCGTGTGCGTCTGATCGGAATCCGAACGATATGTGCGGCCCGGGCAGATCACGCGGATCGGCGGCTTCTGCGCCAGCATGGTGCGCACCTGTACCGGCGACGTATGCGTGCGCAGCAGCAGGCGCGAACCGTCTTCCTTCGGATTGAAATAGAAGGTGTCGTGCATTTCCCGCGCCGGATGGCCTTCGGGAAAGTTCAGCTTGGTGAAGTTGTAATCGTCGGTCTCGATGTCCGGACCTTCGGCGACGGCAAAGCCCATGTCGGCGAAGATCGTAGTGAGTTCGTCGATCACCTGGCTGATCGGATGAATGCGACCGGTTTCCACCGGGCTTTCGCGCACCGGCAGCGTCACGTCAACGCTTTCGCTGTTGAGGCGCTGGTCGAGCGCGGCATTCTTCAGCGAATCGCGCCGTGCGAGCAGGGCCGCGTTGACCGCATCCTTCAGCCCGTTGATCTGCGGGCCCTGGATCTTGCGCTCGTCCGGCGTCATGGCGCCGAGCGTCTTCAGAAGCGCGGAAACGGAACCGCTCTTGCCAAGCGCAGCAATGCGAACGGCTTCGAGCGCCGCTTCGTCGGAAGCAGCGGCGATGTCGTTCAGAACGGATTGTTGAAGCGAAGCGATGTCGGACATGCAGCTTTCCACCACCGGTGTCATCGCCCGCGCAGGCGGGCGATCCAGTCGCCCGGTCTAGCGAAAAGGCAGGTCGGAGTGCTGGATGCCCCGCCTTGGCGGGGCATGACAGTTTTGACTTAAGCCGCCGGCAGAGCGGCCTTGGCTTTCTCGACGATGACCTGGAATGCCGCCGGCTCGCGGATCGCGAGATCGGACAGCACCTTGCGGTCGATTTCGAGGCCCGACTTGTTGAGGCCATCGATAAACTGGCTGTAATTCAGCCCGAACGGACGGACGGCCGCGTTCAGACGCTGAATCCAGAGCGCGCGGAAGGTGCGCTTGCGGCGCTTGCGGTCGCGGAAGGCGTATTGATTGGCCTTCTCCACCGCCTGCTTGGCGATACGGATGGTGTTCTTGCGGCGGCCGTAAAAGCCCTTGGCGGCCTTCAGAACCTTTTTGTGCTTGGCGTGGGCGGTAACGCCCCGTTTTACGCGAGCCATGGCTGATCTCCTCTAAGCGAAAAGCAAATACGGAAGTTGTGTGGGCCGTTGGCGATCAGCCGTTCGGCATCCAGTACTTCTTGATGTTGTCACCGTCGGTCTTGAACAGAACTCTGGTGCCGCGAAGATCGCGGATTTGCTTGGTGGTTCGCTTGATCATGCCGTGGCGCTTGCCGGCTTGGGCGGCAATGACTTTCCCTGAGCCGCTGATCTTGAAGCGCTTTTTGGCGCCGGACTTGGTCTTCAACTTGGGCATTTGGCTCTCCTGAACCGGCCGGAGCAGCCTGCCTTGCCGATTTGGCAAAAGCCGAGCGTCCGCCGGAGATGGCTCGAAAAACGAGCATTGCTGATTGAGCATTGTCGCTGCCACGGCAGCCCTTAATCAGCCGGGCGGCGAGCGGAGCGGGTTATGGCAGAGCAGGTCTCAAAAGACAACAAAGTTCTGGCGTTTGGCCGCATGGGGCGGACCGGAACCCCTGCCCGTGCAGAGGGGTTTGAACCCCGTCCGCCCGGATCGCAGGGGTGTTCGGGTGCCTCGAGCGCGTGCGGGAGATAGGAAATGGCCAAACTGCTGAAATCCGTTGTGTGTGCCAGTGCCCTTCTGGCGTCCATCGGAACGGCATCCAGCGCGGCGAAATACGACGGTAGCTGGAGCGTGGTGGTGATTACCGAACGGGGCGACTGCGATCGGGCCTATCGCTATCCGGTGCGGGTCGTGAACGGCGCGATCCAGTATTTGAACGAGGCTGGAATCTCGATCACGGGCCGTGTGGATGGGAGCGGACGACTGCGGGCCGTCATCCGCCGGGGCGACCAGCAGGCGGAAGGCAGCGGGCGTCTGAGTGGCGCCACGGGGGCAGGCACGTGGCGCGGGAGGGACAATTTCAAGCAATGCAGCGGCCGCTGGGAAGCGGAGCGGCGCGGCGGCTGAGGTGCATAGCTGCCATCGACCCGAGGCAGACAGGCCGGAAACCTCCGCATTTCCTATGTTTCTGGGCCAGAACGATTGGTGATCTCATCGCATCTGGTACAATAAAACCGCGTTCTGCATTGTGTCGCAGGCGTGGCGATTGAGTCAGCCCGCCTGGGCTGTTAATGTTCGTTCATCAACCCACTTCGACACGCAGTTTGCCGGGCGCCGCCCACAGGGCGTCGTCACTGGTTTTTTGCTGCGGCCAAAGACTGGAGATCCTGAATGACGCAACCGGCTTTTTCGTCGATCAACGAAGCAAAGGCGAATTTCGATCACGTCTATGTCGAAAAGGACCCGCGACAATACTTCAATTATCTCGGCAGCCTCGACTACATCATCCCGCACCTGGCTCAGCCGATTTTCGAGCAACTGATTCGTGCGCGGGCGGATACGCAGCGCGAGCCGGTGACGGTGCTTGATCTCGGCTCGTCCTACGGCGTGAACGGGGCGTTGATGAAATACGCGCTCAGCTACGACGCTTTGAGGGATCGCTACACGGCACCGTCCCTGCAAGGTTTGTCGAGCGACGATATGCTGAAGCTCGATCGCGCCTTCTACTTGTCCTGGCCGCGCGATCCCAATGTGCGGGTTATCGGTCTCGACGTCTCGAAGAACGCCGTCCGGTATGCGCAAGAGAGCGGCACGATGGATGTCGGACTCTGTGCCGATCTCGAAACCGAAGATCCGCCCCCTGAAGTCGCCGCCGTGCTATCGCAGGCTGATATCATCGTCTCGACCGGCTGCGTTGGCTACGTCACGTCCAGGACATTTGACCGGGTGATGGCGCTGGCCAGCAAGGGACGCACGCCGTGGGTCGCATCCTTTGTGCTGCGCATGTTCCCCTACGACAAAATCGCGGCGACGCTCGGCAATTACGGGCTGGAGACCGAGAAATTCGAAGGCGCCACGTTCGTGCAGCGGAGGTTCGCGGGTCGCGACGAAATGGAAGCAGCGGTCAAGGCCGTCGAGGAGCACGGAATCGATACACGCGGGCACGAGACGGAAGGCGTCTATCACGCCGACTTGTTCGTCTCCCGTCCTCGATCGGTCATCGAGGAGCTTCCACTTCAGAAGATGGTCAGTGTTGTCAGCGGCGCCAACAAGCCCTGGACGATCGGCACCAATGTTCTCGGCCGCCATGGCCCCGGCGCGCGGAAGCGCGCTCGGGGAGCGGCGCGAAAGCTTACCTTGGCGCCAGGATCATAATCATCTGGCGGCCTTCGAACCGGGCGTCCATTTCGACCTTGGCCAACGGGCCGAGGTCTTCCTTCACGCGGTCGAGCAGCTTGGTGCCGAGTTCCTGGTGCGCCATCTCGCGACCGCGGAAGCGCAACGTCACCTTGACCTTGTCGCCTTCCTCGAAGAACCGCTTCATGGCGCGCATCTTCACGTCATAGTCGTGATCGTCGATCATCGGTCGGAGTTTGATTTCCTTGACCTCGACGACCTTCTGTCGCTTGCGTGCTTCCGCAGCCTTCTTCTGGGCTTGGAATTTGTATTTGCCGTAGTCGAGGAGCTTGCAGACCGGCGGGTTCGCATTCGGCGAAATCTCGACAAGATCGAGGCCGGCTTCGGCTGCTTTTTCGAGTGCGGTCTGGATGGGAACGGTACCGTGGTTGGTTCCACCCTGATCGATCAACTGCACCTCTCGGTTACGGATCTCCTCATTGACGCGCGGACCGTCCTTCTGAACGGGGGGCGCTGCCTTCATTGGACGACGAATGGAAAGTCTCCCTGGCTGTTGCTGCTGGCCGGTAGGCTGGCGCGAGTCCTATCCGCTCGCCGAACCGGTCTTCGCCAAGATCGGGACAAAAGGGGCACGAGTCAACGGTGGCGCCAATGAAAGCGCCACTGTTCCCGCGATTTTGAGCGAAAGGATGAGGCTCACTGCGGCTTGGAGCGCGCCAGGCCTGAATAGAGCTGAAGAGTCAGGTCGCTGATGGCCGGCCGGTCAAAATGGTTGACCACCCATTGGCGGCCCCGCATGCCGATGCCCCGAAGCTGAGCCGGGGACATCGAGAACAGTCGAATCAGCCCGGCGGCCAAGGCGGCATCGTCGCCCGACGAGAACCGCAGCCCGGTCATCCGGTCTTCGGGCACGGAGGGCGGCGCTAGCACGACGTCCGGCCCAGCGCCAAGATCGGAGGCGACCACCGGCCGCTCCATCGCTTGGCCTTCTAGGATCGCGCGTTGAAGACCTTCCTGCTGAACGGCTGCGGACACGACGACGGACGCCACCGCATAGGAGGCGGGCAGATCGTCGACAGGGCCGATGAGGCGGACGACGCCGGCAAGGTCATTGGCGAGCACCTCGTCCCAGAGATCGCCGGTGTAACGGCTATGACCTTCATCTTCGCCGACAAAGGCAAAGACGAAGTCTTTCATGCCCATGTCCTTCAGGCGCCGAGCCGCGCGCACGGCAACATGGTGACCTTTTCGGCGCAGCATTCGCCCGACGACAAGAATGACCTTGTCGCTCGCCGTGACGCCCATGATCCGGCGCATCGCGTCGATCCGTTCGACGGAAACATTGGCGGGATTGAAAAGATCAACATCGATGCTCGCCGGCACGACATTGATCTTGCTGCTTGGCACGCAATGGCGTTCGCAGATCAAGTCCGCAAGCTCGTCGGTTGCGGCAATGATCCGATCGCCACGCGCCATGACGCTGTTATAGAGCCGCTTCAGTGCATTCTGCTCGCGGAACCCCTTGTACCAGCTTGTGACAAAAGGCGTGCGCGTCAACCTGGATGCTGCATACGCGCTCCAGGCCGGAGCGCGTCCGTGCGCATGAATGATGTCGCAGTTGCGCTGACGCGCGATGCGGGAAATCACCGCAATATTGCGCGCCATGATCGCGGGGTTTTTGCTGGCAACATCGGCGTAGATGAATTCGCCGCCCGCTTCGGCGATTTGCGTTTCGAGCCGTCCGCCACGCGACACCACGATCGCGCGATGCCCGGCGTCCATCAGGATACGCACGAGATCGACAGCGCCCATTTCGGCAGCGCCTGCGTGCAGCGTTGGAACAACAATCAGAACCGTCAAAGGTCGAATCGATGCCGTGACGCTGTTGTCTTGCGCCGGCGTCGATTCAAAAAATGTCGAAGATTGTCTTGCGGCAGAACCGGAATTCACGCTCGTCCCCTACCCTGATGAACGCGAACACGAACACCCTGGGAAATGTCGGCCAATGTCCAGTTTCAAAAAAGGTACATCAGCCAAGCTGTAGCTGATAGGCCTTATTCAGCCACGATGCAAACCGGGGCGCTGTCCTTTACTCACGCGATGACAGGTTGCATCTCAGTTTAAGGCAAAAAAAAGATGACAGGACCGACGTTGATGATGTCTGACGATGAATTGACCACGATCGAGGTCGGCGAAGGCGCCGCGCTCCGCAAAATCGCCGTACGGCGACGCGCTGGCAGCAAGCCGGGGTTGATCTGGCTCGGCGGGTTTAAATCCGACATGAAGGGAACGAAGGCAGAAGCCCTCGATCTTTGGGCAAGGGAACAGGGTCGTGCCTGCATTCGCTTCGATTATTCCGGTCATGGCGAATCAGGCGGACAATTTTCGGACGGCACGATCGGAAAATGGCTCGACGAAAGTTGCGCCGTGTTCGAGCAATTCTGTGACGGCCCGACGATCGCAATCGGTTCTTCGATGGGCGGATGGATTTCTCTACTCCTGGCGCAGCGGTTGCGGATGCGAAAATTGCGCGGCAGCGGTGAACTGGCCGGTCTGGTTTTGATCGCGCCTGCGGTGGACTTCACCGAAGTTCTCATGTGGCAGCGCTTTACGTCTGACATCAAGAAGCAGCTTGAAGAGACAGGCAAATGGGAACGTCCGTCCGAATATTCGGACGAGCCCTATCTCATCACGCGTCAATTGATTGAAGACGGGCGCAATCATCTGCTGCTGGGCGGATTGATCGAGACCGGATGTCCTGTTCGCATCCTGCAAGGGGTGAAGGACGAAGACGTTCCATGGGAGCACGCTGTGTCTCTGGTGTCGCGAATCGCGCGCGAGGATGTGGTGCTGACCTTGGTGAAGGACGGCGATCATCGGTTATCGCGTCCAGAGGATATCGAGCGGCTGCTGGCTGCGGTCGCAGAATTCGGCTGATGCCGCGAAATTGCGCAGGATGGTGTTCCTGCGCTACCCATCGTTCTTCACAAGAGGTGGCATGTCATGACGTATCGGACGATCGAGGTCGCAACCAAAGACAGGGTCGGTGTGATCCGGCTCAACCGGCCGCAGGCTTTGAACGCACTGAATTCGGAACTTGCGGGTGAGGTGGGGAAAGCCATTGCCACGTTCGAGGCCGATGCTGGTATCGGCTGTATCGTGCTCACCGGCTCGGAGAAGGCGTTTGCCGCGGGTGCCGACATCAAGGAGATGGCGGGCAAGGATTACATGGATGCCCTCTTCGGCAATTTCGCTGCAGACTGGGATGCTGCCGCACGCGCGCGCAAACCTGTGATCGCGGCTGTTGCGGGTTTCGCGCTCGGCGGCGGCTGCGAGCTCGCAATGCAATGTGACATGATCATTGCTGCGGACAACGCGAAATTCGGTCAGCCGGAAATCAAGCTTGGCATCATTCCAGGTATTGGCGGGACACAGCGGCTGACACGCGCCGTTGGCAAGGCCAAGGCGATGGAGATGATTTTGACCGGCCGCATGATGGATGCTGCCGAAGCCGAGCGTTCGGGCCTTGTCGCCCGCGTCGTGCCGCTTGCCGATCTGATGGACGAGACGATGAAGACGGCAAATACCATTGCCGCGATGTCGCTGCCGTCCGTTATGCTTGCAAAGGAGGCGGTGAATCGCGCCTTCGAAACCACGCTTGCCGAGGGTGTTCTGTTCGAAAGCCGCGTATTCCATTCGCTGTTTTCGACGATCGATCAGAAGGAAGGCATGTCAGCCTTCGTCGAAAAGCGTCCGGCGAAGTTTGAGAACAAGTAGTCTCGAAAGTAACTCGCTCGTCCCCGCGAAGGCGGGGACCCAGAGTTTTTCTGCTGGCTTCCCGCTTTCGCGGGAATGACCGGAAGAGTACCAGTTCGCACTCAGTGCGAAGATTACTTCCTCACGCATACAACGCGTACGATCGCGTCTTTTGATGCATTGGCATCGACGCGCCCGGTCGGAGAATGAAGGCCGGCGCCATCGAGCAATTTGCTGATTGTCATTGCCGGAATGAAGGATGGCTCGGCCGCGTCCGACGCATCTCCATTCTTCGGCATGGAAATCATGCCGATGAACTGACCTTGCCTATCGAGCGCAGCGCCGCCATTGAAGCCGCGCGCAGGACGGGCCTCCAAGAGGACGCGCGCGCTGTCGACGTCACGCAGTTTTGCGCTGATAGCCGTGACGGTTCGTGCGCCGGCCTGCACCTCCGGAGAGGCGATGCCGAGCAACGTCAGATCCGTGCTTTTTGGTGCGGCGGAAGAGAGTGTCAGCGGCTTCAAATTCTTCGCACCATTGATTCGCAGCAGCGTGATGTCGGCGGTCTTGTCGTCGGCAATGGCTTCAGCGCGGCCAAGTCCCGCAATCACGATTGACTGACAATCGTCGGTCAATCGTCGGTCCGTCACGATATGTCCGGCCGGAGTGACAACAATGCCGGTGCCATATTGAATCTTGCGTGCCGTTGACGATGTGGCCGCGTCGCCGAACGGGATGAACGCGTTGGCCATGGTATCGACCATAGGAAGCAAAATTCCTTCCATGGCCTGGTCGTAGAGAATCGTTAGCCCGCGCGCCTCGTTGTCTTTCATGATCACGCGGACATGGAATTTTTTCAGGCCTTGCAGGCCTGAGATCAGGAAGCTGTTGCCCTGCACCGACGTGGATTCGACGCGGCGCGCCGCCGGTTTTTTCTTCAAGTCCTCGAACAGTTCGTTGAGCGTGGCGCCACCCATCTTCTCGCGGAAGGTCTCGATCTGCACCTCGCCTCGCGCCGACGACCATCGGGTCCCGGTGGCGCCAAGCTCCGCTTGCGGAACAAGCTTGGAGGGAATTCCGAGGCGCATGCCTGGCGTCGCTTCATCCTCAACCAGTCGCCAGCCGACATAGTCTTTCTTGTTGCGCGTGGCTGTCGCGAGCATTCGCCGTTGGTCGGGCGTAAGGATGCCGGTTTCTTCAAACTTGTTATGTCGCTGGAATGCCCGCACCGCGGCAATGGCGCGATCGCCGAAATCTGCGTCGGCCGCCCCAGCGAGATCGCCCGACCAGATCAGGTCGGACTGGATCGCCAGCCGTTCGGCGACGGGCATTGCGGCATAGGCCTCGCGCTGTGCTGGGGTGACGACCAGCGCGGCGGGTGGCGTTGGCTTGTCGCTTTTGCCCGGCCTTTTTGTCCCGTGCGGCTTGGGAGCCGGAATCGGCACCGCTTCGGGTTTGACGGCCTGCTGCTTTTGTGCGGGCACAGGGGCTGCGTTCTGGCCCAAGGCTTGCGATATGAATGCTTGCGAAATGAACGCCAGCACGATCATGCTGGCCAATGCCGCAAAACGCATATTTGTACCCTTCAACCTTCTCAGGTGAGATGTGGCCTCGCGATTTGCAATTGCGCAAGACCTTGAAGGCAGCATCACGATCAGGATGTTGCGAGTATTGTGGAGGAACCGGCGATGCTGACCCGGGACGAACTGGAACGCTATGCGCGGCACATTGTTTTGCGCGAGGTCGGCGGACCGGGACAACAG
>JAFAFP010000066.1 GCA_023423415.1 Pseudomonadota bacterium | reverse complement strand
TCCTTGCCCGGAATGAAAGTCTCGCACAGGACCATATCGCCGAAAGCCCAGTCCTCGCGGAACAGTTCCTGCGGCGGGTGTTAGTGTTCGTCGGTGACGATGAACACGCCGACGCTGGAGCCTTCGGAGATCGGCTTGATCACATAGGGGCGCGGCAGCAGGTGCTTCTTCGCCGCATCGAAGCGCGACGCCACCATGCCCTGCGGCACCGGCACGCCACCGGCCTGCAGCATGATCTTGGCGAGATCCTTTTTCATCGCGAGCGATGAAGCCTGCACGCCGGAATGCGAATACGGGATGCCGAGAACTTCAAGAACCCCCTGGATGGTGCCGTCCTCACCGGGACGTCCGTGCAGCACATTGAGCGCCACATCCGGCTTCAGCTTGTCGAGCACGGTGGCGACATCACGTGCGACATCGACACGGGTGACGCGATAACCCGCCTTCTCCGCCGCATTCGCACAGGCGTTGCCGGAATTCAGCGATACCTCGCGCTCCGACGACCAGCCCCCCATCAGCACCGCAACGTGTTTCGTCATGCAACCTCGCGTTTTTGCGGCAGCTTGAAGCCGTCATAGAGCCAGGCGAGGCAGTCATACATGTCCTGCTCGCCCTTCACCGACCAGGTCGCGCGCGCGACTTCGCGCTCGATACCGCCGACGTGATACCAGTTGTCCCAGTGATAGCGCGACTCGTACTGCACACGCGCGGTACGCAGATAGCGCGCCCGCTCGTATTGCTGGAACGCCTCCGCGATCTGGTGGCCCGAGGTGCCGTCCAGCAATTCGCCAAGGCAGACCGAGTCTTCGATCGCCATGCAGGCGCCCTGCGCGAGCGTCTGCAAGGTCGGGTGCGCGGCATCGCCCAGCAAGGTGACGCGGCCGCGGCTCCAGGGCCGGATCGGATCGCGATCGGACGAGACCCAGCCGCGCCGCGACAGGTCCATCATCGCCCAGAGATTCTTCATGGTCGGATGCGAGTCGCGGTAGACATGCGCGAGATCGGGATGCGGGCTTTCGGTGTCGGTCGGATCCATGTTCAGCGTCCGGAACACGGTCACGACGTTGAACAGGCTGTAGTTGCGCAGCGGATAATGCACGATGTGGAAGCCGGGGCCCGACCACAGCACGACATCGTCGCGGTCGACATCGAATGTCACGTCATCCATCGGCACAATGGTCCGATGCGCGACATAGCCGATGGTGCGCGGCGGTCCTTCGTTGCGCATCTGCTGGCGGATGGTGGAGCGGATGCCGTCGGCGCCGATCAGCGCCGCGCCATGAAGCTGGCGCCCGTCCGCAAGTTCGACGCGCACGCGGTCGCCCAGATCCTCGAACGCCGTGACGCTGGCATTCGCGATCATCTCGACATTGCCGAGCGCGCGGCAGGCGTCCAGAAGCGCCTGATGCAGATCGACCCGATGGATCACTACATAAGGCCGCTTGAAACGCTTCACGAACGCATCGCCGGTCGGCACGCAGGCGATCACCCCGCCATCCACCGAGTCGAGCATCTTGACGTTCTTGGGCCGGATCGCGCTCGCCATCACGGCGTCGGTGACGCCGAGCCGGTCCAGCATCGAAAACACATTGGGCCCGAGCTGAATGCCGTAACCGATGACGCCGAATTCCGGCGCCTCTTCCAGCAGCCGCACATCGAAGCCCTTGCGGCCGAGCGCCAGTGCGGTGGCGGCACCGCCGAGCCCGCCGCCGACGATCAGAATGGGATCGCTCATCGCGAAGCCTCCGTCGCCTCAACTCCGATCCGCTTGATCTCCCAGTCGAGCGTCACACCCGAATTCTCTTTCACCCGCTTCCTCACCGTTTCACCCAACGTTTCTATGTCGTTGGCGGTCGCCTGACCGCGATTGATCAGAAAGTTGCAGTGCAGTTCCGACACCTGCGCATCGCCGACCACGAGCCCGCGACAGCCTGCGGCATCGATCAGTTGCCACGCCTTGTTGCCGGGAGGATTCTTGAAGGTCGACCCCCCGGTGCGGCTCTTGATCGGCTGCGTCGCCTCGCGCGATTCGGTGATCTTCTCCATTTCCGCCGCGATCACGGCGCGGTCGCCGGCCCGCCCTTCGAACAGCGCCTGCGTGAAGATCACGTCATCGGCCACGCCGCAATGCCGGTAGGTGTAATGCATGTCGGCATTGCCATAGATGCGGATATTGCCCTGCCGATCGACACCGCGCGCCTCGACCAGCGCATCCTTGGTCTCGCTGCCATAAGCGCCGCCATTCATCCGCAACGCGCCACCGATGCCACCCGGAATGCCACGCAGGAATGCGAGGCCGGCGATGCCGTGCTCCTGCGCCGCGCGCGCAACTTTCACATCGGGGATCGCGGTGCCGGCGCGAATGCGCGTGCCCTCGACAACGATTTGATTGAAGCCGCGGCCGAGCCGGACCACAACGCCCGGCACGCCACCGTCACGCACGATCAGGTTGGAGCCAAGACCGATCACCATCACCGCGATCTCGGCCGGCAGGTGCTGCAGGAAATACGAAAGATCGCTTTCGTCTTCCGGCATGAACAGAACCTGCGCCGGACCGCCGACGCGAAACCATGTGAGTTCCGCCAGCGGCTGATTGGCGAGCAAACGCCCGCGCAGCTTCGGCATGCGCGCTGTCAGATCGGCGGTGATGTCGGGAAAGGTCATGGGTACACTCTATCCCCGTCATGGCCGGGCTTGACACGGCCATCCCGCTTAGGCGGGCAAAACTGCGCGTCCCTTGTCGGGATCGCCGGGTCAAGCCCGGCGATGACGCAAGATGGATTTGAGCGAGACATCAAGCTCTCACCCCAGCGCCTGCAATTCGCCCGGCAGCGCATAGGCCCATTGCGTGATGTTGCCGGCGCCGAGACACACGACCATGTCGCCGGGCTGCGCGATGCCGCGGACCATCGATGCAAGACCTTCCGAATTTTGTAGCGCGGCGACATTGCGATGCCCTCGCGCGCGGATGCCCTGCACCAGATGATCGCGGTCGATACCCTCGATCGGCGCTTCGCCTGCCGAATAGACATCGGCGACGATCACGGAATCGGCGTCGTTGAAGCAGGTGCAGAACTGCTCGAACAATTCCTTCAGCCGTGTATAGCGGTGCGGCTGCATCACCGCGATCACGCGGCCCGATGTGGACTCCCGCGCCGCCTTCAGCACGGCGGCGATCTCGACCGGATGATGGCCGTAATCGTCGATGATCGCGATGCCGTTCCACTCGCCGGTGCGGGTGAAGCGCCGCTTGACGCCACCAAACGACGCCAGCGCCTTGCGGATCATCTCGTCCGACACATTGAGATTATACGCGACCGCAATCGCCGCCGTCGCGTTGAGCGCGTTATGGCGGCCCGGCATCGGCAGGCTGAGATTGTCGATCACATGCTCGGCTTTGTCGTCGCGGCCCCGGAACACGACTGAAAACTGCGAAGCGCCATTGGCATGCGTAAGACCGACCAGCCGCACATCGGCTTGCGGGTTCTCGCCGTATGTAATGACACGCCGATCCTCGATACGGCCGACCAAGGCCTGCACTTCGCGATGATCGGTGCACATCACCGCAAAGCCGTAGAACGGCACATTCTCGACGAACGCCTTGAACGCGTCCTTCACGGCCGCGAAGGTCTTGAAGTGGTCGAGATGCTCCGGATCGACATTGGTGACGATCGCAACGTCGGCCGGCAGCTTCAGGAAGGTGCCGTCGGATTCATCGGCTTCCACAACCATCCAGTCGCCGGCGCCAAGCCGCGCATTGGTGCCGTAGGCATTGATGATGCCGCCGTTGATCACCGTCGGGTCGAGATTGCCGGCATCGAGCAGCGTCGCCACCATCGACGTGGTCGTGGTCTTGCCATGCGTTCCGGCAATCGCCACCGCCGACTTCAACCGCATCAATTCGGCCAGCATCTCCGCGCGCCGCACGATCGGCAGTCGTTTCGCGCGGGCGGCGATTAGTTCCGGATTGTCGCGCTTGATCGCCGTCGACACCACCACCACGGCAGCGCCGTCGATATTCTTCGCGTCGTGACCGACTGCGACCTTGATATTCTTCTCGCGCAGCCGCTTGACGTTGGCGCTTTCCGAGACGTCGGAACCAGTCACCGTGTAATCGAGATTGGCCAGCACTTCGGCGATCCCGCTCATGCCGATACCGCCGATCCCGACAAAATGGATCGGGCCAAGTTCGCGCGGCAATTTCATGGGCTTTTCCTTTAGCGAGCGATCTTCAATACCAGATCGGCCAACCGGTCGGCCGCATCCAGCACGCCGATGCTTTTGGCACCCTGAGCCATGCCCGACAAGCGGCCCGGATCAGCCGCCAAGGCGTCCAGTTCGGCCGCCAGGCGGTCGGGTGTGAAATCGTGCTGCAACAACCGGATCGCCCCGCCCGCTTTTTCCAGCACCAGAGCATTGGCGGCCTGATCCTGATCGAGCGCGTTGGGCAAAGGCACCAGAATGCCGGGCCGGCCGATGGCCGACAGTTCCGCCACGGTTCCCGCCCCCGATCGCGACACGATGAGATGGCTCGCCGCTATCCGCGCCGGCAGGTCGTTGAAAAATGGGGCGATCTCGGCGCTGACCTGCGCCTTGTTGTAGATCTCGCGTACGCGCGGGATGTCCTCTTCCCGAGTCTGCTGTGTGATCTTCAACCGCATCTGCAGATGCGGTTCGAGCTTCGCTACCGCCGCCGGGACGATATCGGCCATGATGCGCGCGCCCTGGCTTCCGCCAAACACCAGAAGCCGCAACGGCCCATTCGACTGAGCCGGTTCATACGGAGTGGCGGCAGCATCGATGACGGCGGGCCGCAAGGGATTACCGATCGACGTTGTCTTGAGCGCCAGCGCCTTGTTCTTATCGGTCACGCCGGCAAAGCCGGTTGCGATCGCGCTGACGCGGCCTGCAAGAAATTTGTTGGCGCGGCCCATCACTGCGTTCTGTTCATGCAGAACGGTCGGGATGTTGAGGAGGCTCGCCGCCAGCACCGGCGGCACCGACGGATAACCGCCGAAGCCGACAACGACTGAAGGCTTCACGCTGCGCATCAGCATTGCCGCCTTTGCGAGGCCGTAAACGAGGGTCGCGCCGGTGCGCAGCAGCGAGACCGGATCGCGCCCGCGCACGGTGGCGCTCGGTACGACATGCAGGGCTTTGAAGTGATCGCCGAATTTGGCCGCGCGATTGTCCGTCGCCAGGGCCGTCGCGATGCCACGCTTCGACAAGGCCGCGCTCAAGGCTTCGGCCGGAAACAGGTGTCCGCCGGTGCCTCCGGCAGCAACCATCACAAGCGGCTTTGCGGGCGTGACCGCACTCTCGTTCGTTGTCATGGGCAGGAGTTTAGGGCGCGATCGACAAAGATAGAAGCAGGCTCTCCACACTCATATCCGCTAAAGCATGGACAGATTGGGGCAGCCTGCAAAAATCACATTCAATCAAGCCGGACGCGGCGTCGCTACCATGCCGCCGCCACGACCGAATTGCTCCGCCCGTGGCCGCTCGCGCGTCAGCGCCAAGACCATGCCCATCCCGTAGGCCAGAGAAATCAGCGATGAGCCGCCATAGGAAATGAACGGCAACGTCATGCCCTTTGCCGGAATGAGATGCAGGTTCACAGCCATGTTGATCGCAGATTGCGTGCCGAACAGGATAGCGAGACCGGACGCCGCATAACGTGAGAACGGGTCTTCCGCCCGCAGCGCGCGCGACAATGCGCGGATGACGATGAAAGCGAACAAACCCACCACGATCAGGCACAGCACGATGCCGAATTCCTCCGCCGCGACGGCGAAGATGAAGTCGGCGTGACTGTCCGGAAGAATGCGCTTCACCGTGCCTTCTCCGGGGCCCTGCCCCAGCCATCCGCCACGCAAAAACGATTCCACCGCATTGTCGATCTGGAAGGTGTCGCCGGACGACGGATCCATGAACCGGTTCAGACGGCGCGCGACGTGCGGCACGGTGTAGTAAGCGGCACCGAGTCCCACCACCGCTGCACCCGCCAGTCCGCCGACCCAGATCACCCGCATTCCGGACATGAAGAACAGTGCGCCCCACACCATCGCGATCAGCATCGTCTGTCCGAAATCCGGCTGCATCATCAGCAGCGTGACGACAGAGCCGAACAGCAAGAGCGCGATGGTATTGGCCGGCATGTCCGGTTTGCGCGTCGATTCACCGAACAGCCACGCGATCAGGATCACGAAAGCCGGCTTGACGAATTCCGACGGCTGGATGTTGACGCCAAGCAGCACGATCCAGCGGCGCGCACCCTTGATCTCCGTGCCGAACACCAACGTACCGGCCAGCAGCACCATACTGATTGCGAAGACGATCAACGCCAGCCGCCTGATCTGCCTTGATGACAGCAGAGAGGTGGCGAGCATGATCGCAATTGCCGGGATCAGATAGAAAATCTGCCGGTTCACGAAGTGAAACGGATCAAGCCCCAGCTTGGTCGCGACCGGCGAGCTCGCGGCCAGCAACAGGATGATGCCGGCCAGCATGAGGGCGCCGAGCGCCGCCAGCAGCGGGCGGTCGACCGTCCACCACCAGACCGCGAAAGGCGTGCGTTGTGTGCGCGAAACCATGAGGAGTCCCGCTAGTGTCTCGAATCCGAAGTTCGCCTGAACCCGCTGCGCCTTCGAAAGCGAACTTCGGATTCGAAAGACACTAGAAATCGTTTCGATCCTGGTGTCGTCGGGTTCAGAACTTCCCTCTTGAGGTCGCTGAGAGACCGAAGGGAAGTTCTGAACCACCACACCAGTGGGGTACCTCGCCCGATTGTGGTTTAGGTTTGATTAACGGTCGGCCTGAAGGTGAACTTCCTTTGCGCGCGGCGATGACGCGTTTGCGCGCGTATTCGCATTGGTAGGTGACGGAGCGAGCGTCATACTCCGCTCATTCCCTGCGAAGGCGGACTCTGGGTCCCCGCCTTCGCAGGAATGAGAGAGCACTGGCCAAACAATGCAGCGTCATTTTCCTTGACATTCTCGCCAATATATGATTTTTTTCCTATATCCGTCCCGCTGCAAGGGGCGTTTCATGAGCGTCGTGAGACGCGGGGCGGGGAGCGATGGCCGGGCGGCGGGAAGACGTAACCCGTCGTTTTTGCGATTTCGCGCGCCCTTGCGCATTTGGGTGTACCCAAGCGCAACCTGAAAAATGGCTACGGACTGAATAGGACGACGGGCGCACCTGCGCCGGCTAAAAAACAGGGCCAGCGGGCATTATCTATCCGGTCGCTCTAAACCTCGACACTCCCGCCGTGCTGCTCAGGATCGCGATGACGACGCGCGCGCCAGCGGCCCGCCTGAAGGCGATCCGGAATCGCCATCAAGGTATCGAGGACACCCGACAGTTGCTGACCACGCGCCAGCTCGCGATCGAGCACCGACATGGTGCGGGCCAGACCCGGATCGTCGTCCTCAACCCATGTCGCCAGAACCCGAGCATACGAGAGCGCAAGGCCTTGTGCGCGCACGAAGCCTCTCGGCCCCGCAGCGGAAATGCCGGCGGCCGTCAGCATCCAGCTCATCGAGCCCGTCGTAAAATTGTTCATGGCAAGCGCGAGCGGCGGATTGCGCAACGAGGATCGCAACAGCGAACGTATCGCGGCCTTGTGCGGAGCAAGCGCTTCCATCCGGCGCATCAGGACATCGAACAGTTTTTCCCGCACCGGCTCATCAGCCATGTCCGACATGTCCGTTGCCAGAACTTTCTGGTCGATGTCCTTCATATGCGCGGCAACAATCGCGACGACCGACGAAAATTCCCCGCGCAGGTCGGCCAGCGATACACCGGCTTGCCGCGCGATATCACCCAGCCCGATATGCTCGATCGGCTGATCGGCCAGCAGCGTGAACAACGCTTCGACGATCTGGTTGCGGCGGGACGCCGGGGCAGCGGAAGCTTCAGCCATGACACTCTCCTGATCGATCAGTGTCTATGTAGGGCACGGAAGGCGGCGCTTCCATGACTGCGGAACAATGTCGCGGAAACAACCGCGCAGTTAACCCGCCAGTTCCCGCGACCGTTTTGTCGCAGCCGCAACGGCGTCCCTCATCAGCGGGTCGAGGCCGCCATCGTCCTTCATCAGGATATCCAGGGCCGCTGCCGTGGTGCCTGCCGGCGAGGTGACATTCTTGCGCAGCGTCGCGGCATCGAGCGAGGAGCGGTGCAGCAACTCACCCGCTCCCGCGACCGTCTCTCGCGCCAGCGTCGCGGCGAGATCGTCCGGCAAACCGGCGGCAACACCAGCCCGCGCCAAGGCTTCGGCGAGGAAGAACACGTAGGCAGGGCCGGATCCTGACACCGCGGTCACGGCATCCATCAGGCCTTCATCGAAGATCCATTCCACCGCGCCCGAAGCCGCAAGGAGATCATGCGCACGCTGCCTTTGTTCGGCCGTGACGGCGTCGTTCGGTACCGCCACGGTGATACCACGGCCGATCGCGGCCGGCGTGTTCGGCATTGCGCGGACGATCGCAGCATTCGGCATCGCCGTTTGCAGAAAGCCCAGCGTCTTGCCGGCCATGATCGACAGCACCAGCGTCCGCGGCTCGACCAATGCGGCAATGCTCGGCATCACCTCGGATGCGACCTGGGGCTTCACCGCCAGCACGATGGTCGCGATGTTCGAGACCGCGCCGGGCGGAGGATTGAGGGCGATGCCCTTCTGCGCCATCGCGACAATATCCGGCGAAGGCTGCGGGTCGATCACCACCACATTGCGGGGATCAAGCCCGAGTGCGAGCCAGCCTTCCAGCATCGCACTCCCCATCTTGCCTGCGCCGATCAGTGCAAGGATGCCAATATCGTCGAGGCGGATCGTTTCAGATGTCGTCGTCATGATCATATGTCCGCTCGTCCCCGCGGGGGCGGGGACCCAGAACATCATATGCTGGATTCCCGCTTGCGCGGGAATGAACGGAAGAGAAGTTTACGCTTCGCCCGATGTCTCGAACATCGCGGCGTCCAACGCTTCACGCGCGGACTTGCCGGCCCAGAGTACGAACTGGAAAGCCGGGAAATATCGCTCGCAGGTATCAAGCGCGGTCCCGAGCACGGCCTTGCACTGTTCATCGGACGGTTCGACCCCGCCGGTCAGAACCATCGCGTGGCGGAACATCACCATCCCGTCGTCCGGCCAGAGATCGAAATGACCGATCCACATCTGCTCGTTCATATGCGCGATGAGCTGTTGCACTTCGCCGCGACGGCGTTCGGCCATCTTCACATCGAATGCGCATGCGAGATGCAGCGCTTCGAGATTGTCCATCCATGTGAACGACACTTGGTAGTCGTTCCACTTGCCCTTGACGAGGATATTGATCTCGTCGTCGCAAGCACGCTCGAAAGCCCAATCGTTGACTGCAGCCAGTCGCTCGACAACATCGAGCGGATTGATCCGTACGCCGGATCCGATTTCCATCAGTGCCATTTCCGCCTTCACCTGCCGTTTGCGAGGCCGCAAAGCGCTCAATACGCACGCGCACCTGACGCAACCAAAACGCCCCGAGCAGGGACCTTCTGACGCAGGTCAAGCCGAACCAACGGATTGACTCGCGATTGCCGAATCACTTGCTGCTTCGACTATAGCCGCACCGATTCCGGGCGACCAAGCCAAGATTTGAACGCTTTTGATTTGGTCGTGGATTCGCGGAATCCGCGCAACGCCAGCACCGAGCCTGTCCACAAACAGCGGTGCGGCAGTTTGACTCAAGCCGATGTTATGAACCGGAAAGTGAATCCGGTTCGCATCGACGTCAGCATTGAATGGAAATCAGTCGAACAGACTCGAGACCGACTCTTCGTGCGCCGTGCGGCCAATCGCTTCACCGATCAGATGCGCGATCGGCAAAACCCGGATGTTCTCGGCGGCCTGCACATCCTTGGTCGGCTGGATCGAGTCGGTGATGACCAATTCCTTCAGCCGCGAATTGGTCACGCGGGCAACCGCACCGCCCGAGAGTACGCCATGGGTGATGTAGGCATAGACGTCCGTCGCACCCTGCGCGAGCAAGGCATCGGCCGCATTCACCAATGTGCCGCCGGAATCCACGATGTCGTCGATCAGGATGCAGGTGTGACCGGCAACTTCACCGATGACGTTCATCACTTCGGACTCGCCGGCGCGTTCGCGGCGTTTGTCGATGATGGCGAGCGGCGCGTTGATCCGCTTGGCGAGACCACGGGCACGCACCACGCCGCCGACGTCCGGCGACACCACCATGAGCTTGGAGAGATCGAACCGTTCCTTGATGTCGCGCACCATGACAGGCGCCGCGAACAGGTTGTCGGTCGGGATATCGAAGAAGCCCTGGATCTGACCGGCATGCAGATCAAGCGTCAGAACGCGGTCGGCGCCGGCATGGCTGATCAGGTTGGCGACGAGCTTGGCGGAGATCGGGGTACGCGGGCCGGGTTTGCGATCCTGACGGGCATAACCGAAATACGGGACAACCGCCGTGATGCGCCGTGCCGACGACCGGCGCAAAGCGTCAATGATAATCAGCAGTTCCATCAGATGATCGTTGGCCGGGAACGAGGTGGACTGCACGACGAACACGTCGGCACCGCGCACGTTCTCCTGGATCTCGACGAAAATCTCCATGTCGGCGAACCGCCGGCAGACGCCCTTGGTCAACGGCACCCGCAAGACTCTGCTGATATCCTCGG
>JAFAFP010000040.1 GCA_023423415.1 Pseudomonadota bacterium | reverse complement strand
GTATCGCGGCATTCATTCCGCGATACCCCGCAAGCGTTGGGCGCGCAAACTTAAGCAGCGCGTGATGTCGGGCTTTTGACAGCCCCGGCGGCAGCCGCGACCAATTCATGCAGGTCGGGCTTCGGCGTCAGGCGTCCGGTGGCTCCGATCAGGCCGCGCGCTCCGTCGAGTGCGCCAGCCTGTAGTTCGAGCCCCAGCAACCGGTGCTGGTCATAGGCGCCAGGCATCCACAGCGATCCGGTCTTCTGCGTCGAGAAGCCGAACCGTTCATAATACTCTGCATCACCAACGAGCAGGATCGCGCCATGGCCGCGCATGCGCGCAGCGGCAATGGCTTGCTTCATCAGCTTGCCGCCAAGGCCCTTGCTGCGGTGTTCCGGAGCAACGGCAAGAGGTCCGAGCAGCAGCGCCGGCTTGCCCGGGCCTGCGGTTACGTCCCAGAGACGGACCGAGCCAATGATGCGGCCTTTGTCCGTCGCGACGAACGACAGGCCTGCCACAGGCAGGCGATCCTCGCGCAGGCGCTGCGAGGTCTTGGTGAAACGGCTCGGACCATACGCGCGGTCGAGCAATTGCTCGCGCGCGTCGAAGTCACAGAGTTTTTCCTGGCGAATGGCAGCCATGGCCATCTCCTTCCGTGCCCCGTTTTTCACGGGACGGCTTCAGTCCAAAGAGTGAAGGGAAGGGGAGCCGGACTTTATCCGCCTCCCGGCTTTTTCTCCCTCCCCCGTTTACGGGGGAGGGGTGGGGAGGGGGCAGCCCCCTCCCGCCGAGCTTCGCTCGTCACCTCCCCCGCAAGCGGGGGAGGTGAGTTGTCGAGCTTAAATGTGGATCGTCTTCAGCGGCGGGAAGCCGTTGAAGGCCACTGCGGAGTAGGTCGACGTATAAGCGCCTGTGCCTTCGATCAGCACCTTGTCGCCGATCTCGATGCTCACGGGCAGGAGATAGGGCTCCTTTTCGTACATCACGTCGGCCGAGTCGCAGGTCGGGCCAGCAAGCACGCAAGGCTCGAGCGGCGCACCGTCGCGCGGCGTCTTGATCGCGTAGCGGATCGACTCGTCCATCGTCTCGGCGAGGCCGCCGAACTTGCCGATGTCGAGATAGACCCAGCGGATCTTGTCGGTCTCGCTTTTCTTGGAGACGAGCACGACTTCCGCCTCGATCACGCCGGCATTGCCGACCATGCCGCGGCCCGGCTCGATGATCGTGTCCGGGATGCGGTTGCCGAAATGCTTGCGCAATGCCTGGAAGATCGCTGCGCCGTAGGTCTTCACGCCCGGCACCTTCTTCAGGTACTTGGTCGGGAAGCCGCCGCCGAGATTGACCATCGACAGGCTGATGCCGCGCTCAGCCGACTCGCGGAAGATCGCCGCCGCCGAAGCCAGCGCCTTGTCCCATGACTTCGGATCGCGCTGCTGCGAACCGACATGGAACGAGATGCCATGCGCTGACAGTCCGAGCCGGTGCGCGTGCTCCAGCACGTCCACCGCCATCGAAGGCTCGCAGCCGAACTTGCGCGACAGCGGCCATTCGGCGCCGGCGCCGTCGCACAGAATGCGGCAGAACACCTTGGAGCCGGGCGCTGCGCGAGCGACCTTCTCGACCTCAGCCTGGCAGTCGACCGCGTACAGGCGAATACCCAGCGCGTAGGCGCGCGCGATATCGCGCTCCTTCTTGATGGTGTTGCCATAGGAGATGCGGTCCGCCGTTGCGCCAGCCGCGAGCGCCATCTCGATTTCGGCAACCGAGGCGGTGTCGAAGCAGGAGCCCAGCGAGGCGAGCAGGGACAGCACTTCCGGCGCAGGATTCGCCTTTACCGCGTAGAATACGCGCGTGTCCGGCAAAGCCTTTGCGAAGGCGTTGTAGTTGTCGCGAACGACGTCGAGATCGACCACCAGCACGGGCCCATCGTCGGCGCGGTTGCGAAGGAATTCGCGGATACGGTCGGTCATCGGTTTCCCCAAACAGCCAAATGGACGCGCACGAACGCATCCTGAGTGAGTGTCAGATGATGAAATCGCGCTGTCGTGCGATGGAGGTCACGACGAGCGGAAATTCAACACCGGACAAATGCTGCCGTGGATTGGTGGGGAGACCCCGCCGCACACCTGGCAATGAAGGACAAGCCTCTTCGGAACCACTCCGGCATTTGGACAGCCGGAAGTAACCAAAAAAGCCCGCTCCGTCGTTGCTTTAAGTCGCGTCCCCAGCGGAGAGCTGAGTGCGCCGGTTTCGCCTCCGGCTGCCGGTCAGATTTCTTGGGGAGACTCTCCTTCGAGAGTTTTGTCTCCCCAGGCGGCTGGCGGGCCTCTTGTCCCGCTACCTACCGACCGACACGCGACCACAGGCACGTGCGAAATTGGGCAAGGGCGCAAATAGTGTATTTGCCATGTGCGCGCAAGCATTTGCGGTGCTCGTGCGCGAAAAAACTTCAAAAATTACGGGAGTGTTAACAGCGAAAGCGTGTTGAGGATGCGAGCGCGCGCCAAGCGTGACGCAAGCGTGGCACGCATGCGGCGATACGGATCGCCTGCTGCCGTATTTGTCCTGATCGTATTGTTCTTGCGGCGTCGTTTAGCCGGGCTCGCCGATCACGCTGACATTGTCAGTGAAGTTCGTGGCCTCGTCACAGGGGTGCAGGCGAAGATCAGCGGCTGAACGGCTCGATCTTTCGCGCGAACATGACGAACTGCACCATCACGAAGGCGCCGATGGCGAGGAACACCGCATCGAGGACGCGGGCGACGGTGGTGCCGAGGCCGAACAGGTTGGCGATTGCCCAGCTGCCCGCAAAGGCAGCCCCGAAAACCTCGGCTCCGATCAGGATGGTCGCGCTCACCACGGTGAGGACGTTGATCCAGACGATGCGGCGGGCAGGGGCTTGGCTCATGGCTTTTCCGTTCGATTAGGCGGCGCAATGTCCTCGAAACATGGCCGTCAATCAAGGCTGGATTTGAGGCCTGCGACTCCCCATGTCGGGGGACACCGGCCATCCCCATCCAACACGAAAAACCACGATATTTCAACGCTATGACTGCACAGCCCGTTCCGAATGCGTCGCACCTGACAGCAAACCCGCTGCTTTCCCCCTGGTCCGGAGAGTTCCAGGTTCCGCCATTTCAGGAGATATCGCCGGATCATTTCGTTCCGGCCTTCGAGCAGGCGATGGCCGAACACGACCGGGAAATCGCGGCCATCATCGCCAATCCGCAGGCGCCGGATTTTGAAAACACCATCGCCGCGCTGGAGCGATCCGGCGGCTCTCTTTCCAGGGCCGCCGACGTGTTCTTTGCCTTGTCGGGCGCGCACACCAACGACGCGATCATGGCGATCGAGCGCGAGATGTCGCCGCGGCTCGCCGCCCATCACGATGCGATCTATCTGAACAGCGATCTGTTCAATCGCGTCGAAGCGGTGTTCGAGAAGGCCGCGTCGCTGAACCTCACTGACGAGCAGGCGCGGGTGCTCGAGCGCTATCACACCGCCTTCCGGAGGGCCGGCGCGCATCTCGACGCCGCCGCCAAGAAGCGGCTCGCCGATATCGGGAAGCGGCTGGCGACGCTCGGCACCGCCTTCAGCCAGAATGTGCTGACCGACGAGCGCGACACCTATCTCGTGCTGGAAACCGAGGCCGATCTGGCCGGCCTGCCGGATGACCTGATCGCCGCCGCACGCGAGGCGGCAGAGGCTCGCGGCCTTGTCGGCAAGCATGTCGTTACGCTGTCGCGGTCCAGCGTCGAGCCGTTCCTGCAATATTCCTCGAGGCGGGATCTGCGCGAGAAGGCCTTCCGCGCCTGGATGTCGCGCGGCGACAAGGGCGGCCCGACCGACAACAAGGCGATTATCGCCGAAATGGTGGCGCTGCGCGCCGAGCGCGCCAAGCTGCTCGGTTTCCGGACCTATGCCGATTTCCGGCTCGATGATTCGATGGCCAAGACGCCCGCCCGTGTGCGCGATCTTCTCGGCGCAGTCTGGCCGCGGGCGCTGAAGCGCGCGCTGGCCGACCGCGACGCGCTTCAGGCGCTGGTGCAGGCCGAGCGTGGCAACTTCAAGGTCGCGCCGTGGGACTGGCGTTACTACGCCGAGAAGCTCCGCAAGCAACTGCACGATGTCGATGAAGCGGCGACGAAACCGTATCTGCAACTCGACAAGATCATCGACGCGGCGTTTGACACCGCGCATCGCCTGTTCGGTCTCCAGTTCAAGCGCCGGACCGATATCCCGACCTGGCACCCGGATGTCCGCGTCTGGGAGGTGACCGACGCGAAGGGGCAGCATGTCGCGCTGTTCTTCGGCGACTATTTCGCGCGGCCCTCCAAACACAGCGGCGCCTGGATGACCTCGCTGCGCGAGCAGGAAAAGCTGCGCGGTAATATCCGTCCGCTGATCATCAATGTGATGAATTTCGCTAAGGGCGCTCCCGGCGAGCCGACGCTGCTGAGCTTCGACGACGCCCGCACGCTGTTCCACGAATTCGGTCACGCACTGCATGGCCTGTTGTCGGATGTCACGTATCCGACACTCTCCGGCACCAATGTCGATACCGATTTCGTCGAGCTGCCGTCGCAGCTTTACGAACACTGGTTCGAGCAACCGGATGTACTGCGGCGTTTCGCCGTGCATTTCCGCACCGGCGAGCCGATCCCGGAGGAACTGCTGTCGCGCCTTCTGAAGGCGCGCACCTTCAATCAGGGCTGCGCAACCCTCGAATATGTGTCGTCGGCCTTGGTCGATCTCGAATTCCATTCGCTGGAATCCGCCGATGGGCTGGATGTGACCGCGTTCGAACGCAAGACGCTCGACAATCTCGGCATGCCGCAGGAGATCGTGATGCGGCATCGCTCGCCGCATTTCCAGCATGTGTTCGCGGGCAGCGGGTATTCGTCCGCTTACTACAGCTACATGTGGTCTGAAGTGCTGGACGCCGATGCGTTCCGGGCCTTCGAAGAGAAGGGTGACATCTTCGACAAGGCCACGGCCGACAAGCTGCGCGACAATATCTATGCCGCCGGTGGACGCCGGCGTTCGGACGACGCCTACATCGCATTCCGCGGCAAGCTGCCAAGCGTCGATGCGCTGCTGGCCCGTCGTGGACTGGTGGATGCTGCGCCAGCGGGAGAAGCGTAGGTCGCATTCACGGTTGGGTTGTGATATCCTTGGCCATGGACCGGAATGATGCCCTTGAGATTTTGCGCCGCTCTGAAACGGCGCTTCGTGCGCGAGGCGTGAGTCATGCGGCGCTGTTCGGCTCGGTTGCGCGTGGTGCTTCTCGTCCGGACAGTGATGTAGACATCATGATTGAAATTGATCCGGATAAGGCGGTCGGGATTTACGATTATATCGACCTCAAGGAATATATCGCTGCGCTGTTTGATGGTCCCGTGGACGTGATCAATCGGGACTCGCTCAAGCCGCACGCCGGTCCTGCCGCCACGGCAGAAGCAGTCTATGCCTTCTAAGTATGTAGTCCGGATTTCGCTTCGCTACATCTGGGCTACTATCTATTGCTAGTCGTTGACGCGAATTAGGCTGCGGGCCCACGCTCGGGCTCCATTCCCGCCTTTGAAATATACGGTCCCATCGGGCTGGATGGATGAGATGACGAGCTTGCGTTCTAAGATGTCATGCTTGTTCTTGACCGTCACCCCGGGTGCTAGTCGCTCATGCTGTATTGCCGCGAGATTCAGTTCGATCATTAAGGTCCCAACTACCGCATCAGCCACGCGCCGGCTCACGTCGGAGAGGTTGCGCTGAAACTTGGCAGCAAATTCTAACTGCTTTGGTGTGGCCTCACCGAGGTCTGACCGGCCAAGGAAATCTCGGTCGATGGCGTCATGTATCATCGCTAGAGCTTCCGAAACGGACTTGCCTTCAAGTTCAAGCCCCAAGCGCCTGCCAAACGCGATTTGCTCATTGCTAACAGATTGCATGTGCGATCTCCCAAGAGCGAGCGTAGCCCGGATGGAGCGCAGTGCAATCAGGGAACTGCCTGGCTGGATAGTTATGTCGCTCCTGCATTCTGCTTCGCTCCATGCGGGCCACGAAGAGTTCGCTCTAACCGGCGGGCCCGCTACACGGATAGCGTCACGGTCGGGCTTGTCCCGGCGACCCGCGTCTTCTAAGCCTGATGGATTGAAAGACGTGGGTGCCCGCGCCGCGGGTTTTACGGTAGGCAATGACAAATCTTTACACATCCGGCCATCGCCGCGGCGTCACCGCCGCTCCGCATCATGCTGCTGCCGAAGCGGGACGTTATGTCCTGGCGGATGGCGGCAATGCGCTGGAAGCGATGGTGGCGATGGCGGCCAGCATCGCCGCCGTCTATCCGCATATGAATCACATCGGCGGGGACGGCTTCTGGGTCATTCGCGAACCGAGCGGGCGCGTGCGCGCGCTGATGGCGCCCGGGCCGGCCGGCGCGAATGCGTCCCGGGCTTTTTACCGTGAGCGCGGTTACGACGCGATTCCGGCGCGCGGACCATTCGCGGCGCTGACGGTGCCAGGTGCGATCGGCGGCTGGATGCTCGCGCTCGAAGCCGCAAAAGCACTGGGCGGAAAGGTGCCGCTCGATGTTCTGCTGGCCCCGGCCATCAGGCAGGCTGGTGAAGGATACATTGTCAGCCGCAGCCAGCATGCGCTCACCCGCGACAAGCTCTCCGAGATGAACGAGGCGACGGGCTTCGCGGAGACTTTCCTTGTCGATGGCAAAGCGCCTGACGAAGGCGCGACGATGAAGCAGAGTGCATTCGCGACGACGCTCGATCATCTCGCCAAGGCGGGTCTGGATGATTTCTACCGGGGCGATGTCGGGCGTGAAGTGGCCGCAGATCTCGACCGTATCGGTTCGCCGGTGACGCGCGCCGATATCGAGAAATATCGTGCGTATGTTACCGAGCCGCTGTCGGTGCCGCTGACGGTCGGCACGCTCTATAATGCACCACCGCCCACGCAAGGGCTGGCTTCGCTGATCATCCTGGCCCTGTTCGAACGACTGCGCGCGACAGAAGCGGAAGGCTTCGATTTCGTGCATGGCATTGTCGAATCCACCAAGCGCGCATTCCGCGTGCGCGATCGCGTCATCACCGATCCGAACCGGACCGCCGAAGCGCTTGACCGCTATCTCAGTGCGCCATTCCTTGATGCGGAATTGCAGAAGATCGATCGCAACAAGGCGGCGCGCTGGCCCGCGCCCTATGGTGAAGGCGACACCATCTGGATGGGTGCCGCCGACGCTTCAGGATTGGTCGTTTCCTATATCCAGTCGATCTACTGGGAGTTCGGGTCCGGTTGCGTGCTGCCGCGCACTGGCGTTCTGATGCAGAACCGCGGCGCCAGCTTCTCGCTCGACAAGGATGCGACAAACCCGCTGGAGCCCGGACATTTGCCGTTCCACACATTGAATCCTGCGCTCGCGGTGCTGAAGGATGGTCGCGTGATGGCCTACGGCACGATGGGCGGCGATGGCCAGCCGCAGACGCAGGCGATGATCTTTTCCCGCCATGTGCTGTTCCGGCAATCGCTGCCAGAGGCGATCGAGGCCCCGCGCTGGCTGCTCGGCCGCACATGGGGTTCGACGCATACCAACCTCCGCATGGAATCGCGGTTTGACGGCAATCTGGTCGATCGGTTGTTATCGGCCGGTCATGATGTGGAGGTCATACCGGACGCCTATTCCGATACGATGGGGCATGCCGGTGCGGTTGTGCTGCATCCCGACGGGACGATGGAAGGCGCGCACGATCCGCGCGCGGATCCCGGTGCGTTCGGGGTTTAGGGAGTCCGGGATTTAGGGATTCGGTGCTGATCGAAGTTCTTACCTCCCCCAGAAAGGGGGAGGTCGGCGCGTAAGCGCCGGGTGGGGGGGTCGTAAAGCAGATGTTATATCTGGCTGTGCCCCCTCCCTGCCCCT
>JAFAFP010000015.1 GCA_023423415.1 Pseudomonadota bacterium | reverse complement strand
GCCATTGGCTGCCGCAAACACCCCGAACCATTGACATTGCAACCCCCGGCACGTCACACCAGCGCCGACTTATTTTTCGGGGGACCGCATGCCGCACGACAAGCTCGCCAAAACCATCGATGACGCGTTCGAACAGCGCGATACCGTCACCGCCGCCACCACCGGTCCGGTGCGCGACGCCGTGGAGCAGGCGCTGGACCTCCTCGATTCGGGCGCGGCCCGCGTTGCCGAACGGCAGCCGGACGGTCGCTGGCAGGTCAACCAATGGCTGAAGAAGGCCGTGCTGCTGTCGTTCCGGCTGAACGACATGAGCGTGATCAAGGGCGGCCCCGGCGATTCGGTCTGGTGGGACAAGGTCCCGTCGAAATTCGACGGCTGGACCGAGGCCAAGTTCAAGACCGCCGGCTTCCGCGCGGTGCCGAACTGCGTGGTCCGCAAATCCGCATTCATCGCGCCCGGCGTCGTGCTGATGCCGTCGTTCGTCAATCTCGGCGCTTATGTCGATTCAGGGACGATGGTCGATACCTGGGCGACCGTGGGTTCGTGTGCTCAGATCGGAAAGAACTGTCACATTTCCGGCGGCGCCGGCATCGGCGGCGTGCTGGAGCCGCTGCAGGCCGGCCCGGTCATCATCGAGGACAACTGCTTCATCGGCGCGCGTTCGGAAGTGGCTGAAGGCGTGGTGGTGCGCGAAGGCTCGGTGCTGTCGATGGGCGTCTATCTCGGCGCTTCGACCACCATCATCGATCGGGCGACCGGCGAAACCTTCCGCGGTGAGGTGCCGGCCTATTCCGTGGTCGTGCCCGGCACCCTGCCCGGCAAGCCGCTGGCGAACGGCCAGCCCGGCCCGAACCTCTATTGTGCGGTGATCGTCAAGCGCGTCGATGAAAAGACCCGCTCCAAGACCTCGATCAACGAGCTGCTGCGAGACTGAAATGGCTGCCGATCCCGTTGCCATCGCCCGCGATCTTCTGCGCTGCCCCTCCGTCACACCGGCGGAGGGCGGCGCACTCAGCTTTCTCGAGAAGACGCTGAAGGCCGCGGGCTTTACCACCCACCGCATGACATTCTCAGAAGCCGGCACGGCGGACGTGGAGAATTTCTATGCGCGGATCGGCACGGGATCGCCGCACTTGATGTTTGCCGGGCATACCGATGTGGTGCCGCCCGGCAACGAAGCGTCATGGACGCATCCGCCTTTTGCCGGCGAGATCGATGACGGCGTTCTCTACGGCCGCGGCGCTGTGGACATGAAGGGCGGCATCGCCGCCAGTATCGCAGCGGTGCTGGACTATCTCGCCGACAATGGCGGCAAGCCGCAAAAAGGATCAATCTCGTTCCTGATCACCGGCGACGAGGAAAGCGTCGCCATCAACGGCACACCGAAGCTGCTCGACTGGGCGCACAAGCACGGCGAGACATTCGACCACTGCATTCTCGGCGAGCCGAGCAACCGCGATGCATTGGGCGACACCATCAAGATCGGCCGGCGCGGTTCGCTGAACGGCACGCTGATCGTGCATGGCAAGCAGGGCCACGTCGCCTATCCCGAGCGCGCCGACAATCCAGTCACCGGACTGGTGTCTCTGATCGCCGCCCTGAAGGGCGAACCGCTCGACAACGGTAGCAAACTATTCGACGCATCGAACCTCGAATTCACGTCGGTCGATGTCGGCAACAAGACCGTCAATCTCATTCCGGCCGAGGCGCGCGCGCGCTTCAACATCCGCTTCAACGATCTGCACAATCAGGAATCGTTGAAGACGCTGCTGGAGAAACGCGCGCTTGCGGCCGGCGAAGGCAAGATCCGCTTTTCATTCGAATGGGAACCGTCGAACGCCGATGTCTTCGTGGTCGAGCCCGGCCCGTTCACCGATCTCGTAGCCAATGCTGTTACCGAGGTGACGGAGCGCAAGCCGATCCTCTCCACCACCGGCGGAACATCCGACGCACGCTTCATCAAGAATTACTGCTCGGTCGTGGAATTCGGCCTGGTCGGCCAGACCATGCACGCCGTGGACGAGCGCGTGCCGGTCAATGAACTCGTGGCGCTGACCGCGATCTACCGCAAGATTCTGGATCGTTATTTCGGCTGACGTGGATGAGTCAGCTACTGCCCGAATAACCCGAAGAAGGGCGGCAGTCCCACCGGGCGCCGGTATTCGGTCGTCCGCTCGGCAGGCTCATCAACCTCTTCGACAATCTCACGTGCCATCCGCCGTTCGATCACGCGCGGTCTCTGCCGCATCCCGGGCGACGTTTCGATCGCTTCCTCGTCTTCAACCCGCGCAGCATAACCATCGGTTTCCTTGTCGCGGGAATTGTCGCTGGCGTCCTGCCTGGCGATCTGTTTCCGCTCTTTCTTCTTCTGTTGCTGGCGCGCTTCCTTGCGACGCTGCTGAGCTGATTCAGCGCGACCGCGATCAGGTGGTGCGGCCTGCTGCCGGGCCACAGGCGTTGTGCTGACCTCAGCCGGGGGATCGTCGCGGCCAGGCTGCGCAATCTTCTGCTCCTGCGGAGGTGCAGCCTCGCGGATCGTCTCGCGCTGATCGGGTTTGTTGGGTGCAGTGCCGACCGTCCGCGGCCGCTCGATAACAGGATCTGGCTGTTGTGTCGGGGATGCGTTTTGTTGCGGAGCCGTTTGTTGCGCTTGAAGTGATGGCGTCGCTTGCTCTGGCTGGCTTGAAACAAATGTTCGAGTCACTGCACTCAACGGATTATTGCTGAGAGGCGTTCTGATCGTCTCCGTCAGAACCGATTTCGGCTCCGCCGGCATTTGCTCGGGTGGTTTCGCCGATGCCTCTTCTCGCTGATCATTATTGCGCTTTTCGATCTTCGACTGTTCAGGCACTGCCGTCGTGCTCGTGAACCGTTCGGCGAGAATCATGCCACCGCCGAATCCGACGACCAGCGCTGCAGCAACGGTTCCAACACCGGCCATGAAGGGTTTGAGCGAGGACATGATAACCTCCGTACACGCGAAAACGCCTCGGAAGTGCATTCGTTCCTGCTCTAGTAATCCACCTTGACGAGATAAAGTCCCGCGGCCGGCGCAACCTGTCCGCACTGCGTGCGATCACGCGCCTGCAGCACCCGCGTGATATCGTCCGGCGTCCATCTGCCTTCGCCGACATGCACGAGCGAACCCACCATCGAACGCACCTGATTGTGCAGGAACGAGCGCGCCGACACGATGACATTCACGTTCCAGCCATCGGCCTCGATGTCGAGTTGATCGAGCGTCTTCACCGCCAGCTTCGACTGGCACTCGGTCGAGCGGAAAGTCGTGAAGTCATGCTTGCCAAGCAGCCGCTTCGCCGCCTCGCGCATCGCCCCGATATCGAGCGGACGCCCGACGCGCCATGTGCGTCCGGCATCGAGCGCGAGATCGGGACGGCGATTGACGATGCGATAGAGATAATGCCGCCGCGTCGCCGAGAAGCGCGCATTGAAATCATCGCCGACGCGTTCGGCAGCAAGGATCGCGATCGGCTGCGGCCGAAGATAGAAATTCAGCGCATCGCGCACCGTGCCGCCATCGCGCTCACTGCGCAGATCCGCATGCGCGACCTGACCCAGCGCGTGTACGCCGGCATCGGTGCGGCCGGCGCCCTGAATGGTGACGCGCTGGCCATCGAACTTAACGATCGCGTCTTCGATGGCGCCCTGCACGCTTGGTTCGTCGGCCTGATATTGCCAGCCGCGATAAGGCCTGCCGTCGTACTCAATGAGGAATTTGTAGCGCGGCATGGGTCACAAGCCTGCAAAAGCCGCGGCGTACCGCACCTCGCCGCTTGACGGAGCAGCATCCGACATGCGCAGCGCTTGCAGATACGGTCCATCATAGGGCGTGCGATACACTTTCGCGGCTTCGACATCGAAGCCAAAGCGCGAATAGTAGTCCGGATCGCCGAGCACGATGATCAGCGTTTCTCCCGCAGCTTTCAGCCGCGCGATCCCGTCGCGGATCATCGCCTGTCCAATGCCCCGCTTCTGGTGATGCGGCGACACGGCGACCGGGCCAAGCGCGACGGCCGGCGCAGGGGCGTCGCCCTCGCGGATAATCAGCCGGGAAAAGCCGCAATAGCCGGCTACGACACCATCGCTCTCCGCAACCAGCGAAAGAATGAGATCGCCGTCGGCACGCAACCGCTCGACAAGATCGGCTTCGACCGCAACGCCAAAGGCCGCTGTATTGACTGAGCGAATGACGCCGAGGTCGTTCGGCGTTTCTGGTCTGACCAGGATTGTCACGGCAGCACGGCGCCGCGTGGAAGCTGCGTGCCGCGCAGGAATTCATCCGCCTTCATCGGCTGCTTGCCGGCGCGCTGCAATTCCAGAATGCGGATCGCACCGTCGCCGCAGGCAATGGTGAGGTTCTCATCAATCAGCGCGCCCGGCGCGCCGCTGCCCTGTACGCGCGTCGAGCGAAGCACCTTCACCCGCACCGGCCCCTTGTCGCCCGGCAGTTCGAACCACGCGCCTGGAAACGGCGACAGCCCGCGAATGTGATTGTGCACCTCCTGCGCCGGCTTGCTCCAGTCGATGCGGGTTTCGCCCTTGTCGAGCTTATTGGCATAGGTCACGCCGTTTTCCGGCTGCGGCGTCACCTGCAGCGTGCCGCGCTCCAGCGCGCCGAGCGCGCGATGCATCAGATCGCTGCCGATGCTGGCGAGGCGGTCGTGCAGGTCGCCCGCCGTCATGTCGGCATCGATCGGCATGCGCTCCATCATCGCCATGCCGCCGGTGTCGAGGCCCTCGTCCATCTTCATCACGGTGACGCCGCTTTCGGCATCGCCGGCCATCACCGCGCGGTTGATCGGCGCCGCGCCGCGCCAGCGCGGCAACAGCGAGGCATGCAGATTGAAGCAGCCGAGCGGCACCGCGTCGAGAATGGCCGTCGGCAGGATCATTCCATAGGCCACCACCACAGCGGCGTCCGCATCGAAGCCGGAAAACTCGTCGAGGGCATGCTGCGTGCGCAGCGTCTTCGGTGTCAGCACCGGCAGGCCGAAGCGCTTGGCCTCGCGCGCCACCGGCGTGTCCTGCAACTCCATGCCACGGCCGGCCGGCTTCGGCTCGCGCGTATAGACCGCCACAACCTCATGCCCCGCGCCGACGATCTCCACCAGCGTCGGCACCGCGAAGTCCGGCGTCCCCATGAAGATCAGGCGCAGCGGCATTGTGATTATCGTCCAGCGTCAACAAACGGATTGATGATCTTGAGTCCGAGATCGGCAAAGCCGGCCTCGTCGCGAGTGGAAAGCACGGCTTCGTGACTCAAGGCAATGGCTGCAATCAGCCCATCCATCTGATTCAGCGACCGCCCGAGATGCCGTCGTGCCGCAGCGATCTTGGCGTAGTGGCTCGCAGCACTCTGTTCGAAAGGAAGAATCCGGCCACGAAACACGTCGTTTTCGATCTGATCGATCACTTTTCCCAATTCATTACGGCGCTTGCCGGCAGGGAGCAGTTCTGCGCCATAGCGCAGTTCCGCAAGAACCGGAGCGCAAATAAAAAGGGTGGCCTCATCCTGCTCATCAAGCCATGTCACAACCGACGGCTGAGGCCCCGGCTTCATCATCTCGGACACGATGTTGGTGTCGAGCAGGATCATTTGAAGTCAGGCGGTTCGCTGACAGCGCCGGGTATTTCAAAGACGAGATCGTCGCCGCGATATTCCGCAGGAAGCAGCGAGGACAACATAGTCCCTATTCTACGGGAGGGTTCCGGCATCTCCAGACCGCGTCTGAGAACGGCCTTCGCTTCATCAGACAAGCTGTGACCGTGCTCCCGCGCGCGTCTCTCGATTTCGCGCTTGAGTTTAGGATCGACTTTTCGGATCAGCAGATCGGTCATTTGATATCAATGATATCAAATCCGCGCGCCGCCGGCAAGCATTACTCCGCCGTCTGTTTTGCGATCTTCGTGTACTTCTTGATGACGCGGTCGCGCTTCAGCTTCGACAGATGGTCGATGAAGAGCACGCCGTTCAGGTGATCGATTTCGTGCTGCAGGCAGATCGACAGCATCCCGTCGGCATCCACCTCCTGCGTCTTGCCGTCGATATCGAGGTAACGGACCTTGATCGTCGCCGGGCGCTCGACCTCTTCATAATATTCGGGGATCGAGAGGCAGCCTTCCTCGTGCACATTCATCTCGTCCGATGACCACAGGATCTCCGGATTGATGAAGACGCGCGGCTCCTTCTCGTCCTCCTTCTTGGCGAGGTCCATCGTCACCACCCGCAGCGGTTCGGCGATCTGGATCGCGGCGAGGCCGATGCCAGGCGCGTCGTACATGGTTTCGAACATGTCATCGACGAGTTTGCGGACGGACGCATCCACCTTCTCGACCGGCTTGGAGACCAGGCGGAGGCGTTTGTCGGGAATAACGATGATGTCGCGGAGTGCCATGCGCGCGATGTAAGGATTGCGCGGCGTGCGGTCAATTTCGGAGTTCGCCCCCGCTTTACTTTCTTCCCTCTCCCCGTACCCCAACTCGGGTTTACCTGAGTTGGGCATCCATAACT
>JAFAFP010000254.1 GCA_023423415.1 Pseudomonadota bacterium | reverse complement strand
ATGATGCCTGCACCGAACACCACACTCATCGCGAACATGATCTTGATGAGGAAGATCGGAGTCGCTGCGCTCGCCGCAAGATCGGGGCGGGGACTCAGGAGGATAATGGAGGAGACGACCGCGATTGCAAAAGCCGCCAGCGCTCCAATCAGGATAGTGCGTGTCGGCGCGAAACGCGATTTAGTGCCAGTTTCGGCACTCAATCGCGCGACCAGTTGTTCGGCGTCCATCATGCGTTTCAACCCTGTGTTACTTCAATTCCCTCAGCATGTATTTCAGTCCACGGTGAATGCTGGTCTTGACCGCAGGCTCCGAAATGCCAATGACCGATGCCGCGTCCTTGACGCTGTTGCCCTGCACTTTGACGAGTTCGATCGAGTCTTTCATCTTTTGCGGTAAAGCGGCGAGGGCGGACCGAATGGAAAGCTGCATGTCGATATCCAGGCTTTCCTCGCTGGCGATGTTGTCTAATTCAGTCAACGAGATTTTTGACCGGTCGGCATAGCGCGTCCGTACGGCATCGATCATCTTGTATCGCGCGATCGCCGACGCCCATGCTGTCACCGGTGTGACGCGATCGTAGGTGTGACGCTTGTTGTGAATCGCAATCAGCGTCTCCTGGACAATGTCATCTACGTCGATCGCCAGCGAACTGAAGCGGGCCAGTCGCCGGGCGATCACGCCGCGCAACGTGGTCAACAATATCTCGAGAAACTTGCGATATGAATTCTGGTTTCCGTCGATGCCCTCGATAAACAGGCTGCTGAGGCTTTTTTCGCGTTCGATCATCGATTGTCACAGTAAGCCCGAAGCCGGTTTGCCGACCTAAACATTGCGGACCAAGTTCGTGTGGGGAGACCAGAAAGTTACAGCGTCCTCGGACGATTTATTTTGCCCCTCGGATGTCGTGTTGCTGTCACATTTCGCCAACGCCCCGCGAATTCCGTGCGTTGAGGCCATCGCGCCTTTCAACGGAAAGAAGGGGCAAGATTATGAAAGCACTTATCTTAGCAACACTGGCAGTCGCCGTCGGAATGACGTCGGCGGCACAAGCACAGAACCGGAAGAAACCGCCGAACAAGCAGCAGGCAATGGTCGAGGTGGTCTGCGGCGGCGGCTGGCTTCAGGGAGTTGTGATCGCCCGCGACCCGGATCCGACTGTTCGTATGGCGCTCGTGCGCGATTACTCCATTATCGGAGCGTATCCCGGTCGAGCGCCGGCAAACAGCAATCGTTGCACCGAAACGCGCTGACCCCCGAGCGCGATCTGAAGGGAAGCCCGCATTGTTTCCCGCGACGTACGGGCTTTCCTTCGTCGCAAGCGTTCACGGTACGGTCGGCGTACGGTGGATGACACCGGCCTTGACGTCATGCTGCCCGGACTTGTCATAGGTCTCGCGCGCATGTTCGATCTTTGCGCGGTTGGTCCGCGCCCAGGCGGCAATACCCACGATCGGTTCGAGCAGACTGCGGCCGAGCTTGGTCAGTTCGTAGTCTACGCGTGGCGGCACCGTCGGATATACCGTCCGCGAAACAAGTCCGTCGCGCTCAAGTCCGCGGAGGGTGAGCGTCAGCATGCGTTGCGAGACCCCACCGATTTCCCGGCGAAGCTCATTGAACCGCATTGGACCGTTGCCGAGCATCGACACCACCAGCACCGTCCATTTGTCGCCGATGCGCGACAGGATCTCGCTGATGGCCCCGCACTCCTCAGGCACATGGGTGTAACCGCGTGACAAGTTTGTGCCTCCTTGTGGCTGCTTCGAGTAGTCACCTAATGATCCTCGGTTACAAATCAATACCATCACACCGAGGTGCAATCATGTCTCATCCAGCCAAGTCCAGGGTCGCAGTTTTCGTTGGTTCGTCGCGACCCGGCTCGATCAACCGGAAATTCGCCAAGGCCCTGGCCAAGCTCGGCGCCGCCAAGCTCGACCTCGAGGTCGTCGAGGTCAACGACCTGCCGTTCTTCGATCCGGAACGTGAAAACAATGTCCCGGCCTCCGTACAGCGGATGAAGGAGGCCGTGGCGGCCGCCGATGCGGTGCTGTTCGTGACACCGGAATACAATCGCGGCGTCCCGGCTGTCCTCAAGAACGCACTCGACTGGGGGACGCGCCCCTGGGGTACGAATGTGTGGGACGGTAAGCTCGCCACCGTAACGGGAGCCTCGCCCGGTGCGATCGGCACTGCGGTCGCGCAGCACCAGATGCGCACCATGCTGACCGCGGTTGGCGCGCTGGTGATGGGGCAGCCGGAAGTCTATCTCGCCTACAAGCCCGAACTCATCGATGACGAAGGCAACATCGCCGACGAACAGACCGCGGCGTTCCTGCAGAGTTATCTCGACAAGCTCGCGCTGTTTGCTGGTCGGCTTTCGGGACGCACCGGCGATAGCCGCGCGGCTGCCTGACGCCGTCAAACGCCCGGCGCTAACGAAACGTTTCCGATACCGGCATTTCGATTCAATTTGAACGGTGTCGGAAACCACTTTCTATCGCCGTTTCGATACGTCTGCCGTATACACGGAGTACGATATGCGGCGGGCGTTTCTGGCGGTCCTGGCATCGATGAACATGGCTGTACTCGCGCCATCAAATGGTTCAGCGCAGTCAGCGGTCGTCGATCTGAGCAAGCCGCAGATGGGCAAGTCGGAATTCGTGCTGAATGCCGATTTCACGGCAGCCAATCTTGGCGGTGTTGAGAAAGACATCAACGCCAAGAAGCCACCGTCATCCCCGGTGTCGGATTGGTGCGCCAGCGGTTGCAGGATGGCCCCAACCAAGCCGGAGCAAAGTAATGTCGCCGCATCGCAGGCGGCGAACAGGTCGAGTGTCGTAGTGGTCAGCGCCAACACACGCAAGATCGCAACGGAGGCGGCCGCGTCAAAGCGCAGCTCTTCCCGTATCAGGATCGGGCGCCGCCGCTAGACCTACTGATTAAAGGACGACAATGCCGGAATGTTTGGCCTTGTCGTCGGGTTCTACATGGATCGAGATCAAGGCGTCCTGAACCTCCGCCTTGATCGCGCGCTCAAGCCGGTCGCAGATGTCGTGCGCCTCGGTGACACTCATCGAACCTTTCACCACAAGGTGGAAGTCTACGAATGTCATGCGGCCGGCTTGGCGCGTGCGAAGATCATGCGCTTCGATTGCACCATCGGCATTGTCGGCGATGATCGCGCGGATGCGTGACAGGTCGTCATTTGGCAGGGCTTCGTCCAGCAGACCGCCGAGCGATTCCTTCATCAGACGCCAGCCCGCCCATAGGATGTTGAGCGCAACCAGCGCGGCGAGGATCGGATCAAGGATCGACAGGCCCGTGAGCGCGGCAAGCGCGACGCCGGCGAGTACGCCAAAGGACGAGACGACATCCGTGAACAGGTGACGGCCGTCCGCGACAAGTGCCGGCGATTTGTGCGCGCGGCCTTGGGCGATCAGTACATAACACCAGATCGCGTTGATGACGGATGCGCCGCCATTGACGGCAAGACCGATCCACGGCGCATCGATCATGCGCGGTGTTTGATATGCGAACCAGGCCTCGCGCAGGATAGCGATCGCGGCGATGACGATCAGCACGCCTTCGATCACGGCTGAAATGTATTCAGCCTTGTGATGGCCGTAAGGATGATTGGCGTCGGCCGGCTGCGCAGCGAAGCTGATGGCGATCAGCGCAGCAATGGCGGTCGCGACATTGACGATGCTCTCGATCGCATCCGATAGCAGGGCCACGCTGCCTGTCAGATGATAGGCAACGTATTTCAGCCCAAGAACGATGATGCCGACTGCAATGCTGCCGACGGCAAGGGTCCGAACGCGTTTCATGACAGGCCAAGAAAGGGATGTGCGGGGTCTAGGCCGTGCACCACAGCGATGCAAGCGCTATGAATTCAATTGCAAATCATTTGCAATATCATTCGTCATGAATCCTGGCGCGTGAGTGCGGTATCCCTGCCGTTACCGTTGTTGCGATTGGTTTCTCTTCTGTTGATATCCTTGCTTGCTCGGCCGTGTGCGGCGAGCGGTGGCACGTCGTGCCAGTATTGTTCCTCACGCGCACGGGGCAGGGCGTAGGGGTGCTCGCGCTGTAAATAGTCGATGACTTTCTCGCGGATCTCGCAGCGCAGGTCGAACACTTCGGGGGAATTGCGGCCGCTGGCGAGAATGCGGAGTTCGACGGTATTGGCCTTGGCGTCGGTTACCTGGAGATTGATGACATTGCGATCCCACAATTTGGATTCGCGTGCCATGCGATACACAGCTTGCCGTACGTCTTCGACAGGCACTGTGTAGTCGACATAGATCAAGACGGTGCCGATCAGCGACGCTGTCTCACGTGTCCAGTTCTGGAATGGCTTTTCCATGAAATAGGATAGTGGCACCACCATGCGTCGCCAGTCCCACAGCTTGATAACAACATACGTCGCGGTGATTTCCTCGATCCATCCCCATTCGTTCTCGACAACGACAGCATCGTCGATGCGGATCGGTTGCGTCATCGCGATCTGCATGCCGGCGATCAGGCTGGAGAGCAGGGGCCGTGCGGCAAAACCGACAACGATGCCGGCGATGCCTGCCGAGGCAAAGAGCGATACGCCGAACTGACGGACCACTTCGAACGTCATCAATCCGGACGCCGCGGTGATGATGATGATCAAGGTCTGCACTGCGCCCTTGAGGATGCGCACCTGTGTGATGTGTTTGCGCGCGAGGAGATTGTCCTCGGTATCCATGCGGAAGCGCAGCAGATATACGTCGGCGATCACGTTGGCGCCGACGATCGCCAGCCAGCCGATCATCACGATGAAACCGACCTGGAAGATGCGTCCGAGCGCGCCGGCAATCTCGTAGCTCAGGGGAGCGTTGCGCGCCGCGATGGACAGGGCGAGCAATACCAGCGCGAAACGCAGGACACTCTTGGTCCGGCGCAGGAACGAGAACAGGATCGGATGGCGGATCGCGAACAGGTGTCGGGTCAGGCGGACAATGACGGAAAAGACCAGCAGCGCCCCGGCAATCGCGAGGCCGAGCAGGCAGAGAGTGACGATTGGGGCCGGAACGGCCTCAAACGCAGATTCGATCCGGGTGGAGAGGGTCCAAAGCAGATCCGTCATGCCGCCTAGATGTTGAAATTACAGCAGAAAATGGTTCTCTGGACTTCATCCCCCGGCAGTGGCATGAAACCCGCGATCATTTCCCAACGCGGCGCAACATGAAGAGTTTCCTGCTCAAGTTCTTCACCTGGTGGAACGGCCAGACGCTCAATACCCAGCTCTGGACCTGGCTCTATGGCGAGCATGTCGGCGACGACGAGGCGGGGAACCGCTATTACCGGACCAAGGGCGGCAAGATCGATCCGGTGCTCGGCTTCGAGCGGCGCTGGGTGATCTACAACGGCTATGCCGAGGCCTCGACGATTCCTCCGTCTTGGCACGGATGGATCCATCACACCGTCGATACGCCGCCGACCGAAGAGAAGTACAAGCCGCGCGCCTGGCAGAAGCCGCACCGGCCGAACATGACCGGCACGCCGGGCGCCTATCGCCCCACCGGTTCGACGCTGTCGCAGGGCCGCCGCCCCAAGGCGACCGGCGATTACAAGGCGTGGACTCCCGGCCGCTGACGCGGCGCATCACACTCGACAAAAACCGACTGAGGCTGAGCTTCGGTCGCTGATCTGCACCAGCTACACTTTTCGACCCAACCGACCGGCCCGATGCCGGTGCGTGGTCGCCGCGCGTGCGGCTTGCTCGTAGATGCCGGTCATCAGATCGAGCGTATGCACGGCCTCCTGCAGGCGCTTGGCTAGGTCAGGAACGCGCGCGACCGCTTCGATCAAAAGGTGAGCGCGCACATCGGCGTACCGGTCGGTTACGGTCCTTCCCAGCTCCGTTGTTTCGTAGGTCACGCCCGATCGGCCGCTGCCGCTGCGTGTCACGAAGCCGCCTTTGATCAGCTTGCGCAGGCTGTATTGCAGGTTGGGAATGTCGTCGCGATTGGCCATATGCGCGAGATCGCGCAGACTCTTCGGCCGGTCGTTCATGCGGATCATGTGCAGCAGGGCATTCTCCGGACCGCTCGCGGCAATCTCGGCAACGGATGCCAGGCATTCGGCCTGCCAATGCCCGAAGCCTTCCCAGCAGCGGATCAGCGCATATTCGAGTTCCGCCACGTCCGTTTCCTGCTCGGTTCGTGCCAGATGCCAGGAGCGATCGATCGGCTTCGGATCGCCTTCGGACGACCGGCGGTGGTTCTTCGGCATTTTGCTTTGCCCTCTATTGGGGATGTTCTGGCCCGGTTTTGTCCGCGCGACTGTCCTTGCACCCGGATAGATGATCAAATAGATTTTCTATCATAAAATTAATTCTATCCGAGATCGTGAGGGAGGGCGTGATGGCGTCGTCACAAAACCGGATGTTCGATCCCAACCAGTTTCTTCTTGGTACTTTCGCCTCGAATTGTTCGGGCGGCATGACGGTGACCAAACTGCCCGAGCGGTGGGAGAGCTCGTGGAACAATAACCTGAAGCTTGCCACGCTGCTCGATGAAGCCGGTATTGACTTCATGCTGCCGATTGCGCGCTGGATCGGCTACGGCGGCGAAACCAATTTCCACGGCAGCGTGCTGGAGACGATGACCTGGGCGGCCGGGTTGCTGGCGCGGACACGCGATATCACCGTGTTTGCTACAATCCATACGGCGGCCAACCATCCGGTTGTCGTGGCCAAGCAGCTTGCGACGATCGACCAGATCAGTGGCGGACGCGTTGGTTTGAACATCGTCGCCGGCTGGAACAAGCCGGAATATGATGCGCTCGGCTTGACGCTCCCGGACGATCACGAGACGCGCTACGCCTATGCGCAAGAATGGTTTGATGTCGTTCGCGCATTGTGGACGCGCGACAAGGCGTTCGACTGGAATGGAAAATTCTTCAAACTGAAGAATGTGCTTGGCGATCCGCGACCGAACTCAGCGCCGCCGATTATCAACGCAGCCGGTTCGGGGCAGGGCCGCGAGTTTGCCGTCCGCAACGCCAACTTCCTGTTCACCCCGGCGATCGATCTGTCGCGATCCTCGGAAGAGATCGCTGCACTGAAACAGCAGGCGAAAGATGTCGGACGTAATGTTGACGTGCTGACCTTCTCGCATGTTGTCTGTCGGCCAACGGAGGCCGAAGCGAAGTCCTATCTGGAGCATTCCGGCAAGACGAATGCTGACTGGGATGCCGTCGATAACCTCGTACGATTGCAATTCGCGCATGCGCAATCGTTCCCGCATGATTTGCTGGCCTTGATCCGCGATCGCATGGCCGCCGGTCATGGCGGGTTTCCGCTTACGGGAACGCCAGAACAGGTCGCTGATGGGATCGCCGCGCTGCATGCCGCCGGCTTCCGCGGAACGACCTTGTCATTTGTCGATTACGTCGAGGAATTTCCGTATTTCCGCGACAACGTGCTGCCGTTGCTCGAGCAGCGAGGCATTCGCATCGCAAGGCCTGCCGCGGTCGCCGCAGCGTAAGCGCTGCGGCCAGGCTATTGCAAAGTTGCCGGCGGTGGTCGGCCTACATCGTGCCTTCGAGTCCGAGCTGCTTGACCAGCGTGCCCCATTTCTCGCGCTCGGAGGCGATGTAGCTCTGGATGCCGTCGATCGACGGCGTATCGACCGGGATCAGGCCGATCTTTTCGGTGAGCTTCACCATCTCCGGATCGGCCATGATCGTCTTCATTTCGGTGTGCAGCCGATCGACAATCGGCTTGGGCGTGGCAGCCGGCGCGAACAGCATGTGCCACGACACCGCTTCGAAGTCCGGCGCGTTGGCGGCTTCGGAGAAGGGCGGCACATCCGGCAGCGACGGCAGACGGTTGGTGGCCGAGACTGCGAGAGCGCGCAGCTTGCCGTCGCGGATGAGCGGAAGCGAGGCACCGGCCTCGGCAAAGCCGAGATTCACATGGCCAGCCGCGATATCGGCAATGGATTGCGGCGTGTTCTTGTAGGGTACGTGCGTGATCTCAAGCCCGAACCGCTTCTTCATGTATTCCATCGACAGATGCTGCGCGACGCCGGCGCCCGGCGATGAATAAGTCAGAGGCGTCTTTGAATCCTTCGCGAGCTTGATCAGTTCGGGAACGGTCTTCGCCGGCAATTCCGGATTGATGACCAGGATCATCGGTGATTTTACGTAGAAGGAAATCGGCACGAAATCCTTCACGTGATCGTAGTTCACCTTCTTGTAGAGAACCGGATTGATCGCCATCGCCGACGAGGTTGAAACCAGCAGCGTGTAGCCGTCTGGTTCGGCCTTCGCCACGGTCGAGGCTGCGAGCATCAGCGCCGCGCCGGGGCGGTTCTCAACAACGACAGGCTGGCCGAGCTTCGTCTGCAGCTTCTCGGCGTAGATCCGGACGAGAGCGTCCATGCCGCTGCCGGCAGCCAGCGGCACGATGATGGTGACGGGGCGGGTGGGATAGGTCTGCGCGGAAGCAATGGCGGGACAGAAAAGGGCGGCAGTGGCAAGCGCCAGAATCGCCCGGCGACCGATGGCCGACGGCATCTTGAAATTCCTCCCTGTGGTCCGGCGCCTTTGCGGCGCTCTCGGGGGAACCAGCATGACGACTGCTAGGCGGAGCGGCAAGCGGCTGTGTCTGGTATCCCATGCCCCAATCGCCCTTTCGCCGCCGCATTCGGCATGTTAACCGGACGGCTTGCAATCTCGCAGGGCGGGCGAATTGCTCAAGCCGGGGCCTCGATGACAGTCGTAGTAACACGACACCATACTGCCGGGCTGGTCGCTGCGGCGGCGGGCGTGACGATGCTTTGCTTCGTGGCCTCGGATGCGGCCGCGCAATTTGGCTCGATCTTCGGCGAGCCGCCCCGGCCGCCCGCCAGCGTGCCGAGTGGGCGGCAGCAGAGCCCGTTTCCGGAGCCATTCGGTCAGCCGCAACGCCAGCCATACCCGCAGCATCAATCGCCGGACCAGTTCCCCGAACGGCTGCCACCCGGCCCACCACCGTCCGCCCGCCGCGCGCCTGCGCCGGTCCAGAGCGAGCCGCTTCCGCCGCCACCCGGAGGGGGGCAGGGGATTCAGCAGTCCGGCACGCCGCAGGGACTGCCACCGGGCGTCCGGCAGCCGCGCGGAACGCCCCAGCCGGCCAATACGGCGCCGCAGCCTGGCGACGAGGTGGTGAGCGCACCGCCGACGCAGAAGATTCCGAATCAGACGGCGGTGTTCTCGGGTCTCGACAAGATCACCGGCCGCATCATTTCGTTCGATGTTGCGGTCGGCGAGACTGTGCAATTTGGTGCGCTGCAGGTGGTGCCGCGCGTCTGTTATACCCGCCCACCGACGGAAGCTGCGCAGACCGACGCCTTTATCGAAGTCAGCGAAGTGACATTGCAGGGCGAGGTCCGGCGTATCTTTTCCGGTTGGATGTTTGCCGCGAGCCCCGGACTCAACGCCGTCGAGCATCCGATCTACGACGTCTGGCTGACCGATTGTAAGCAGCCGCTGGTGAAGGTTGCGGAAGATCCAAATCCTCTGCCGCAAGCCGGGACTCAGCAACAGGTGCCGCAGCAACCAGCCGCGCCGCGCCCGCCGCAAGCGGCGCAACAGCCGCGTCCGCGTCCGCCGGCTCAGCCGCAACAAAGGCCGCCTGAATTCAATCGCGCATTCCCGGCGCCGATCCGCTGATCGGCGCTTTACTGCGGCTCACCAGAGCGTTTTCGAGCGAAGTGGGGGCCGGTTTGCGTGAAGAAGACGCGTCAAAACAAAAAGCGAGAGCCCCGGCTTTGATTCCATCAAACCCGGAAGGGCTCTAGGACGAGCGTGCATCTTTCACCGCTTGAGCGGCCTTTGTTGCCTGGGACACGCTACCGACTTTGGCTGGATGAACCCTCGTGCGCCGCCGTCGGCTCTCGAGTGGTGTCATTCCTGAATTGCCGGTTCGACCGGTATCGGGAATATCCCGAGAGGCCGCGCTCGACTTCAGAGCAAAAGCCCGCTGCGCCGCCGCCTTGAATGCCTCTCTCGCTTCAATGGCCTGACGACGTGCAATCTCACTGTTGATGCGCTTGAGAGCGGACGCAAAAATCTGCTTTCGACGAGACGGCTTTTCCACATTTCCAGGGAAGCTGCTGCCGCGCTGCTGTCCCTTGCCGCGAATATGACGGCGCATGTCCCGCACCATCGTTCTCTCTTTTGCGCGCATCGATCGGAGACGACTCTGCGCGGCTGAGAGCTCATCATTTTCAAGATCGAGAAGAGCTGGAAAGTGCGTCCGTGCCAGAACGTCGAATTCTTCGTTGCTTGTGTGCGAACGTTCAAACTTGATTGGTTGCGCCATCGTTCGAACCTCGTCTGCAAATTCTACTGCGACACGAATGCTCCAGAGAAAAGGGGGCGCTTTTTTGTTCGGGCGAGCGGTTGGCCCCGTGTCGCGGGCATCAATACGCCAACGCATTGTGCGCAGCGGCCGCCGCGCAGAAATCAGGTTTGCGGCTTCTGTTGCTGTCCAAGTGCAGCAAGTGCGGCGGCGCCGGGAACAGGATCGTTATCGAGCGCGAAGAAATCGGCTTCGTCTTCGAGGGCCCTTTCCAACATGCGATTGTAAAGCCGCTTGCTGACCTCGACGGCGCCGAAGCTCGACAGATGCGAGGTTACAAATTGTGTATCGAGCAGCGCAAACCCGCCGGCACGAAGCCGCGCGACGAGATGGACGAGCGCAACCTTCGACGCATCCCGTTCGTGATGAAACATGCTTTCGCCGAAGAACACGCGTCCGAGTCTCACACCGTACAATCCACCCACAAGCTTGCCGTCGCGCCAGGCTTCGACGGAATGGCAATGCCCGATCTCGTGCAGCTTGCAGTAAAGCGAGCGGATACGTCTGTTGATCCAGGTGCGGGAACGGCCGATTGCCGGTTCCGCGCAGCCGTCGATCGTCGCCTCGAAATCGCGGTCGACGTAGATCTGGAACTGGTCGCTGCGCACGGTACGGGCCAGTCTGCGGGAAACATGGAACCCGTCGAGCGGGATAAGGCCGCGCTTTTCCGGCTCGATCCAGTAGAGCGAGGGATCGTCGGCATTCTCGGCCATCGGAAAAATGCCGCAGGCATAAGCCTTCAGAAGCACCTCGGGGGTGATCTCGACGAGTGCGGTTTCGCGCGTGGGGTCTCTGCTAGCCATTTGTTAACTTAACCCCTTGTTATCCCTCTGCCCGTTAAATTTTAGACACTTTGCGAACAAAAGCCCCGTGCAAGATTTGCTCACCCGAACGTGACGCGTAAAGGGGGGTCGATCATGGATCATGACGCCTGGAACGGGAAAGCTGCGGACTCTCAGGCCGCTCAAGATCAGTCCGAGCAAGACTCTGCGGAATCATCGTCAACCTGTGTGTTGCTCGTCGAGGACGAGGCGCTGATCGCCGAGATCATCGGCGAATCGCTCGAAGAACACGGCTTCTGCGTTCATTGTGTCGCCGATGCGGCGGAGGCGTTGGCCTATCTGTCAACCGGCCCGCGGATCGACATCCTGTTCACCGATATCAATTTGCCCGGCGATCTCGATGGCGTAAGCCTTGCCGAGCAGGTGCGCGGAATGCTCCCCGATCTTCCGGTGATCTACGCCTCGGGCCGGTGGGGGCTGCTGGAGGGATTGCGGAAACGGCCGCTGTCCATGATCCTCCAGAAGCCTTACAGCCCGGCACGTGCTTGTGCTGCGATCGAGATGATGATGTCCAAACGCACGGCAGCGCCTGAGGGCGAGCATGCACGGCAGACGGTTCTAGCTGCTTCGTAGTTTGTCGAGCAGGTTCATCGGCAAGGGAAATACGATCGTCGAGGTGCGATCGCCCACGATATTCTGCAGCGCCGTCAGATAACGAAGCTGCATTGCTTCGCTCTGGGTCGCAAGAATCTGTCCGGCGTCAGCGAGCTTCTGCGCCGCCTGCAATTCGCCCTCGGCATCGATGACTTTGGCGCGGCGCAGGCGTTCTGCCTCGGCCTGTTTGGCGATGGCGCGGATCATGTTCTCGTTGAGGTCGATATGCTTGAGCTCGACATTGCTCACCTTGATGCCCCAGGCATCGGTCTGTTCGTCGAGGATTTTCTGAATATCGAGATTGAGCTTGCCGCGTTCGGCGAGCATTTCGTCCAGATCGTGCTGCCCAAGCACCGAGCGCAATGTGGTCTGCGCCAATTGGCTTGTGGCCTCGTAGAAGTGTTCGACCTGAAGGATGGCCTTCTCGGGATCGAGCACGCGAAAGTAAAGCACCGCATTGACTTTCACCGACACGTTGTCGCGTGAGATGACGTCTTGCGGCGGCACATCGAACACCCGCGTGCGCAGATCGACGCGAACCATCTGCTGGATGAAGGGAATAATGATGATGAGGCCGGGGCCTTTCACTTTCCAAAACCGGCCAAGCATGAACACGACACCGCGCTCATATTCCCGCAGGATACGGAACGAATAGAACAGAAGCGCAAGTGCGGCGATGACGGGAAGCAGCAGCCCAGAAATGGCTGGAAACGATGAATCGAACATGATGGTCTCCCATTTCATTCCGGCTCGACGAACAGGGTGAGGCCTTCGCGCCGCCGCACGCGCACAATGTCTCCGTTTTGGTAGGCTTGTTTGCCGTGTGCATTCCAGATTTCACCGTGCACCCGAACATGGCCTTGCTCGCCTTGCCAATCGATCACCGCGCCGCGGGCGTCCAAGAGACCATCCGGACCGAGCAGGGCGGGACGATTGCGCGCCTTGATCGCCGCGCCGACAACGAGAAAAGCGAATCCGGCACTCGCGATTGCCGCACCGGCGATCACCGGAAGGGAAACACGAAGATCGATATCGGCTCCGTCGGGGTCGAACAGGAAGAATGACCCGATCAGGAAAGCTGCAAGTCCGCCGATACCCAGCGCGCCGAATCCGGGTGTGAATGCCTCGCCGATCATCAAGGCAATGCCGAGCAGCAACAGTCCGAGAGCGCCATATTGAACCGGCAGCACCGAAAGCGCGATCAAGCCCAACAGCAGACAGATGCCGCCGAGCACGCCGGGGATGACCGCGCCCGGCGTCCAGAACTCGAACAGCAGACCGTAGATGCCGACTAGCAGCAGGATGAATGCGACATTGGGATCGGCGATGACGCCGAGCAACAGCGTGCGCCAGTCGGGCGCGACATTCGTGATCTGGGCGTCGCGGGTAGACAGGATGCGGTCAACGCCGCCGACCGTCACCTTGCGTCCATCAGCCTGCGCCAGCACATCAGGTACGCCGCCGGCGACGATTTCGATCACCCCTTGATTGCGGGCTTCGCTGGCGGTGAGGGTGGCAGCGTCGCGCACGGCCTTTTCCGCGAAATCGAGGTCGCGTCCACGCATCTGCGCGAGGCTGCGCAGCAGCGCGATCACATCGTTGACCGACTTCTTCTCGGCCGCATCGGGTTCGGCGGCCTTTTTGTCATCCTTGGGCTGGGGCATGCCTGGAATGCCGCCCATCTGCACCGGCGTTGCCGCGCCGAGATTGGTGCCTGGCGCCATGGCGGCGAGATGGGAGGCATAGACGAGGAAGGTGCCGGCCGAGGCCGCTCGCGCTCCGCTCGGCGCGACATAGACGATAATGGGGACCGGCGAGGCGACGATGTCGCGGATGATGTCACGGGTCGCAGTGACAAGGCCGCCCGGCGTATCGAGCCGGATCAGGATGGCTGCAGCATTGTTTCTGCGTCCCTGCTCGATGACGCGCGAAACCTGACGCTGCGCCGCTACGCTGATGGCGCCCTTGATGTCGACAACGAACACCCGGTCTTCCGGCGCAGCTTGTGCGCCGGTCAGGATGGCAGCCAGGACCGCGAGAAGCAGAAACGCACTCCCGGCAGCCGCGAACCATTTGGTCACGACCGGCCTCATAGCTCAAATATAGCGATGGTGACGCCGGTTGCGACTGTCCCGTCCGGTCGCCTGCGGGTAAACGCCGCATACGCGGACGTGCCGCGATTGGAGCTATTTTGCGAGGCCGATGCAAGGGCAGGATGAGGCGATCAGGACGTCGGCGTTTCCCGCAATGCGGTCTCAAAAGTGATGATCACACGCGTGCCACGATGCTCAGCGTCGTAAACCACCTGCGCGCCAAGACGCGTAGCCATTGCGCCGACGATCGAGCGGCCAAGGCCGGTTGATTTTGGCTTTGTCTTGGTGTCGTAGCCGACACCGTCGTCTTCGACGCTCAGCATAGCCCGCTTGCCGTTGACCCGCTTCAATCCGACGCGGATCGGGCCCTTCTGTTCGGGGTAGGCGTATTTCATCGCGTTGAGCACCAGCTCGTTGACGATGACGCCGATGGCGACGGCGCGATCCGGATCAAGCTCCAGGGCTTCGGCCTCAAGGCTGAGGGGCGATGTTTCCGAATTGTCGGTCTTCGATAGATCGTCAACGAGCGCACTGAGATACTGGTCGATCGATACGGACTGCACATCATTCGATGTGTAGAGCCGTTTGTGCACCTGTGCGACCGCCATCACCCGCCGGGTTGCGTCCGTGAGCGCTGCCTTCACCGGGGCGCTCGACGCGCCGCCCGCCTGCAGTTGCAGGAACGCCGCAATCAGTTGCAGCGAGTTGCCGACACGGTGGTTGACTTCGCGCAGCAGCATCTCGCGCTCGACGGCCAGCCGCTCGAACCGATCCCGCTGTTCGCGCAGTTCAGCTTCCGCAGTCTCCTTGGCCCGGCGCAGGCGCATGGCTTCTGCGGCGGTGGTCATGGCTGCGAGCAGGAGAGGGACGAAGTGACCGGAGGTATCCTTCAGCACATAGTCAAAGGCGCCAGCCTTCAAGGCCGAGACCGCGATCGTGCTGTCCTCTGCGCCGGTGACGATGATGACCGGCGGGTGGTTCGGCATTTCCTGGATAATCTTCAGCGCTTCCAGACCATCGAGCTCCGGCATGAAATGATCGAGTGCGACGACGTCGAACTCCTCCTGCTTGAGACATTCGACTGCGGCGCGTCCGTTCTCGACTGCGACGACGCGGATACCCTGCGCGCTGAGACCGCGTTCGACCAGGCGCCTCAGGCCCGGTTCGTCGTCTGCGTAAAGGACGCTCTTTGGCATGGTTTTGTCGCTGGCCGGATATCAGGTGGTTTCGGGTACCTGGATGACCGAGAAGAACAAGCCGAGCTGACGGATCGCATTGGCAAAGCTGTCGTAGTTCACGGGCTTGGTGATGTAGACATTGGCGCCGAGATCGTAGCAGCGCTTGATTTCGCGCTCGTCGTCGGTGGTGGTGAGGACAACGACCGGCGTGCGTTTGAGATGCTCGTTTTCCTTCACGCGCTTGAGGATATCGACGCCGCTCATGTCCGGAAGGTTGAGATCGAGCATGATCAGCATTGCGCGGCCGCGATTGCTGACGCCCGTACCGTCGGTGCCGAACAGGAATTTGACCGCTTCCGTGCCGTTGACGAAAGGCAAGATCTTGTTGCTGACGCCGGCACGACGGATGTTCTTTTCGATAAGGCGCGCGTGGCCCTCATCATCCTCGACCATGACGATCTGGACGTGTTCACTCATGCTGCTTCTTCCAGTTGGATGCGACGTGGCAACGTGACGATAAACGTCGTCCCTTCACCGAGCTCGGATTTGAGTGTCATGTAGCCGCCAAGTCTGCGTACGAGAGCGCGGACATGGGCGAGGCCAATGCCTTCGCCGGGCTGATCCTGCTGACCCGCACGGCGAAACAGATCGAAAATGCGTTGGTGATCTTCCGTGGCTATGCCACGGCCATTGTCTTCAATCTCGTAGACGACCTGAGCATGATCAGCGCGCCCGCGGATCTGCACACGTCCCGGGCGCTCCGGTTGCGTATATTTCATCGCGTTGTCGATGAGATTGGAAAAGATCTGTTCGAGTGCGAGACGGTCGCTCTTGATCGGCGGCAGCGAGGCAACCGTAATGTCGATATCCCGATCTGCAGCCTGATGCGCGACATTGTCGGCGATTGATTTTACGAGGTCGTCCATACTGATATATTCAGGCTTAAATTCCCGCCGGCCTTCGCGCGACAGCTTCAAAATCGAGTTGATGAGGCGATCCATCTTACCGATGGACCCTTTGATGAAACCGAGGGCCTCATCAAAATCCTGGAATGTTTCTACATCCTTTTCAGCCGCTTCGATATCGTCTTTTCGAAGTGAGGCAAGCCGTTCGACTATGTCTTTTTTTATAGCCTCCAACTCAGTCGTGAAGCCCATGATGTTGACCAGTGGCGACCGGAGGTCGTGGCTAACGATGTAGGCGAAGCGCTGGATTTCATCATTGGCCTCGCGCAGGTCCGTCGTCCGCTCGGCTACCATTGTTTCAAGATTTTCGTTGGTCGCTAGCAGCGCCTGTTGCGCGCGGTCGCGTTGGCGGCTGGTGCGCTGGACGAGATAAACCGAGGCCGCGCCGATCAACAGGATCAGCATCGACCCGATCAGCGACACGACCAGAAGGGAGAAGTTGGTTCTGTTGACCTCTTCGCGCCGGTGATTGGCTTGCTGGCGCTCGTTAGAGTATATCTTCGCGATAGGCTCGCGGATGGCATCCATCCGGCCGCGACCTTCGCCAGCTCTGATCTGGGCGCGCGCCTCGTCGATCTTCGCATCATCAAAAAGCGTGACGGAGCGGGCCATCTCGTCGAGCTTTTCGCGCACAAGCGCCGGTATCGGCGCGAAAGCCGACTTCAATTCGGGTTTGGCGGCAACGGCCTTTTCTGCGGCGGCAAGCGCGGGAAGGCTGCTTTGGGCCGCTTCGTAATACTCGTCCCGATATGCCGTCTGGCCGGTGATCACGTAGCCCCGCTGCGCAGACTCCGCGCGCCGGAGGTTCAGCAAGATCAAGGACAAACTATTCTGAACATCGAGAGTCTGGATGACCGCCTCAGCCTCGTCGTTCGAGCGATCGACTAGCCAGATTGACGTAGCGCTGATGAGGATAACGATGACAAAGCCGATGGCGAGCAGCAGAGGCTGGGCGCCGGGCGACTGCTGGGACGCGGACCCGGCGGCCGTCTCATTATTGGTCATTTCAGGAAATCGCTCCAAACCAAATGACCTTAAACGTACAAAGGGCTTGTCGGTTCCGAGCGATTTTCTTGAAGTCCTCAGGATTCCATGCCGCCTTTTGCGAGGAACTGCTCCAGCCAGTGAATCGAATAATTGCCGTCGATGATGTCCTGATTGCGCACCAATGTGCGGAATAGCGGCAAGGTGGTATCCACACCATCGACCACGAATTCGTCGAGCGCGCGCTTCAGCCGCATCAGGCATTCTTGCCGCGTCTTGCCGTGGACGATCAGCTTGCCGACCATCGAGTCGTAATAGGGTGGAATTGTGTACCCTTGGTAGGCCGCGGAATCGACGCGCACGCCCAGGCCGCCGGGCGGATGGTAATGCAGGATCTTGCCGGGCGAGGGACGGAA
>JAFAFP010000244.1 GCA_023423415.1 Pseudomonadota bacterium | reverse complement strand
GTCTCGACGATCGAGACCGACGACCCTGATGTACTTGGTGAAACGCTGCGCAACATGGCGCCAGGCATACTGGTGCAAAAACCCGCCTCGTTCCTTCCGGTCGGCGGCAAGCGCGATGTGCAGCGGCTCGCGCTCCGCGAGCTGCATCGCGTCGCGCCAACGCCGGTTGATCTGGTCGCGTTGCCCGCAGGAGCGCCTTTCGGCGCGGTCGACGTCAATGTCGCTGGCTGCACGCTCTGTCTTGCCTGTGTCTCAGCTTGTCCGACCGGAGCGCTTTCCGCCGATTCCGACAGGCCGATGCTCAAGTTCACTGAAGACGCATGCGTACAGTGCGGACTTTGCGCAGCGACCTGCCCGGAGAAAGTCATTACCCTCAGACCGCAGCTCGATTTTCGGGCCGCCACGGCCTCTGCGCGCATCGTGAAAGAGGAAGAACCATTCCATTGCGTGCGCTGCGACAAGCCGTTTGGCGTGAAGAGCACGATCGAGCGGGTGACCGCAAAGCTCGAGGGCAAGCACTGGATGTTCAAGGGGCAGGCCAAACGCCTCGACGTGCTCAAGATGTGCGAGGACTGCCGCGTCATTGCGATGACTGAAGACTCGTTCGATCCATACGGCGTACCGGAACGTCCGAAGCCGCGCACGACGGAAGATTATCTGCGCGAACGGAATGAAAAGCCCCAAGGCTGAGTGAGAGAACGCGATCGCCCCCCTGGATTGGAACGATCCGGACCGCCGTGTTATTCTGACCAGATGACGTTTTGCTCCCGTGGACTGGTCGTCATTTCGCTATTCATGATGCTTGCCACCGGTTCGGCGAGCGCGCAACTGCGCGGCCATGGCGGACCGGTGCGTGCGGTTGCTGTCAGCGCCGACGGACAAAGTGCCATCTCCGGCAGCTTCGATGCGTCCGCGATCCGATGGTCTCTCACACGCAATGCCGCCGAACAGGTGTTGCGCTTCCATGACAGCGCCGTGAACGCCGTGACGATCATTGATGCGGAGCGGCAGGCCACGGGCGGCGAGGACGGCAAGATCGCAATCTGGCGGAGTGGAAACCCCGTCCCCGAGCGCATCTTCGAGGGTCATACGGCTCCCATCGTATCCCTCGCCATGTCGCCGGACCGCAGGATGCTCGCATCAGCCGCTTGGGACCAGACCGCTCGGGTCTGGCCACTCGCCGGGGGCGATCCGATTGTGTTGAACGGTCACAACCAGAATGTGAACGGTGTCGCTTTCACGGCAGATGGGAAAGCGCTCGTCAGCGCATCCTACGATGCCACGCTGCGGATCTGGTCGCTCGACAATGGCGAGCCGCTGGTCGTCACACTGCCCACACCGCTCAATGCAGTCGTTGTGTCACAGGACGGAGAGATCGCAGCGGCCGGCGCCAATGGCCGTATCTATTTCGTCGGCCTCGACGGAAAGCAACGCGGCGAGATCCAGGTTGCGGACAGCCCGGTGATCGCCATTGCGATCTCGCCGGATGGATCGCTCGTCGCCGCTGCGGGAATCCGCGGTTCGGTCAGTATTGTCGATCGCAAGAAACGACAACTCTTGCGCACCTTGGTCGGACCGGGATTGCCGGTCTGGTCGGTCGCCTTCTTCAGTGACAATACGACGTTACTGACCGGCGGGACCGACCGCCTCGTGCGCCGGTGGAATGCAAGGAGGGGCGATCACATCGGCGCCATCGCCGCCCACGGACCCGACGATCCGCTTGCCGCCTATGCCGGCGATCGCGGGGCGGAGGTGTACAGAGCCTGCGTCGCCTGCCACACGCTCACCCCTGATGAGGGCAATCGGGCTGGCCCGACGCTGCACAGCATTTTCGGGCGCCGTATTGCAACTTTGCCCGGCTATAATTTTTCACCGGCGCTGAAGCAGATGGATATTGTCTGGACGAAAGAGACGGTGTCCGCGCTCTTCGAACAGGGGCCGATGCAATATACGCCGGGCACGAAAATGCCCGAGCAGCGCATCTCCTCCGCTGAAGATCGTCAGGCGCTGATAGATTTCCTGGAGAAGGCGACAAAGCCAAAGTAACGGCATCATCCCGTCCAACGAAGAGCACGTGACACTCAGTTCACGTGACAGCGCTGAACTCGATGTCGAGCGCGCCATGCCACAAGACGTGCTCGCCCAGTTTCCTGAGCTGGTCGCGCCCCTCCTCGATCGTCAGGAAATGGTTGCCGGCGAGTTGACCGACCTTGCTGCTGAAACAAACCGCACCATAGGCGAGCAGTATTTCCGTTTCGCTCACTCCGCCCGGATGTACAATAATCTCGCCAGGCGCCGGATGGCTGGTGGCATTCTCATAAGACAAACCGAAATCGAGACCACCGAGAGGAATCCAGACTCCCTCTCCGCTCCACCGGACATGAATGATCTTCTGCCGATAGGGCAGCAACGCGCGAAACATGGCGCACGTCTTTGGCGCCGCTTCCAGTTCAAGCCTCGCCTTGAAACGGAAATCACCAGCCCTGATGGCAATATGCGTCACAGTGTCATTCCTTTCGCGTCTGCATTGCGGGCTTGTTATCGAGGCATCACCGGCGGCCGCAAGCACCGCCGAGTCTATGTCAGCTTCGGATAAGTTGACTGATTGAAGAAATTCGCGCCGGGAACGTACTTTCTGCCTGGCGCCAGATCAGGCGGCGTATCGCCTTCAATAGCGGCCTCGAATGTCAGTTCGAGCTGCACACCGCTCGGATCATACACAAACAACTGCCAGAGCGAGGTGCCGGGCACGACGAATTCGCGCCAATCCAGGCCTGCTGTCTGGAAACGTGAAATGTAAGACCGATAGCCCGAGCACGACAATGAAACATGATCGATCGCCGCGGTGCCAGTCGGCGCCCTGCCTTCGGGTCCGAGCGCCGGTCCGCCGGCATAAATGTGGATGATGCCGAGCCCTCCGGGCTGCGGACAGGCCAGCCAGGCGCCGGGATATCCGAAATCCGGGCGCGGCATCTCGCGCAAACCGATGATCTTGGTCCAGAAATACCGGGTAGCCGTGAGATCTGACGTCTTGATCGCGATGTGAAAAAGGCCGTGCACGGTCGCAAGCGGAAGCTGGCCGGGCGTCATGATCCCCTCCCCACTGACGGGCCTATCTAAACACGCCGCGAGCCGTGGACAAACATACCGTCGGAGAGGTCTAGAATTGCTTGTGCAGTCTGGCGCACCGCCCGGAGATCAGGACGTTGCGCCTCCGATCCCGTCAATGACAGGAATCAGGCCGTGGAGGCCCGATCCCTGTCTGCTTTACAGAACGAGTATTGACGATCCGCCGAAAACCTAAGCCGCCACCGCGGGCTTGCGGACGCTCTCGAGCAACGACGTCCGGAGCAGGAACTTGCGATGCGCTTCCGGGTCAGCCGCGGTCTTGCGGAGAAACTCGAAATTCTTCTCGCGCTCGGCCTGGCTCTTCTCTTCCAGCCGTTTCTTGTTGGCGATCGTCTGTTGCTGCACATACTCAATGTTCATGGGGCGACGACGCGTCTCATAGAGCTGCAGGGTGTCCGCAGACGCCTTGCCCTGAATGACTGCTGTCAAACAACCGGCCAGATCCATGGCATCGTGAATGCCGCAATTGAGACCGAGACCACCAATGGGATTGTTTACGTGCGCTGAGTCGCCCGCCAGAAAAACACGACCTTTCTGGAATTTTGCCGCCACGCGCTGGTGAACATTATAGATGTTCCGATGCACGACGTCGTAATCGCCGGCTTTCGGGAAGAACGTCTGCAGCCGCCTCTGGACCGCCTCGTCGCTCAGAACCTGCTCGTCGGTTTCGCCGGGCACCGTCGGCATCACCACACGCCACAAGCCGCTACCGTCTTCACCCGCAACCTTGAACAGGTTGCACCATTCATCGGGATCAGAGAAATAGCTGCGATAACCCGCACCACGCTCCTTCTCGAAATCGAACGGCGTGGTCAGAACCAGAAAACGTTCCGGGAAGGTATAACCCTCGAATTCAATTCCGAGCGCCTTCCTGACGGTTGAACGACCACCGTCCGCCCCAACAAGATAGTCACCGGTAATGACTTCCTCATTGCCATCGCGATCGATGGCGACCGCAACGCGATCCGCGGCCTGATCGACCGAATGGACCCGCGCCGAGAAGTGAACCTCGGCATGCGGCATGGCTTTCAGTCTCTCGATTGCCATCCCAGCAAGCTTGTGCTGCTCGCACTGCACGACAAACGGGTGCGGCGTGTCATTTTTGAGGATCGCATGGTCGAATTCAGCGACCATGCGACCGCTTGGCCGGTCCCAGAACTGGAAGACGCGCGCAACAAGACCACGCGCAATCACCTCGTCCAGCAATCCCAGCGACGCCAGCATCTCCAGCGTTGCCGGGTGCAGCGTCGAAGCCCGCGGCGACGAGTTGACCTCGGCGGCGGCCTCATAGACCCGAACCGGAATGCCCTTTTGAGCAAGGGCAAGAGCGGTAACGACCCCAACGGGGCCACCACCGGCGATAATGACTGACTGTTGCGACGTCATGGAATGACTGAACCGGTTTGTGTTGCTTATTGCTGCTTGATGCCTGCGGCTTCCAGCGCGCTGCCCCATAAGGCGACATCGGCCTCAAGCTCCTTGGCAAACTGCTCAGGCGTGTTACCCGAAGGATCGACGCCATAGCCGGCAAGCTTCTCTGCGAATTTCGGATCCTTCACCGCTTCGATGATGACCTTGGCGGCCTTGTCCACGATCTCCTTCGGCGTCCCTGCCGGCGCCATGAGACCGTTCCAGGTCAGCGACTTGTATTTCGGATACCCGGATTCTGCGACCGTCGGTACATTGGGAAGCTGCGGCGCCCGCTTGTCACCCGACACAGCGAGCAATTTCACATTTCCGCTCGCGGCATGCGGCAACGTATCCGACAGGTTTGAGAACATTGCGGGGATATGACCCGCGATCACGTCAGACAATGCTGGCGCATTGCCCTTGTAGGGCACGTGAACCATCTCGATGCCGGCTTCCTTCAGGAACAACGCCATCGACAGATGCGCCAGGCTGCCCTGCCCAGCCGACGCATAGGACACGTTGTTCTTCCGGTCCTTCACATATTTTACAAACTCGACCACGTTGTTTACCGGCATGTCCTTGTGAACGACCAGCACGAACGGATTGGTGGCCACATTGCTGATAGGCGCGAAATCCTTCAGCGGATCGTAGCGAACTTTCATCATCTTCGGTACGACGGTCAGGACGGAATGCGCCGTCAGGAACATGGTGTAACCGTCCGGCTGAGCGCGCGCGACGAAGTCGGCGGCGAGCCCGCCACCGGCGCCGCCCTTGTTCTCGACGACGAACTGCTGCCCGAGCCCCTCGCTCAGCTTCTGCGCCACCATACGCGCAATCCCGTCGGTATTTCCGCCTGCTGCAAACGGCACGATGACCGTCACCGGCTTTTGTGGCCAGCCCTGCGCATACGAATGCGATGAGAGCAGCGCCATCGAGAGCGCGGCGATCGAGGTCAGGACCATTCGTCGTGTCGTCATTACATCATTCCTCTGGATAAACGTTTCAAACATCCCGGCGACTTGCGTCTTGTTTGGTCGCTGGTGAATGGCTACGACGCAACAAGCCATTCCGTAACTCGTCACCTAAAAAGCAAGCGACATACCAACAGTCAATGCGCCGCTGCGCTAAAATCCTGAATTACATTGCTACGAGCAACACGAACGCGGCGGATGCCTTCCGGCGTGTTGCGACTGCGTCCGACAAAGCGCGGCACACCGTCGGTGATCACTGCGCTCACCGCTGCGACATCGCCATTCGCCAGCGCCGACAGCGCATCGTCCTTCGAGCCGCCTAAACAGGCATCGATAATTGCAATGTCCGCATCTTTTCCCGGCGCAATAAAGCCGGAATTCAGCCCATAGACTCTTGCATTGTTGCCCGTCGCGGCGGCAATCGCCCATTCAACCGGCAGATCTGCAAGACTCGCGAGATGGGTGATCGTGTACATCATGCCGAGCGGCATAATGCCGCTCCCCGTCGGGGTATCGGTGGCGATGAGATAGCGATCGAATTGATCGGCCTCGCGCACCAGCCGGCTGAGCCAGAGCGTCGTACGCAGATTGCCAGCGGTGCAGACCTGCAACGCAACCTTCGACTCATTCACGAGCCGGGGGAAGCCTTCATCGGGCATCGCGATCGGCCCGCCATTGACGTGGAACGACACATCGGGATCAAGCGCAAGAATGTGTTCCGACCAGATGCCCGACGATCCTGGAATGGAAGAGCCGCCGGTGTGAACCGTCGTCACCATGCCGCGCGCCTTCGCCCAGGCAATCATCGGCTTGTAGTCATAAGGTGTCGGAAAGGCGCCGAAGCCGGCTTTGGCCAGCCACACGCCCTTCGCCTTCAGTTCGTCGAAATCGGCTTCAGTCAGCCCCGGCTCGAGAATGATCGAGCCCGCATGCACACGCATGCCGCCGGGGCGCCAGTTCTGAAAGCTTTTCAGCGCAGCGACCGCGAGCGCCTTGACGCCTTCCGGATCCTTGGGACGGCCCGGCACATGCACTTCGGATGCTGTGATCGACGTCGTCACGCCGCCATGCGTGTAACTTTCGAGGAATCCAACGGTCTTCTGACGCGGCGTGTAGTCGCCGAAGGTGATATGCACATGGGAATCGATGAGGCCGGGAATAGCAACGGTCCCGGCCGCATCGATCACCACATCGCAGGATTCGATCGTCTTCGCGTCGGCAGTGCCGACAAGCACGATCTTGCCGCCGTCCATCACGATGGTATCGCCATTGGCGAAAGGCTGACGCCAGTCGCCGGTGACGATCGTCTTGAGATTGGTGACGGCAGTTTTCATGTCCTACGCCTCTTTGCGGCTGATTTGCCCTTAGTCTTTAAGGCGCTTGACTGCCTCGTCATAGGTCAATCCGCCAACGCGCGCGTTGATGCGTCCGCGATTGGAGAGACAGAAAATCAGCGCGATCTCATCCGGCATCGGCGCATCCGACAACATGAGCGTCATGGCGTCGTAATGCGAACGAACATAGACATCATGGATGCAGTTCATCGGAACATCGATCGGCGTGCCCGGAGCGACGACCTTCGTCACCGACGAGATCCAGGCATCGGCGCGGCCGATGGCATCGCGGATCGGATTGGCGAAGACTGTGGTCAACAGAGCGTTGGCGTGCTCCTGCTCGCCGCCGGTGCCGACCAAGCCACCCTTTCCGTAACCCTGCACCTCAAAGGGCGCCATGGCGGCGAGCGCCGGCTTCGCCATCTGGGCACCCATCGCGGGGCTCACGTTGATCAGCGGCGAAAGATCTTCGACATAACGGCCGAGATAGGGATTCTCAATCACCGTGACCACCGCGACCTTGCGCAGCGGGATGTCGGCATCACGGCCGGCCTCGACGAAGCGCTCCTCCACAACCGTCCACGTGCGGCGGACTTTCAGCTCCATGACACCCTCTTCCCAACGTTGCGTGTGACTTCGGCTTAAGATAGTCTGATTGTCAGACAATCTGCAAGGGAAGATTCAGGATGACGGCGGGACGGGGAATCCTGTTTTCGGAAATGACTCCGGACGTCTCCTTCGAGAGCAGTTTTCATCACTGGTACGACACCGAGCACATCCCGATCCGGATGAAATGCGAGGGCTTCGTGAGCGGCCAACGCTACAGGGCGGATACCGGGCCCGGTTTCCTCGCGATTTACGAAGTGACCGATCTGTCGGCCTTCAGGACACCGGCTTACGCGCAGGTCAAAACCCAGCCGAGCGATCAGACCCGCTGGATGCTTGAAAATGTGCACGGCTTCACCCGCTATCTCGGCAACGAAATCCACCGCAACGCAAAGGATGCGGACGCGGCCGATACTCCCATTCTCTATGCCGTCTGGTTCAAGGCGCCGAAGGACCGCGCCGGTGAATTCAACGACTGGCACGAATCCGAACACATCCCGCTGCTGATGAAGGCGCCGGACTGGCGCATGGTCCGTCGCTTCGAGATTACCGACGGCGAGCCGGAAACCTTCAGCCACCTTGCCCTGCACTATCTCGCCAGCAAAGACGCGCTGCAATCGCCCGAGCGCGAGGCCGCGCGCAACACGGCATGGCGCGATAAACTGGCCGCCGAATCATGGTTCAAGAGCGCCTACAGCGTGTTTCATCGGCACGGGCCTCGCCACCTCGGCGTCAGCGTCAAAACCTGACGTCGGGCGAGACGGGATCAAGACCCAAGATCAAGACTCAAGATCAATGGACCTCAAAGTTTCACCAGTCAGCGTTCAACAGCAGGCCGCAAGCAAATTGCGGGCGGCCATTCTGGCTGGCGTATTTCAACCGGGTGAGCGACTGATCGAGGCCGATCTCTGCGAGCGGCTTGGCGTCAGCCGTCCTTCGATCCGGGAGGCGCTGCGAAGCCTTGAAGCCGAAAAGCTGATTGCGATCGTACCGAACCGCGGTCCGCTGGTTTCGTCCATCACCTGGGAGCAGGCCAAGGAAATCTATCAGGTCCGCATTCTGCTCGAAGGCGAAGCCGCGGCGGCATGCGCCCGCCAGGCGACGCCCGACGGCGTGCAGCGGATGCAGGGGGCACTTTCCGATTTCATCAAGGCCGACAAGGCTGCCGATCCTGCGGGCCTGCTCAATGCCACATCGCGATTTTACGACGAGATCCTGGAAGGCTGCGGCAACAGCGTCATCCGGGACATCCTGAACGGACTGCTGGCGCGGATCACGTTCCTGCGCTCGCGGTCGATGTCGGCATCCGGCCGCGCCAAAGAGAGCGCTCGCGAAATGAAGGCTATCCTTCTGGCGATTCAGAAACAGGATGCCGAAGCGGCGCGCAAAGCCGCGATTCATCACGTCGAACAAGCGTGCATCGTCGCGCAGAGCGCATTCGAGGCGAAGTAGCCAGCCGCCCCGGTTTTGGCCGGGGCAGATGCATGGGCCGATCGGGTTCGCGCCGTTTCTCTAATCAAGTTCGGTGAGAACCAGCGTATCGATCATGACGGTTTCATATTGAACCAGCGCCTCCGCCACCCGCCCCTCCGAGCATGTCAGACGGGCCGAGACCAGGCCAAGGCCGGCATCGTTCAGCCGGTCGGCCGGCACCTCGCCGGTGACGCCAACGCGCTCAATCAGCGCAACGACAAGCCGATCCTCCGTTGCACAGCGCTGATCCAGCAATGAGATCGGTACGGCATGGTGCATGCGGCGTTCGGCGAGCGTAACCACCGATGAATTCTCGTCGCATGCGTATTCGCCGCTGCAGTGCCTTCGCAGGTCTGCACGCGCCGGCCGGATATCGGTCAAGTGTCCGTAACCGAAGCCAGCCGGAGCAGCGCCCGCCGCACCATTGCTGATCGCTGGATCGGGCGCAGGCACAGGCCTTGGCTGCGCCCCGCTTCCCTCAGTGTCTTTGCCGTCCGTCTCTATTCCCATATCCCGACGAAGACCCAGCTCCTGCTTCAGCCCGGTTTCCATCGGCGAGCCGAACATTGTTGTCTTCCGCGCATCGTGTGTCGCTATCAGCATCGACATCATGACCGCCAGGACCACGCTGGAACTCAACGCAACCAGCACAGTGCGATACCATAGGAACGCGGCATCAATGCTTGGATCACGGATATTGTAGGGGTTCATGGGTGCCTCCTCTTGAAAGTGCACCCGTTACGCTAGCGCGGCGTCCCGCCAGGCGGTGTGAAGCAGGTCACACCTCAGTCGTCTTCGTCCTCCGAGGTGAACGCCATCAGGGCGTTTCGATCGAGAACCATGATGCCGCCCCGCTCCAGCCGCACCCATTTGAGACGCTCCCACTGACGGAGCTGCTTGTTGATGCTCTCGCGGGAAATGCCGATGATCTGGCCGATTTCCTTCTGCGTTACGGCAATCTTGTATGTCGCGCCTTCCCCGGAGTGACCACGCGTAAGGCGAAGCAGCGTCCTCGCCAGACGCCGCGGCAAATCGAGAAAAACGATATCCTCGACCTGGGCGCTCGTGTGCCGAAGGCGCGCGCACAATACGCCAATAATGTTGGTCGCGAGATCCGGGGAGCTCTGAATAAGCGGCAATAAATCGCGCCGATCGATCACCAACAGTTGGCTGTCTTCAGCGGCAATCGCGTCGGCGGTGCGAAGCCGGCCATCCAGGACAGCGATTTCGCCGAACACCTCGCCGGCGTTGATGAAATTGAACACCGCATCCTTGCCGTCGTCGGACGGAACGCTGATCTTGATGGTGCCGCGGCATACAGCGAACAGGCTCTGCCCCGGATCGCCCTTGGTGAATATCGTCGTGCCGCGTTTGACATTTTTCGTTTTGGCATAAGCGCATAGTCGATCGATAATATCCGCCGGAAGTCCTGAGAATAACGGGTTGGCACGAAGAATATCTCTTCGTTCAAGGCCAGCACTCCGCGGCTCCGCGACCCTCTCGCCCATAACCCTGTCGCCCTGACGCTTCGATCACACGACCCATTATGGATCGTCGTCACAACCCACACCGCAGCCGGTAGCATCCGACGAAATTACATCAAATGTGAACCAGATCACACTCCGGCCGATGCAGGCATCACATAGTCGTGCGGTTATGAAAATCCGAGAGGCGTGTTCGCATCCGCGCAAAGGGGCAATCGACAACCATCGAACGGGTGAGATACGCTTCAAGAGCGCGTGCTTGCGCTGACCTGCCTGTTTTCACATTCCGATTTCTTCTCAACAACACACCGGAGAATGGGAATGAAACGAGCAATTACGCTTGCCGGCGGAGGACCAGCCGCCGGTCTCCATATTGGTGCGCTAAGACGTTTGGAAGAGGCGAAAATTTCATTCGATGTCTGGGCTCTGTCCTGCATCGGCGCCTGGGTTGGCATCGTCTACAACCAGTTCGAAAAGGGTAATCAGGCCGAGCAGACCTATCAGTTCTTTCGGAACGGGGTGTTTCGGGACGATGTTTCCTACTCCCGTTTCCCGATCAATACCGTGTTCGGGCCGGACTCGGTTGCGATCGGACAGGCCATGACCGAATTCCTGCTCGATCCGAAGAGTTATCAAAATCTCTGGTTGCCGGACCAAATGATGAAGGCCGGACAGGAAACGCTCGCCTTACTCAGCGATCGCAAAAAGTGGAACGAGGGCGATCTCAATCACTGGACCCTCAACTATCTTCTGGCCGTGAACCCGTTCATCCGTTTCTGGACATCGATGATGTATCTATCGAACATCAACGGCCTGTCCCGCATCTACTATCCGGAAAGCAGCTTTCTCAAGGCGATCAAGTTCAAGCGCCTTTTCGATGCGGACAAGCCTTACATCTACCACAACGCCTGGAATCTCAGCACACAGAAGCTCGAACTATTTTCGAATGCCCGAGACTCATACAAACCGGTCACGGCCCAAAGTCTCTGCGCCTGCTCCGCCCTGCCCTTCGTCGAAGGCACGGTCGACATCGACGGCGACACCTATTGCGAGGGCGCTCTCATCGATACCGTCAATTTCAAGCAACTCATCGACGATCATCCCGATCTCGACGAGATCTGGATCAGTCGAATTGTGGACGCGGGCCAGGTTCGCGCTCCAAAAAACATAACGGAAGCGCTCGGCAATCTTTGCATGCTGTTTGCGGCGACTGTCGGCGAAGACGATATCAGGCTATTCAAATATCACGTCAAAGAGGACAACAAGTGGCACGGCAAGATCATCGAGTTCAAAGTGGACTCCGATGTCAACTTTCACTGGAACCACGAAAACCTCGATCGTGGTTGCGGTCGTGGATATCGCGCCGTCGATGACGTCTTGAAGGATTATTCCCCACCTCTCGCATCTTAGAGCGTTTTTGAGCGAAGTGGGCACCCGGTCGCGGGAAGAAAACGCGTCAAACCAAACCTGGAACTCCGGCTTTGCTTCTAGCAAAGCCGGAGAGGCCCTAAGTACCTATCCTGTGTAGCCGAGCATATTGAGGACGGATTGCGCCCGCCGCATATCCGCGATCTCGCGTCCTTCCGAAAGGCACTCGTAAACTGGAACGAGGATTTTCCGGCCGGCCTCACTGTCGCCCCGGCTTCGCTTGAGTTCGGCAAGGTCCGTTGCCGCACGAAGCTGGAGCGAAGCCGCACCCTGTTCGTTTGCTATGGCGATAGCCTGCTTCAGAAGCGCAAGGCATGTATCATCCCCCTCAGACCGCCCATTTTGCAGCGCCGCCCGCACTTTCAGACGAAGCAGGTCCGCTTCGAAGATCCGTTCGGCGTTGCGATGTGAGGTCTTGAGCCCCTTTTCGATGATTTCAGTCGCGAACTCCGTCTGTCCTCGCGCCAGATAGCAATCGGCCAGCAACACGTAGAGCGCCGTAATTCCGAGCTGGTATCCGGCGGTCCTGTATTCCTCCAGAGCAGGCGCAACCTCTTCGAGAACGGCGAGATCCGCCTCCAGATTTGTCTTGCTGATCCCGCGCACGGCGCGGGAAATTCCACGCCATTGGCGGAAACCATGTTGCTCGGACAGTGTCAGGCAGCGATCGGCATGCGCAAAGGAGGCGGCATGCTCGCCGCGCAGCGCATAGAGGACCGACGCATAATACGAGGCATAGGCGAGCGAGTGAGGATGCGCGATGGCCTCCGCACGCTGGATGGCAGCATTCACCCGCATGACCGCCTGATCGACAGCTCCGAGCAGCCATAGCGACCAGGACATCAACGCCATATCCGCAACACCAGCATCCTGCCCCGCTGCCCTTGCGGCCAGCCGATCGCTTTCGCTGGCGACGTGAAACGCGTTCAAGGCATTCTCAACGGTCGCGCTCGCCTCCTTGAGATGTCCCATGAACAACAGGATCATCGCCTTGCCACGCGTTGCGTTCAGCAAGGCGGCCTGATCGCCGCGCAGCGTCGCACGCTCAAGGAGCGCACTGATCGTTTCGCGGGCAATCGGCAATTCGCCTCGCATCACGCTCGCCGTCGTGAGCCAGAACATCACCTGCAGATATTCGGGGGGATCTCCCAGACGCTCGCACAAGTCGCGGGACCGGACAAACGTGTCGACTGCAGCGGCAGAGGCGGGTCCCTGGGTCGCAATGAGGCAAGGACCCAGCGCCAGCCTGAAGTCCAGCTCCTGCCGCAGCGCCTCCGGGCTGCTTTCAGCGTGGCCGTCCACTGTGAGACCGCGCTGAAGATGCGCAATCGCTTCAAGATTGGCCGATCGCATTGCCGCCTTCCGTCCGGCTGCAAGCCAATAACCGCGAGCACGGTCGAAGAGCGTCGCTTCCGTCAAATGATGAGCCAGCGTTTCCGGCTCTGCTTTCACGATCTCGGGAAAACGTCGTTCGAATGCATCGGCGATCGCAGCATGGAGTTGGATACGACGGCTTTTGAGAAGGCCGCCATAGGCAGCGTCTCTCACCAGCACATGCTTGAATGTGTAAACAGATTGAGGCTTTTCGCCCCGGCAAAAAATGAGTTCTGAATTGACGAGTTGGGTCAGCGCTTCATCGAGGCGATCCTTTGGCAACCCCGCCACCGCCATCAGCAGTTCGTAGGAGAATTGCCGGCCGACCACCGCCCCAATCTGCGCAATCTCGCGCACCGGCGCCAATCGATCGAGGCGCGCGGTGAGCGATGCGTGAAGCGTCGTCGGTATTGCCAGGGAGGGCAGCGGTTGATCGAGTTCGAAATGATCGCCTGCCTCTCGCAGCATGCCGCTTTCAAGGATCGTCTTGGTCAGTTCCTCGACAAACAGCGGAACGCCGTCGGTGCGCGCGAGAATCTCGTTCATCACCGTTTCCGGCAAAGTCCTTCCGCCGGTCACGCGCTCAATCAGGGCAACGCCGCCGCGCTTGCTGAGACGCGTCAGCGGCATGGTCGTCACATGCGCATGGCTTGGCCACGGCGGTACGAATTCCGGTCGCGCCGTCATCAGCAGCATGGCATTCATATACGGCACACGCTCGACCAGGACAGTCAGAACCTCCAGCGAGGTCGGATCAATCCAATGGACATCCTCGAAAACAATGAGGAGCGGCTGTTTGGGTGCCTGATGCTCGAACAGCGACAGAAGCGTCGATAGCGTTTTCTCTTTGTGCTTTTGCGGCGTGAGTTCAGAAAGGGAATTGCCGTTTTCCTGCGGCAGCGACAACAGACTGGCGAGGATAGCCAGAGCGTCATCCCGTTCCTCTTCGGGTAGAATGGCGATAAGCGATTTCAGCTTATCCAGCTTGGCATGGAGCGTGTCGCCGCGCTCAAATCGCGCGGCGCGCTCGATCTGGCTGACGAAGGGAAACAGGACGCTATTGGTGTGATGCGCCGAGCAATAATAGCGAAGCGCGAGATGCGGCTCGAACTGCAGTCGATCCTGCAAGGCGATTGCGATATGCGACTTCCCGATGCCGGGCTCCCCGGTCAGCACAAAAACGCGGCCATCACCTTCCACTGAATTGCGCCACCGGCGAAGTAACAGTTCGAGTTCTTCGTCGCGCCCTATCAACGGCGACAGCTTGGCCTGATGCAGGGCTTCAAAACGACTTTCCGCTTCGATCGGCCGGACAAGCTGCCACGCGCGGACCGGATGTGACCAGCCCTTGACCAATGAGGGACCCAGCTCGCGATACTCGAATTGTCCTTCGATCAGCCGTCGCGTGTTACCGCAAATCACAGCCGTTCCCGGCTCCGCCACGGCCTGCAGGCGCGCGGCAAGATTGGGCGTTTCGCCAACGACGCCCTGCTCCTGATTGCTCCCCTCGATCAGAAGATCGCCAACGACCACGGTGCCGGTGGCAATGCCGACACGGACCTGAAGCGGCGCACTCACGCCAAGCTGAAGCCGCGCGACGCCATCGATCAACTTCAGAGCGGCGTGGGCGGCCTGTTCGGCATCGTCCTCGTGTGCCTCCGGATAGCCGAAATAGGCCAGGACGCCGTCGCCCATGTACCGGGCGACCACGCCTTTGTGGTCACGAATGATCTGCGTGATTTCCGAATGATGTCCGCTGATGACGGTTCGCAAGTCCTCGGGATCGAGTTGCACCGAAAGCGCCGTCGATCCGACCATGTCACAGAACAGGACTATGAGCTGGCGCCGTTCCGCACCGTCCCTGACAATTTCGGGCGACGATAGCCGTTCGGCCGGACCACCCGTCGCCAAATCGGCGATCGCACGCAGCAGCTTGCGCCGGTGACCAAGCGGGATGCCAATATCCTTGAGGTCCTGTTCTGTCAGATCACCGACGACAGAAAAATCGACAGCATGTTCCTGAAAACGAGGAAGATGCTCCGATAGACCCAGAGATCCTAGCCATTCGTCCATGCGGCTCATGTTCGGTCTGGCCCGCTGACTACTGACGCCGCCTTATATCACAAAAACGGCATGGCAAATGCAGCAGCGGGCCCTGGATTGCCTATTGCAGCAAACTGGTCAGCCAGATCTCGTCGGACGACCGCGCTTGCTATTCGTGCTTTGTGGTGACGGCCTTATCCCGGACGTCGTCCGCACCCTGGATGTCCATGACACAGGCCCTGACCGTCCGCGTTGCCTCAGGTCCTGCATCTATCCTGGAGATGACCGCATCCCTGAAGAGCTGGCGTTGCTCTTCCATCGAAAATCCCCGGCACTGCCGCGACGCAACAGAAGCCTCGACTGCGCCTGTGGTCTTGGACGGTATGACCCATGCGCGCTCGATTTGACCTGCAAGTCCTTCAAGAAAGGGGACCTGCTCAAGCGAGTGCCGTGCCTGGCTGAACCAGCCGGCTATTGCGATCGCAGGAATGAGGAACGCGGCAAACCAGACCCTCGACATGGGACGCCTCCTCGCGGAAACCCGGATGGGTCACGCTACGACGTCCTTCCGTCCTCCCTGTGTGAGGTGGCTCACACTCGGCGAGAGCCCGTCTCCGAGGCCGGATCTGTCACCGACGTTCGATCTCGACCAGCCGATCGAGCAGGTCCAGAAGCTTCTCCATTTCGGCCGCGCCGTAGCGCCTTTCCAGCTTCCGATAGATTGCCCGGCGCTCCGGAGACACCTCCCGGATCAACGCGGTCCCGGCCGGCGTGATCGCCAATTGCACGCGACGACCGTCGTCATCGAAGCGGCCACGCGTGATCAGACCACGATCTTCCAGTGTCTTGATGATGCGGGTCAGGCTGGGTGCAAGGATCGAGGCTCGTTCCGAAACATCCGATGCGTCGCGCGGACTGCTTTCGCTCAAGACGCTGAGAACGCGCCATTGCTGCTCGGTGATGTCATGCCGCGCCAGCATCGGACGGAAATTGCTCATCACGGCTTCGCGGGCACGGAGCAACGATATCGTCAGCGAGCGGCCTGGCTTCACAGACATCGAGGAACTTTCGCTTTCAGAAAATTGCGACGGCGCCGGCGCATCGTCGCTCCATTTCACAATTCAACATGCGCCAAGCTCGCTTGACTATTTAACATGTTAATTATATTCGAACGGCAAGGCAACTCGAAGATGCCCGCCAAAGTCACGCCGTATGTCTTCTGCTGGCTCTCCCGCCGAATGCGAAGAGAGCGGACGATGAGCGCCAAGCTTCCAGATGTGGCGCGAGAAAAAGGGAGATTCACATGTCCGAACTCGAAGCGAACCTCAAGAAGGCCGAGGCCTATCTCTCCCGCTTCAAGTCAGGCGGCGTGCTCAACCACATCGCCGGAGAAGCGGTGCCGGCGCTAGACGGCGCGACATTCGATGACATCTCTCCGATCGATCTGAAGCCGCTGGCAAAAGTCGCCCATGGCAAGGCGGCGGATATCGACCGCGCGGCACGTGCGGCAAAGGCGGCCTTCCCGGCGTGGGCCGCGATGACGGGCGACGCGCGCAAAGCGCTGTTGCACAAGATAGCTGACGCCATTGTCGCGCGGGCCGAGGAAATCGCCTTGGTCGAATGCATGGATACCGGCCAGGCGCTGAAGTTCATGGCCAAGGCCGCCCTTCGCGGCGCCGAGAATTTCCGCTTCTTCGCCGACAAGGCGCCGGAAGCACGCGACGGACAAACGCTGCATGCGCCGGGTCAGATCAATCTCACCTCGCGCAAGCCGATCGGCCCGGTCGGCATCATCACGCCGTGGAACACGCCGTTCATGCTGTCGACGTGGAAGATCGCGCCGGCACTCGCGGCCGGCTGCACCGTCGTGCACAAGCCTGCCGAATTCTCACCGCTGACGGCGCGGTTGCTGATCGAGATTGCGGAAGAAGCCGGGCTTCCCAAAGGCGTGTGGAATCTCGTCAACGGTCTCGGCGAAGACGCCGGCAAGGCGCTGACCGAACATCCCGACATCAAGGCCATCGGCTTCGTCGGCGAAAGCCGCACCGGCTCGCTGATCATGAAACAGGGCGCGGATACGCTGAAGCGCGTGCATTTCGAACTCGGCGGCAAGAATCCGGTGATCGTGTTCGCCGATGCCGATCTGGAGCGCGCAGCCGACGCCGCCGTCTTCATGATCTATTCGCTCAACGGCGAGCGCTGCACGTCGTCATCGCGGCTGCTGGTAGAGGAATCGATCTACGATCGCTTCACCGCCGCCGTCGCGGAAAAGGCCAAGCGCATCAAGATCGGTCATCCGCTCGACCCGAAGACCGTGGTCGGTCCGCTGATCCATCCGGTGCATGAAAAGAAAGTGCTCGAGTATATCGGGATTGGCAAGGCCGAAGGCGCCAAGCTCGTTGTCGGCGGTGAAAAATACGATGGCCCCGGCGGCGGCTGCTATGTCGGCCCCACCCTCTTTACCGGCGTGCGCAACGACATGCGTATTGCGCAGGAGGAGATCTTCGGGCCAGTGTTGAGCGCCATTCCGTTCAAGGATGAACAGGAAGCCTTGGCACTCGCCAACGACACGCAATATGGCCTGACCGGATATCTCTGGACCAGCGATGTCACCCGCGCCTTCCGCTTCACGGATACGCTGGAAGCCGGAATGATCTGGGTCAATTCAGAGAACGTCCGACACCTGCCGACGCCGTTCGGCGGCGTCAACAAATCCGGTATCGGCCGTGATGGCGGCGACTGGTCATTCGACTTCTACATGGAAACCAAAAACGTGGCCTTTGCGACGACGGCGCATGCCATTCAGAAGCTCGGCGGCTGATTGAGGGACACCCAATGACTCCGGACCAGATCGAAGATGCGGCTCAACGTTTGTTCGAAGCCGAGCGCGATCGCAAGCAGATCAAGATCCTCAGTCTCGAATTCCCGAATGCAGGCCTCGACGAGGCTTATGCGGTTCAAGCCGCACTGGTCCGCCGGAAGATCGCCAGCGGGCGCGTGGTCAAGGGCTGGAAGATCGGGCTGACCTCGAAGGCGATGCAATACGCGCTGAATATCAACGTGCCGGATTCAGGCGTGTTGTTCGACGACATGTTCTTCCCCGACAGCGCCGTCATTCCGGCGGATCGATTCATCCAGCCCCGCATCGAGGCTGAAATAGCATTCGTGATGAAGTCGCCCTTGAAGGGGCCCGATGTCAGCATTTTCGATGTGCTGAACGCGACGGACTACATCACACCGGCACTGGAAATTCTCGATACCCGGATCGAGCGGATCGATGCCACGACCAAGGAAACCCGCACCGTGTTCGACACGATCGCCGACAATGCGGCCAATGCCGGCATCGTCACCGGCGGACGGCCGGTGCGCCCACAAGATGCCGACATGCGCTGGATGGGGGCGATCGTGATGCGTAACGGCGAGGTTGAAGAAACCGGTCTGGGCGCCGGCGTGCTCAATCAGCCTGCAACCGGAATTGCATGGCTCGCCAATCGACTGGGACAATACGGATTGTCGATCAATGCCGGCGATGTCGTCCTGTCCGGCTCTTTCATCCGGCCGGTGGAAGCGCGTCATGGCGACACCATCGTGGCGGACTTCGGTCCCTATGGCACCGTCAGCGCCTATTTCGCTTAAACCGTTCTGAACAGGTCTCCGATGCCCGCGCCAAAGAACACCTTCAAAGCTGCACTCGAGGCACGTCAGGCCCAGATCGGTCTCTGGCTAGGCCTTGCCAATGCCAACACCGCCGAAATTGCCGCCGTGGCCGGTTTCGACTGGCTGCTGGTCGATGGCGAACACGCCCCGAACGACATTCCGCTGATCGTGAGCCAGTTGCAGGCCATCGCTGCGCGCGGCGGACACGCCGTCGTGCGGCCGGTGATCGGCGAAACCTGGATGATCAAGCAACTGCTTGATATCGGCGCGCAGTCGCTTCTTGTGCCGATGGTGGAAACCGCAGAGCAAGCGCGCGACCTCGTGCGCGCGACCCGCGATCCTCCGCATGGCGTTCGCGGCGTGGGCGCCGCGCTTGCACGCGCGTCTGCCTTCAATCGCATTCCCGATTACCTGACGACGGCCAACGAGGAAATCTGTCTCCTCGTCCAGATCGAAAGCCGGTCGGCGCTGAAAGTGGTGGAGGAAATTGCTGCTGTCGAAGGCGTGCATGGCGTGTTCATCGGCCCGTCCGACCTTGCCGCTGATATGGGTTATCTCGGCAAGCCCGGTGAAGCCGAAGTGCAGGCCGCGGTGGAAGACGGCATTGCGCGCATCATCAAGGCCGGCAAACCGGCCGGTATCCTGACGGCAGACCTGACGCTGGCATCCCGCTATCTTGAGCTCGGCGCCACCTTTGTCGCGGTCGGAACCGACGTGACCTTGCTGTCAACGGCGATGGCGAATTTGGCTGGCAAGTTCAAGAGCGTTGCAACAACAAGCGCCAAACCGTCGGCGGGCTACTGACATCGTCGACGATCGGTCGCCCCTCACCGGCTCAACCTCGTTGCCAACCCGCGCCCTCGACCAGCAGCACCGCGAACAGCACGAATAGATACAGGATCGAGAATCCAAACAGGTGGCGTGCTGCTTGTATTGCGACGGCTCCTTCCGACAGCGCTTTGACACGAAGGCTGAGTGCGAGCATGAGCCCGCCGCCGACGAGCGCCATGCATCCGTAGAGCCACCCGGCATGGCCAATCAGCCATGGCGCAACCGCAATCGGCATGAGGACCAGCGTGTAAAGCACGATCTGTCGGCGCGTCTCGACCACACCGCGCACAACCGGCAGCGCCGGCACACCTGCCCGCACGAAATCGTCCATTTGAAACAGCGACAGCGCCCAGAAGTGCGGCGGCGTCCAGAAGAAGATGATCAGGAACAGGATCAGCGGCTCAAGACCGATGCCACCGGTTGCCGCCGCCCAGCCAATCATCGGCGGAAACGCGCCAGCAGCCCCGCCGATCACGATGCTCTGCGGCGTCCAGCGCTTCAGCCACATCGTATAGATGACAACATAAAAAAATATCGTGAAGGCGAGCAGCGCAGCGGCGAGCCAGTTCACAAACACCCCGAAAGTCCCGACGGAAGCCGCCGAAAGCGTCAGGCCAAGAACCAGCGCATTGGCCGGCGCAATTCTGCCTGCCGGTAGCGGCCGCCTCGCCGTGCGACGCATCGCGGCATCGATGTCGGCGTCGTACCACATGTTCAAAGTGCCCGCGGCGCCGGCGCCTGTCGCAATGCACGCGAGAGCGGTGATTGCCGTCAACGGATCGACAGCAATTGGCGCCATCATCATGCCGACCAGCGCCGTAAAGACGACGAGCGACATGACCCGCGGCTTTAACAGTGAAAAATAGTCGCCGAGCAGTGCACACACTACTCTCTCATCGCGGGTGGAGTGTCCTCCAGCGCCTCGCTCTGGCAGAGCGTCCCGGTTTGCCAGCTTGCGTTCGAACATCGTCGTTCGCGCTCGGCCAAGACTGGCTCAAGCGTAGTCGCTAAAGTTCCCAACAGCAAATTTGGTCGGCTCCGACGCAGGTATTCGAGAGTGGGAACCACCTCCTCGCCCCTTCACATTTCCGTGCAGGATTTCTCGAGAACTTCCGATACCGGCATTGCGAGAGGCGACAAAAGTCAGCGAAGCACGTATATTTACAAATATGCAGGTCGCAGCATCGGAGTGACCCGCGCCGCAAGACGCTGAGCGTCACCCGGAGAGCGATCGTTCGCAGAACGGCTCCACGGAGGCATCGATATGGCCACTCTCCATGTCATCGACGGCGCAGGCGGCGCGTCGGCACATCTGGTTGTCCGCAAAATTGGCTTTGCAGATTTAAAAGACGCGATTGCGAGAGGCATCGACGATTTCATGGCGATGCCGACGCACGTGATCCTGCTGAGCGTGATTTATCCGATCGTCGGCCTGATCCTCGCCCGGTTGAGCTTTGGCTACGACATGATGCCGATCCTGTTCCCTCTCGCCGCGGGGTTCGCGCTGATCGGTCCATTCGCCGCCATCGGCCTCTATGAGCTGAGCCGTCGTCGCGAGGAAGGCCTCGACACCTCCTGGAAGCATGCTTTTGAAGTGGCCCGCAGTTCCTCCGCAGATGCAATCCTGGCATTGGCACTGATGCTGGTGGTTCTGTTCGTCGCCTGGCTGGCGGTTGCGCAGGCGCTTTACCAGTCACTCTTCGGCTACGGCACGCCGGACTCGATCGGACAATTCCTCAGTCAAATCTTCACCACGCGGCAAGGCTGGACGCTGATCATCGTCGGCAACGCCATCGGCTTTCTGTTCGCGGTCGTGGCCTTTGCCATCAGCGTGATCTCGTTCCCGCTGCTGATCGATCGCGATGTCGGCGCTGCTGTCGCCATTCAGACGTCCGTCAAAGCCGTTCTGATGAACCCAATCGTCATGGCGGCCTGGGCGATGTTCATCGTGGCTGCCCTGGTGATCGGCGCACTGCCGTTCTTTGTCGGGTTGGCGGTCGTCATGCCTATTCTGGGACATGCGAGCTGGCATCTGTATCGCAAGATTATTGCGCCGGAGGACGACACCCCGCGGCCGACGCTTCACCATGCACGTAAAGGACGCCGCTATGCCGCGGACTTCCCCGCTGTCCTGTTCCCGTGGGCACGTGACAAGGAATAGATGAGGCAGCGCGCCCGCGTTGCGACCGCTGACAAGGCCGCATCCGAAACCGGATGCGGCCTTAAGTTATGGGCGTGGCTCCAGGACACACCGACCGCATCACGCCCCTCCAAAGAAGATGACTCGTATCAGGTGAGTGTATTCGGATTCGAACACCATGATCGCGACGAACACGAGGACGAATACCGGCGGGACCAGAATGGCGTAAACGAGGGCGAGCCGTTCCCAGGCCATGTGCATAAAGATCGCGACGATCAAGCCTGCCTTCAGGATCATGAACAGCAGGATCAGGAACCACCTGATGAATCCCTGAAGCGCGAAATAATCGACGAGATAAGAACCCGTGCTCAGGACAAACAACCACCCCCACACCACAAGATAGAGCTTGATGGGATGCTGCTGTTGTCCTTCTGCGTGTGCGACGGCCTGTGCCATGATCTGCCTCACCAGAGATAGAAAAATGCAAAGATGAACACCCAGACCAGATCGACGAAATGCCAGTAGAGTCCCATGATCTCGACGATCTCGTAATTTCCCTTGCGGCTGGTGAAGAAGCCGCGCGTGCCCCGGTCAAAATCACCCCGCAGCACCTTGCGTGCAATGATGACCAGGAAGATCACACCGAACGTCACGTGCGTGCCGTGAAAGCCGGTAATCATGAAGAAGCTGGAGCCGAACTGCGCCGCACCCCATGGATTTTCCCAAGGCCGCACGCCTTCGGTGATCAGCTTGGTCCACTCGAAGGCCTGCATGCCGACGAATGTCGCACCTAACGCCGCGGTGATCAGCATCAGCACAGCGGTTTTGCGCCGATCGCGGCGGTAGCCGAAGTTCACCGCCATTGCCATGGTCCCGCTGCTGCTGATCAGAACGAAGGTCATGATCGCGATCAGAATCAGCGGGATCGAATGCCCGGCAATCGTCAGAGCGAAGACTTCACTCGGATTTGGCCACGGGACGGTCGTGGACATGCGCGTTGTCATGTACGACAGGAGGAAGCAACTGAAGATGAAGGTGTCGCTGAGGAGGAAGATCCACATCATCGCCTTCCCCCAGGACACATTCTTGAATGCACGCTGATCCGACGACCAGTCGGAAACAATGCCCTGCCAGCCAGGCGGCTGCTCGAGGGTCTTGGCCGTTTCCACCATCACATCCCGCGTATCCGTCAATGCGTGATTGCCCATCGTCGGCTACCTCGTTCCCGGAATGAATTGAATGCAACGAACGAGAAACTCGGCGAGTGAATCGCCGGGCTCCATCAGCAGCAATCCGAACAGGATCAGCCACACCAGGAGCAGGAAGTGCCAATAGATCGCGCAAAGCTCGACGCTCAGGCGTACCTGGCTCACGCTCTCGCTGCGCCAGACTTTCCTTGCGGTTCTGGCCAATGCGACGATTCCGCCGGCGACATGCAGCCCATGCGCGGCGGTGAGCAGATAGAAGAAGGTGTTGGCGGGATTGGTGGCGAGGCCGTAACCCGCGTCAACGAGCTGTCGCCACGCCACGATCTGCCCGATGAGGAAGGCCAGTGACGTGACGCCGGCGCCGACGAGACCGGACGTCATCGCCTCCGGCTGATCGCGCCGCGCAGCGACGCTCGCCCATTGCAACGCGACGCTGCTCAGGATCAAGACGAATGTGTTGAACCACAGCAGCGCCGGCACCGGCAGCGGCCGCCAGTCGCCCATCTGCATCCGCATGAAATAGGCGCTCAGGAACAGCGTGAACAAAGCACCGGCGACGACCAGAAAGACCCCCAGTCCGATCTTCGCCGACGGCTGGGTTCTTGCGTCGGCGTGAGAGACATCGCCGATCGGACCTGCTTCCAGCCAGGGTTTGGCCATCAGTCGTTGATGCGACAGCCACCAGGCCGCAATCACGCCAACCACCGCCAGAAACAGAATGATGACGCTCACGGCGCATCCTCCTCACGCGGCTTGCCGGATCCCCGGTTGGTTCTGCGGCACGAAATCACGATCGGATCCGGGCACGCTGTAGTCATAGGCCCAGCGATAGACGACCGGCAGCTCCTTGCCCCAGTTGCCGTGTCCGGGCGGGGTTTCCGGCGTCTGCCATTCCAGCGTCGTCGCGCCCCACGGATTGGAGCCGGCCTCCTTCCCGTAACGCAGGCTCCAGATCAGATTGAACACGAACACCATCTGGGCGAAACCGACGATCAGCGCCACGATGCTGATGAAAGCATTCAGGTCGTGCGCCGAGGCCGGGATGAACGACGTTTCGCCGATATCGTGATAGCGGCGCGGCATGCCGAGCAGCCCGAGATAATGCATGGGGAAGAAGATCGCATAGGCGCCGAGGAACGTGACCCAGAAGTGGAACTTGGCCAGCCCGTCATGCAGCATCCGCCCGGTGACTTTCGGATACCAGTGATAGATCGCACCGAAGATCACGAGGATCGGCGCCACGCCCATCACCATGTGGAAATGCGCGACCACGAACATGGTGTCGGATAGCGGCACGTCGACCACCACGTTGCCGAGGAACAGCCCCGTCAGACCGCCATTGACGAAGGTCACGATGAAGCCGAGCGCGAACAGCATCGGCGGCGTGAGATGGATGTCGCCGCGCCATAGCGTGAGCACCCAGTTATAGACCTTGATGGCGGTCGGGATGGCGATGATCAATGTCGTGGTGGCGAAGAAGTATCCGAAATACGGATTCATGCCGCTCACATACATGTGGTGCGCCCAGACCACGAAGCTGAGCGCCGCGATCGCCACGATCGCCCACACCATCATGCGATAGCCGAAGATGTTCTTTCTCGCATGCGTGCTGATGAGATCGGACACAATGCCGAAGGCCGGCAATGCGACGATATAAACTTCGGGATGACCGAAGAACCAGAACAGGTGCTGGAACAGGATCGGACTGCCGCCGCGATAGCTCAGTTGCTCACCCATCGAAATCAGTGCGGGCATGAAGAAGCTCGTTCCCAGCAGACGATCGAACAGCAGCATCACGCTGGCGACGAACAAGGCCGGGAATGCGAGCAGCGCCAGGATGGTGGCGGTAAAGATGCCCCAGATCGTCAACGGCATCCGCATCAACGTCATGCCGCGACAGCGGGCCTGCAACACAGTCACCACATAGTTCAAGCCGCCCATCGTGAAGCCGATGATGAACAGGATCAGCGACGTCAGCATCAGAATGATGCCCCAGTCCTGTCCTCCCGGCGTGCCGGCCAGGATCGCCTGCGGCGGATAGAGCGTCCATCCGGCCCCGGTCGGCCCGCCGGGCACGAAGAAGGTGGATACCAGGACCAGAACAGCGAGCAGATAGATCCAGTAGCTCAGCATGTTCACATACGGGAACACCATGTCCCGTGCGCCGAGCATCAGCGGGATGAGATAGTTACCGAAGCCGCCGAGGAACAACGCCGTAAGCAGATAGATCACCATGATCATGCCGTGCATGGTGATGAACTGCAGATACTGCTGCGGGTCGATGAACGAGAACACGCCCGGGAATCCGAGTTGCAGGCGCATCAGCCATGACAGCACCAGCGCCACAAAGCCGATGGCCAGCGCCGTGACCGAATATTGGATGGCGATGATTTTCGCGTCCTGCGAGAAGACGTATTTCGTCAGCCAGTTCCTGGGATGATAGAGCTCGACATCGGGGACCTCAGCCGGTGCAACGCCGGCGGTTCCACCAAGAGGTCTACCAAGTGGGACGTCAACCATCGCGATGCCCTCCTCAGACGTGTCAGCTCAGGTACGCTGCTTCCAATGTTCTTGCTGACACCTACATTTTCAGTCGCCCGCTGTTTGATAGTTCGCCTTTGCAGCTTTCCGCGGCCCCGAAAGCTCCGCGAATGTCTTCTGCTGGTCCAGCCACGCGTGATAGGTCGCATCGTCATCGACGATGACTTTGCCGCGCATCTGCGCGTGACCGACCCCGCATAGTTCGGCACAGAGAACGTCGAACGAGCCGGTCCTGATCGGCGTGAACCAGAAATAGGTCACAAGGCCCGGCAGGAAATCCATCTTGGCTCGAAACTCGGGCACATAGAAATTATGCACCACGTCAAGCGAGCGGAGCAGAACCTTGACCGGCTTGCCAAGCTGGAGATGTAGGTCGTCACCCACAATCACGACATCGTCCTGCCCGTTTGGATCGTCGGGATTCACACCCAGAGGATTCTCGGCAGTGATATTGCGAATGTCGGAGGTGCCCAGTTTTCCATCTTTACCCGGCAGGCGGTAGCTCCACTGCCACTGCTGGCCGACAACCTCCATGTCGACCGCGTCGTCCGGCACGGTGATGAACTGATGCCAGACAAACAGGCCCGGCGCCAACATCGCCGCCACGCCGATCCCGGTGACGACGCTCAGCCACCATTCAAGCCGCTTGCTCTCGGGCTGATAGGCGGCCTGCTGTCCCGGCCGGTGGCGAAAGCGCCATACGCAATAGGCCATAAACAAAACGACGGCGCAGAATACGCCGCCGGTGATCCAGAAAGTAATAAGGATCGTGTTGTCGATGTAGCGCCAATTGGAGGCAATAGGCGTCCACCACCAGGGGCTCAGCAAGTGAAACAAGACCGAGCCGACCGCTATCAAAATCAGTATGATGGCCGTCTTCATCTCATTCGTCCTTTCGTCAGGAAACGACGGGCACGAATTCAGAGACGATATTGATCAACTATAATATAGGCAGCGCCGATTGAAAATCACATCTCGGCGCGCAATCGTGCCGTTTCCGCGGTCGCAAACCAACGCAACCTCATCCGAAGTATCGCATCACCACAAGCATGTGATTGGATGCTCAAAGCGATGTGCGCCGTAGCGACCGGCTCAATCAGGCCTTGTCAGCCCGCGTTGGAAGCCCGGGAGTCGCGGCCGAAGGTTGCCAGGTAGGCTAAGAGACCGCCAAACCGGGCACGCAATTTTCGAGGCCCATCCGGCAGTCATTTGTGAAATATCAAAAGCGGCAGCCGCCGTGTCGCCAAGGTTGGGAAGGCTGGCGTCTTCCCAACCAGGCTGCGCAATCCCGACGACCACCGCATCGGCTTCGTCCGCAATCGTCAACAAATACCGGCCTTCCTCCGACGTTGCCTGGACTATCCGGGAAGCGAAAGATCGCAGGACTTTCAGCTCATTCTGATGTATCAGCATATCAAATTTGTCGTATCCAATGACGACGGCCCGTCGCGTCGGCGGTTGCCTTAGGGCGGTTCTCCGGTGCACGGGTGCGGACTTGGAGGCAGGCGCTTTCGAGGTCGATCAGACAGGATTAGGCGAGATGCGACAGACCCCTCCAGGATCGGAGCCGAAGAAGCTGGTCACGAAAAAAACACCTCCCAAACCCGCGGCAAAATCCGCGACTGCAAACCCTGGCATGTCGCTCAAGGAGCGCGCCTACCAGCTCATCAAACACCGCATCATCACCTGCGCATTCAAGCCGGGAGAAAATCTGAACGAAGCGGTCGTAGCCGACATGCTCAAGCTTGGACGCACGCCGGTGAATCAGGCCTTCGACCGGCTCAGGCTGGAAGCCCTTGTCGATGTCATTCCGCGCAAGGGGATCGTCGTGCGTCACATCGATTTCGACGAAGTGCTGCAGATCAGCGATGCCCGAATACTCAATGAAGGCTACGCGGTGCGTCTTGCGGCGGAGCGGGCCAGCACGGCGGAGATTGCAGCCATGCGTGAGGTACTGGCCGAAGCCACTCGTCCCAACGATGACGTCGAACGCTTCATCATGCTGGACCGTGAATTCCACATGATGATTGCCAACGCCGCCCGCAACGCCGTGCTATCCGATATCCTTCTCAATCTGAACGAGCGATCCCTTCGTCTCTGGTCAATCTCGCTGGCCGACGAAGAGCACAAGGCAAGCGTGAACAGGGAACATCGCGATATTTTCCTCGCGATCTGCCAACGCAACACCGCTGCCGCGGAAGAGACAATGCGCCAGCATATCGATTCCTTCCGGCAGACAATGTTGAAGAAACTTTCCGACCTGCAAAGCGATATTGGGCAAACGGGCGTTTCGCCGGCCGCGTGACGCCCGAAATACGTGAGCGCTTTTCCGTGCGGGCAGTTCAGCAGCCTTCTAAACCCTGAAGACGAAATCGCCTGCGCCGACGGTCGCGGCGCAGGCGAATGTTCTCAGTCCCGCGTGACTTGGCTTACGGGATTTTCGCGCGGGATTGCTTGACGATATTCTGCATCCGCGCAGCTTCCTTGGCAATGAAGGCCTTGAACTCGTCCGGCTTGTCGGCAATCACCGTCATACCCAGGCCTTCAAGACGAGCGGTCACGGCTGGATCACGCAAGGCATCGACAAAAGCCTTGTTCAGCTTTTCGATGATGTCCTTCGGAGTGGCCGCGGGAGCAACAAAGCCGTACCAGATGCCCGCTTCCAGATCGGGGGAGCCAGCCTGCGGCGACGTCGGAACCTCCGGCAGCTGCGCGGTTGGCGTCTTGGCGGTCACGACGATCGGCCTCAACGTGCCACTGCGCGCATGTTCGACGACATTCGAAAAGTTATCGCAGATCATCGATACGCGGTCGCCCAGCACGTCCTGAATGGCCGGTGCAGGACCCTGGTAGGGAATGTGAACGATGTCGATACCCTCGAGCACCTTCAGGGCTTCACCGCACAGGTGACTGGTGCTTCCGTTGCCCGCCGACGCGAACGACAGCTTGCCAGGCTCTGCCTTTGCCAGCGCCACCAGTTCTTTCAGAGTCTTCGCCTTAACCGACGGATTCACGACAATCATGTTTGGCGTCGACGCAGCATTGACGATCGGCGCGAAGTCTTTCTCAGGAGCGTAGGTCGGCTTTTCGTAGATCCACTGGTTGATCGCGAAAACGCCTGTCGTTCCCAACAACAGTGTGTAACCATCGGGCGCCGCCGTCGCCACGCGCGCAGCCCCGATCGAACCGTTAGCGCCGCCCCGGTTCTCGACAACCACCGGAACGCCAAGCGACTTCGATACCAATGGCCCGAGCAGCCGCGGGATCATGTCGCTGGTGCTTCCGGCAGGAAACGGCACAATGATTGTGATCGGCTTGTCAGGATAGTTGGCCGCGCTGGCCGGCACGACCGCGACGGCGATCAGTGAGGCCGCACATGCGGCAACCACATTCTTCAACTTCATATTCATGGATATGTCCCTCTGGTTTTGATCATTCGGAGCGGGCTTCTCCAAATGTCGTTTTTCGATTGCGAGAAGCAAAAACTGCTTCACGCTTCTTCGGCCTTCTCCTGATGTGCAACCTCGATCATTTCACGATCGAGGAGTCCTCATCAAAACGGCAAGGTCAGTTTCACTCGAAACACTGACCTACTTGCCCCTTTGCGCAACAACAGGCTCGAGCGACGCCGCTATCGACAACACATCCTGATCGGCGCCGGCGGCCGCTGCCAGCATCAGACCGACCGGAGCTTCGCCTGGCTTATGAATGGGCAGCGAAATGGCGCAGCCATCCATCATGTTGATCAGGGTGCAGTTTCGCAGCGACAGCAGGTTGGCGCGCCCATAGGCCTCGTCCGCTTCAAGATCGGAGATACGTGGCGGCATCAGCGCGACAGTCGGCAATACGATTGCGTCGTAGGGCGCGATGCGCTGCGTCGCACGTTCGATCAGCGATGCCCTGGCCGCCAGCAGATCGATGTAATCCGCCGCGCTCTGTTCCGTGCCGCGCTCGATACGGATCGAAACACGCGGATCATAGCGATCGCGCTGCTTTGCCAGGAGGTTGCGATGCCATGCGTAGCTTTCTGCCGCAGTGAACCCGCCCTTGGAATTGATCGACCCGACCTCGTCGAATTCCGGAACGGGAATGCGATCGATCCGGACACCCTTTGCCTTGAGCCGATCCAGAGCAGCGTCGAAGGCGGCCGCCACGTCGTCATCGAGATCCTTCAGCGCAACCCCGACAGGCACCGCCAAACGCAGATCATCGATTTTTCGCGGCGGCAATGGTGCGACCGGCGTATCGGACAGGATCGAATCAACGATCGCACAGCAACCGACAGTGCGTGCGATCGGGCCGATCGAGTCGAGATGGGACGACAACGGAAATGCACCGTGCAAGGGAACGCGGCGCGCCGTCGGCTTGAAGCCGACCAGACCGGTGAAAGCCGCAGGAATGCGGCACGAACCACCGGTATCGGTGCCAAGCGCGGCGTGGGCCATGCCATCCGTCACCGAGACCGCAGCGCCGGATGACGAGCCGCCAGGAACGTGTCCCTGATCGCGGCGCCACGGATTGAGCGGCGTGCCATAGTGCGGGTTGATGCCGAGGCCCGAATAGGCGAACTCGGTCATGTTGGCGCGGCCAACCACAACGAAGCCGGCGCGCCGAAGGCGTGCAACGGCGGTTGCATCCGCCGAAGCCGGCGGAGCATCGCGCAGGACGACCGATCCGGCGCACGTGACCTGCCCTTCGATATCGAACAGGTCCTTGATCGAAACCGGAATGCCGGCATAGCGCGACAACGGCGCACCGGCCTTTCGCAATCGATCCATCGCATCCGCCGCCAGCAGGGCGGATTCGCTGTCCAGATGAGTGAAGACGCGGGCACCCTCGCCCGCATCGTCTGTCGCTCGCGCCAGACACTCCTCGACCAGTGCACGTGACGTCGTGCGACCGGATGCAAGTTCGCACGCAAGCTCTTCCAGCGTCGGTCCTTCAAACATTGCAGGAAGGCCCAACGGTCAAACCGGATCGAAGTAATGGATTTCGAGCAGCATACAGCCCTTCTCGGACTTGAAGGGGCCGTGATAGGCGCCGGGCGGACGGCAGGCATAGGTGAAGGGATTGAACGACTCGCCACCCTGCCCCTTGTCGTCATTGCCGACTGTCAGGTCACCCGACACCAGGAAGACCTCTTCCCAGTAGTCGTGCACGAACGGAGCGGTGGTGTAGACGCCGGGATCGAACCGCAGCAGGCGTGTCCTGCTGCCGCGCTTATTCACTTCGTCCAGGGCACCCGACAGGATCTTCTGCTGGATGCCGGACGGATAACCGGGCGGCACTTCCCAGCCGGCCTTGAGATCAAGCGTATGAAATTCGTCGTGCAGTTTGTTCACTGGCATTTTTCGACACTCGCTTTTTGCGACATGAACGGTCTTACCCGCCCCCATGAAGAACCGGAACCGCGATCGCAGACCCGCCGGCTGCAGCCATATTCCATCTGATACATCACAAATACAAGCCCAATACGCAGCCAATCTAAAATTATAGAATAAGCTTGACCAATCGGCTTTGCGATTGAAATATCAGAACGGGGCGGATCCGCCCTACTCGGCCCATCAAGAGAAACAGGACTGCGACACATGAGTACGGGAGACCAGCGCGTATTGATCGCCGGAGCAGGGCCGGTAGGGCTGGTTGCAGCCGCCCAACTCGTCCGCCAGGGCGTGCCAGTGACCGTGCTGGAAAGCGGTTCCGAGCTCAGCAGCGAGTCCCGGGCCTCGACCTTTCATCCGCCCACGCTGGATATGCTGCACGAAATCGGCGCCGCCGAACCGCTGATCGCGCAGGGCCTGGTCGCCCCGAAGCTGCAATATCGCTCCAAGCGCGACGGCATCATCGCCCAGTTCGATTTTGGCGACATCGCGGATCTGACCGGGCACCCCTACCGACTGCAGGCCGAACAGTTCAAGCTGACGCGCATTCTGCTCGAGCAGTTGCAGAAATTCCCGGAATTCAAGATCGAGTTCGAGGCCACCGTCGAACACGTCGAACAGGATGAGAAGGGCGTCCGCGCCCATGTCCGGCGTGGCGACGCGCTCGAGACCCGGTCAGGCCCGTGGCTGATCGGCGCAGACGGGGCGCGCAGCGCGGTCCGCAACGCCCTCGAGATCGAATTCGAAGGCTTCACCTGGCCGGAGCGTTTCCTGGTCGTCAGCACGCCGTTCGACTACGACTCGGTGTTCCCGGACCTCGTGTCGGTGAACTATTTCGCCGATCCGGTCTGCTGGTACTTCCTGCTGCGGGTCGGCGACGTCTGGCGCGTCATGTTCCCGATCCCGGCCGAGGTCAGCGACGACGACGCAAAAACCCCGGAATTCGGACAGGGGATGCTCAAGCGCATCGTACCGGGCGTCGATCGCTACGAAGTCCGTCACACAACGCTGTACCGCGTCCATCAGCGCGTCGCCAAGACGTTCCAGTCGGGGCGCACGTTCCTCGTCGGCGACGCCGCCCATATCAACAATCCGCTCGGCGGCATGGGCATGAACGGCGGCATCCACGATGCGGTCAATCTGTCGCAGCGCCTCGCGTCGGTCTGGAAGGGCGACGCGCCGGAGAAGGAGCTTGAACGCTACGACCTGCAGCGTCGTCAGGTCACGCTCGAATATGTGCAGACCCAGACCATCCAGAACAAGCGCGATCTCGAAGCCGCGGATGAAGCGGCTCAAAACGAGTTCCGCGATCGTCTCCGCCGGACGCAGGGCGATCTGGACTTGCGCCGCGCGTACCTGCAAAGGATTGCGATGATTTCCAGCCTGCGCCGGGCGGCTGAGCTCGGTTAATCCCCATCGGAACTGAAACAGGACATCACATGACGGGCCGCACGCTCGCACTGACGTTTGCAACTCGCAACGGAACGACGAACCAGGACGTGACGATCACCCAATGCGTCGTCGCCGGCTGGACCGGCCGCGACAAGGCGGCGCTGGAAAAGCATATCAAGGAGCTTGAGGAGCTTGGCGTAAAGCGCCCGGCTTCGACCCCGATCTACTACCGGGTGTCGGCACAACGCCTCACCACGGCGGACGCCATCGAGGTGCTTGGCAACACATCCAGCGGCGAAGCCGAATACGTGCTGCTGCAGCACGGCGGAAAGCTGTGGGTCGGCGTCGGTTCCGATCACACCGATCGCGAGGTCGAAACCTACGGCATCACGGTGTCCAAGCAGATGTGCGAAAAGCCGCTGGCGCCCGTGTTCTGGCCCGTCGAGGAAGTTGCGCCGCATTGGGATAGCCTGGTGCTGCGCTCCTACATCATCGAAAACGGCGAGCGGAAGCTCTATCAGGAAGGCAAGCTGGCCGGCATGCTGTCGCCGGACGACCTGATCAAGGATTACACGTCCGGAAAGGGGTTGCCTGACGGAACGATGATGCTCTGCGGCACTTTCGCCGCCATCGGCGGTATCCGGCCTGCAGCCCGGTTTGACTTCGAGATCGCGGACGAAACGCTCGGCCGTACGATCAGCCACGGCTACGATTCCGTGTCCCTGCCGATCCTTGGATAAAAAAGAAAGGGCCCGCTCACCGCGGGCCTTTTTTGCGCGGTGAAATCTGCCGCCGCCGGTGGGAACGTTCTTTGCCTCGCCGGACTTGAGGGAATAGTCGGCCCGTAGGGTGCGTTGCGTATGCCCTCAATCGTTCCGAGTATCGACGATAAATGCCTGTATTTCGTCCTGTGCGATTTCGGCGAGCACGGGTTGGAATATGTCGCAACCGATCCGGATGCAGCCGACTGCGACACCATCGTCGAAAACATGATCGACGGCCAATACCGGCACCCGATCCGCGTGATCGCTGTTGACATCCGGGCCGGCACCGCGTGCGACGCGTCCGACCTGATTGCCGGCACCATTGAGCATAGGGTCAGCCTGGACGATCTGCCCGACGACGTCCGCCGCTTCGTCGTGTTTCACACCGGTCTGATGTCGCTTCAGACGCTGGAAGAAAACTATCGCGGGTACGAATAGCAATCCCTTCAGTCTCGCCGCTATTGCCGCGCTCCAGTCATCGCAGGCGTGAAAACACTTGCATCCTATCGGTTACCCCTTCGGCATTGATCCCGTCGAACGTCAGCAGCGCGACCTCTCCGGCTACCAAATGGCATTATCAGACGGTCACGGAAATCGGCAGAATCGTCCGTGTCGAATCAACCCCGCTTCGTTTCCTGATCGCGACGAGACTGCCGCTTTGGCCTATTCATGCAGCAGACATTCGACACGGATATTCGTCGCATCTTCATCTGCAAGAAGCATCGCGCCAACGCCTGCCTCACGCACGGCGTCATCGGAAATCCCGCCACAGGTCGATGTGTTGCTTTCCGTCTGGATGAGTTCTAGCATTCCAGTCGATGGCTGCTTTGCAGTCGGGATTGCTGACGATGGCGCCAAATCAATCTGAACCGAAGAGATCAAGTGGATTCGTCTGGCTCGCCGCACTTCTCACATTTCTTTGGTTCGCGGCGAACCTGTCTGTTGCAACTGAAGCGCTCATTACCGGCGCGCTGATATCAGCGGCGCTGGCCTACATGTTTACGCGCCGGGCCAGCGTGTGGGACGATATCCGCTTCTCTCCGAAACGCCTTTATCATTTCATCCTCTATACCGGCGTTTTCCTGGTCGAACTGGTCCGTGCGAACGTCAACATGATGCGCTATGTGTATGCGCGGCGAATCGACATCAGACCCGGTATCGTCAGGATCAAGACGAGGCTTCGGACTCCGGTGGGACGACTGGCGCTTGCGAACTCCATCGCACTGACGCCCGGATCGCTCGTGGTCGATATCGAGGGCGACAGCCTCTTCATTCACTGGCTTGACGTCAAAACGACCGACCCGGACGAAGCAACCCGCGCCATTGCCGGCGCATTCGAAGATCATTTGGAAAAGACCTTTGGCTGAAGGAATCCTCATCGCGGCGGCGATTCTGATCTTCCTCGGCGTCGCGTTCGGCGTGCTGCGCCTCATTCTTGGGAGGACTGTGATCGACCGTGTTGCCGCCGTTGACATGCTCACAGTGGTTTCCATTTCCCTGATCGCGCTCTACGCGCATGTGGCCGGCCGCTCCATCTATCTGGATGTCGCGCTGGTTTATGGGGTTCTCAGCTTTCTGGCGGTGCTGGCCATCGCCCGCTACCTCGAGCGAGGTCTTTGACGCGATGCTCGAGCTTTTCGTCTTCCTGTTGTGCGGCAGCATCCTTGTGAGCGGAATTCTGGCTGTTCGCCTCGACAGCACCCTGGCGGCGGCGGTCAGCAGCGGACTGGCGAGCCTGTTCGCTGCGGTTTGCTACGTCCTGCTCGGCGCGCCCGATGTTGCAATGACCGAAGCCTCGATCGGCTCCGGCCTGTCGGTACTGATCTTCCTTTATGCGATCCGCAGGACGACTGAGAAGGCGCCATGATGGAGCTGATCGGAAGCGTTCTGGTGCTGCTTGGCGCGGTTTTCCATTTTTCGGCGGGGCTTGGCATGCTGCGCATGCCCGACGCCTATACGCGCATGCAGGCTGGCACCAAGGCTTCCACGCTCGGCAACACCCTGGTTCTCGCGGGACTCGCCGTCTATCACCCGGGATGGAGTCTCAAGCTTTTGATCATCGCCTATTTCGTGCTGATGACAAATCCGGTCTCCTCACATGCGCTGGCCCGGGCCGCACATGGCATCCGCATTCCCATGGCTGGCGATACGGGGATCGACGCGCTGCGTGATGCGCAGCAGAAATCAGGTGGCGGCACATGATCCGGCGCCTCGCCACCGTTGTCGCCATTGCCGCTTTCGGGCTTGTCTTTGCAAGTCTCGCCATCAGCTACACCGAACAATCGTCGCTGCGACCGCTGGCGGAGAGCTATGTCAAACTGGTCCCGCAGGAGCTTGGCGCGCCGAATGTCATCACCGGCATCCTGCTGACCTACCGGGCCTTCGACACGCTCGGGGAAGTCGCCGTTCTGTTGATGGTGGCTGCGAGTGTCGGCCTTGTGCTGGGGAGCAGACGACCGCAGAGCCGCGAAGACTCCGCGGAGCCTGACGAGGCCCGGCCGTCATCGGAAATCGTACAGACCGGCGCGCAGATCCTTGTTCCACTGATCTCCATTTTTGCCGCTTACATCATCATGAATGGTCACCTGTCCGCAGGCGGCGGCTTCCAGGGTGGCGCTGTGATCGCTTCTGGCGTTCTGCTGATGCTGTTGGCGTTTCCGCAATATCAACCCAATCTCGAGTTCCTCAGCATCACCGAATCCGTCGCTGGCGTGCTTTTCGTGCTCGTGGGCATTGCGGGGCTGATTGCGGCCGGCGGCTTTCTGGACAACCGCATCCTTCCCATCGGGCAATTCGGCGCGTTCTTCAGCGCCGGCGCCATTCCGATCCTGTCCATGCTCCTTGGCATCAAGGTTGGCTGCGAACTGAGCGTCATTCTCGACAGGTTCCGTCCCTGACCCCGAGCACATGAAGAAAGACGCGTGATGATTTCGGGCATCGTTCTGACAACAGGCCTGCTCCTGATGCTGATCGGACTGTGGGGCATGCTGACCCACCGCAACATCCTGCGGATCATCATCGGCTTTTCCCTGATGGGCACCGGGACCCATATCGTCATCGTCGCCATCGGCTATGTAAAAAACGGCACCGCGCCGATCATCGACCGCACCCTGAGCCTGTCGGAAGCGACGACGCGCGCAGTCGATCCCATACCCTCGGCGCTCGTGGTCACCGCCATCGTCATCGGCATGGCCGTGACAGCGATCATGCTGGCCTTCGCCATCCGGCTCTATGACTCCAAGAAAACGCTGTCGATCGACGCCTTCACGGAGTCGAAATGGTAGGCAGCCTTCTATACCCCCTGAATATCTTCATTGTCGGTTTGGGCGGCGGGTTTCTGATTCCGCTGTTCTACCGCCTTGGCAAATCCTGGGTCACGGTCCTCTTCGTTCTCACGCTTGCGTCCATGACGCTGATCTCCGGCTATAGCCTCCTGACGCTTCTGCAAGGGGCGGCGCCGATCGAGATTTTGACGGGCGGAGCCGAACCTCCCTACGCGATCAATCTGCGCATGGGTTTGGCGGAAGGTCTTGCCGCCTTCAGCGTCAATCTGGTCGCTCTGTTCGGCGCCGTTTATTTCGTGCGTGAAAAGTACAGCGCGATGCTGCTGTACCTGCTGCTCGTCATGGGCATCCAGGGCATGGTGATGACGCGCGATCTGTTCAATCTCTTTGTGTTTCTGGAGATTGTCTCGATCGCCACCTACGGCCTTCTCGGCTTGCGGGATACGCCGGCTGCATTGTCGGCCACATTCAAATTTCTCATGGCCACGGTGCTGGCGTCGACATTTTTCCTGATCGGCACCATGCTGCTCTATGCCAATACCGGCCTTCTCAACATCGACGATCTGATCGCAAATCGCGACGCGATCTCCGGCCCGATCGGCTTTGCCGCGCTGACGTTCCTGCTGGCCTGCCTGCTGCTGGAACTGAAACCTTTCCCCGCCAATGGGTGGGGTCTTGACGTTTATGAGACCGCGCGTGGCGACGTTGCGGCATTGATTTCCGGTGGCGTGTCCGCAGGCGTCTTCTTCGCGCTTCTCAAGCTTCTGCCATTGTTCGAGAGCCAACTGGAACTCATCGCTGCATTGGGGGCGGTGACATTTATCTTCTCAAACCTCATCGGCCTTCGACAGACCAAACCGCAGCGCCTTCTTGGCTATTCTTCGGTTGGCCAGATGGCCCTGCTGACGATTGCGGCGTCCCTGCTCCACCGGCTCGAGGCTCACGACGCCATGCTGCTCGTTGTCGGCGGTTTGTTCGTCAATCATCTCTTTGCCAAGGTCGGACTGTTCTGGCTGGCCGGCTATGTCGGCAAGGCGCGTTTGCAGGACTGGTCGATTCTTACCCGAAAGCCGGGCGCCATTTTTCTCTTCGGAATCCTGACGGTTGCGATTTGTGGCCTGCCGCCATTCCCCGGCTTCTGGGCGAAGTGGCAGCTCATCATGACACTGGCCGCCGACCAACTCTATCTCTGGATTGGCATCTTGCTGGTCGGCTCGCTTCTGGAAGCGGCTTACATGTTCCGCTGGCTTGGCTTGAGTCTCCACTCGCCCGCTGAAACAGATACAGCATCGCGCAGAGAGACTGACCTGCTGCCGATCGCAGGGATGGCCGTTCTGCTCATGATCAGCGGCTATCTTGCGGCCGAACGCGCCGGCATCACAGCGCTGTGGGTGTATCTGCCACTCGTTGCAGGATTCATCGTCTATCTTCTCGCGCGTTTGCCGGGACGCGTGCAGGGGTTGGCAACGCTGGTTCTTGTTCTGACCGGCGGTGTCTGGTTCGTCCTCAATCTGTCGGGCCTCAATTATCTGTTTGCGATCATCCTGCTTGCAGGCGGCCTTGTCGTTTCGATCGCCTGCCTCAACCGGACCGACCCGCGGCCGGGCTTTTATCCGCTGCTCGCGATCATGCTGCTGTCGTTGCCGGCGCTGCCTTACGCGACGACAAGCCTCGCATTCGTTTTCATCTGGGAGCTGATCACCCTCTCCTCCTATTTCCTGATCCTGCGAAGAGCCGAAGCCGCACCGCAAGCCTTGCAATATCTGCTGTTCTCGCTGGCCGCCGCGTTCTTCCTGCTGTGTGGGTTTGCAGTGCTGCAAGCGCAGACCGGTAGCGTTTCACTCTTGGCGCTGCGCATGGCGGGACCGGACAGCGCACCGGTTTTTGTGCTGCTCGCCATCGGCCTGCTGATCAAGGCCGGAGCGATTGGCGTGCATGTGTGGCTGCCGGGCGCCTATGCGCAGGCCGATGACGACGTGTCGGCATTGCTGTCGGCCGTCATCAGCAAGGTGGCGATCTTCGGACTGCTGGTTGGAACCTATGTCGCGATCCGCTCCGAGGTGAGCCTGAACCTGGCGCATGTCCTCGGCTGGATCGGCATGCTGACCACGCTGGTCGGCGCGATGCTGGCGGTGCGCCAGGACGACATCAAGCGCATGCTGGCTTATTCGAGCATGAGCCAGCTTGGCTACATCGTGGCGGCGATCGCGTTGACGAGCCATCTCGGCTGGGTGACGGCGCTGTATCTCGTCGCCAATCATCTGATGGTCAAGGGCATCCTGTTCCTGGTGGCCGCCGCGATCATCCTGCGGACCGGGAAGCGGCTGATCGGCGATCTGGGCGGGCTTGCCGGCGTCATGCCCGTCACATTCGCAACGGCGGCGATTGCGATGATTGCGATGTCGGGTCTGCCGCCGCTGGCCGGCTTTGGCGGCAAATGGCTGCTGCTCAGCGCGATGATGGAAAAGGGCTGGTACGGGCCGGCGGTGATGACCCTGCTCGCCACCTTTGTCGGCTTTCTCTACATGGGGCGCTTCATCCAGGCGATCTTCTTCGGCCCCCGCAAGACGGCGCATGACAGTGTCAGGGACGCGCCGATCCTCCTGCTGATACCGCAGATCCTGCTGATCGCCGGCATTCTGGTGATGTCGTTCTTCCCGAAGCTCCTGATCGAGCCGGTGTCGCGGGCGATCGATCCCCAATTCGCATCGACCCTGGTGTGGGAAGGCATGTCGCTGGAAATGATCTACGGCATCTGGAATCCGGTGCCGATCATGATCGTTTCGCTCATCGTGTCGGCGATCTTGTTCGGGTTATTCCAGGTGCTGCGAACCGGGCGATCTGCGCCGAACATCCCGGTCGCTGGGACCGTACAATCGAGTTTCTACGACGGTTACAAGTCCATGATCGCGGCGCTGACGCCGCCCTTGGCCAGCCGGTTCTGGACCAGCCGGTTCTGGGCCAGCCTCGTCGTCCTCACCCCCCGAGTAAGAAGGCTCTACACAGGTAACGGTCAAACGTACAATTTGTACATCCTATACTATTTCCTGATCCTCTATGCGGCAGGCGGAGCTATTCGTCATCTATGGCTCGTGTTTTAAATTAATCTAATGGCGACAATGTCGCTGTTGAGCTGAAAGCCGAGCCGCACGACGCCACGGACGGGTACGTCGGCGGCATGATGTTCGACCAAGCTGATCGTAAGACCTAGATCACAACTATTCGCCAGCTTGAATTTGAGCATCTAGACATCCCTGTCCCGCTTTTTAATTTCTTTGTGCACAAGCTCGCTGGCGGCGACGGCAACGTTGCAGTGTAGCCGATCACCGCGCGTGACACCTGCAGATTCCACGACGAAGTGCTCACGGCTCGGGCGCGTCTTGGAGCCGGTTATCCCAATGCTGGCAATGGCTTCGAACTCGACGTGGTTGCAGTCGTTCTGGGTGGCGCGACGCTTTTCCGCGGATGCGCCGCTATGGTGCAGCACTTGATCGGTGCAATGCTGCTCGGCGTCGTGAGTATAGTCCTCAACATCCTCGGCATTTTCCCATTTTTTTTACAGATGACGACAAAGGGACTGCCTGTGTTCATAGTAGTGATTGCTGGCACTCGATGCCTCGTTCGGATCGGGCATCCGCTCCGGAAAGATTGATGTGCGTAGGCGAGAGGTCGTCGATAACGACTGCATGCATGAGGGCTGGCAAGCGGAACAACGAGCAGTTTCGAGCGCGAAATCTTATGGCCGCAATTGCCGCCGCAGCGCTTTGATCTCATCAAACCGTGCCGTCACGTCCCGCATCACAGCACCGAGACCACGAATGTCGCCGTGGGCCCCTTTCAGGATCATGATTGTAAATTCCACCGACAATTGCGAACCATCCTTACGCAGGGCCGGCACAGCCAGCACGTCTCCACCGCTGTAGCGGCTTTGACCGCTGCTCATCATTGTCCGGTAACCATGCCAATGGCGAGCGCGCATCCGTTCCGGGATGATGATGTCGAGCGAGTGACCGACCGCCTCGTCTTCCGTGTATCCGAATATCCGGACGGAGCCCGGATTCCAGAACCGGATGAAACCATCGCTATCGCAAGCGATGATCGCGTCGCCCCCGCTTCGGAGCAACGCCCTCGCGAGTGCACCATGCCAGTCCTCAAGCAAGAGATGTCCGTCCATTTCTTGAAATCCGATCGGTGAATTCAATGAATGAGAGGCAGCTTCTCGAACTGATGAAATGGCGGTGGCGATGAGAGCGTCCATTCCAGGGTCGTTGCACCGCGCCCCCACGGATTGGCAACGGCAGGCGCGCCGCGCATGAACGCGCGTACAACCCCATAGACGAAGATGAGAACGCCTCCTGCAGTGATATAGGCTCCAATGGAGGATAAAAAATTCCATCCTGAGAAAGCGTCCGGATAATCGACATAGCGTCTCGGCATTCCCGCCAGTCCCAGAAAGTGATGCGGAAAGAAGAGAATGTTCACGCCGATAAAGGTGACCCAGAAATGTAGTTTGCCGACCGCCTCGTCGTAGAGATAGCCAGTGATCTTCGGAAACCAGAAATACCATCCGGCAAAGATCGCAAAAACCGCGCCGAGTGACAGGACATAGTGGAAGTGCCCGATGACATAGTAGGTGTCTTGCAGGACGATATCGATTCCGGCATTTGCGAGCACGACACCGGTCACGCCACCGATCGTAAACAGAAAAACGAAGCCGAGCGCCCAGAGCATCGGCGTGCGCAGATCGATCGAACCGCCCCACATCGTTGCGATCCACGAAAACACCTTCACGCCGGTCGGCACCGCGATCACCATGCTTGCGGCCGTGAAATAGGCTTGCGTTGAAGAGCTCATTCCGACCGTGAACATGTGGTGCGCCCAAACCAGGAAACCGATGATCCCGATCGCGACCATGGCATAGGCCATGCCGAGGTAACCGAACACGGGCTTCCGGCTGAATGTCGCGACGATCTGGCTGATGATCCCGAAGCCCGGCAAGATCATGATGTAAACCTCCGGGTGACCGAAGAACCAGAACAGATGCTGATACAGAAGCGGATCGCCGCCACCGGCCGGGTCGAAGAATGTCGTGCCGAAATTACGGTCCGTCAGCACCATTGTGATCGCGCCCGCAAGAACCGGCAGCGACATCAGCAGCATAAATGCGGTCACCAGCATGGCCCAGGCGAACAGCGGCATCTTGTGCAAGGTCATGCCGGGCGCGCGCATATTGAAGATCGTGGTGATAAAATTGATCGCACCCAGGATCGACGACGCGCCAGCGATGTGCAGCGAGAGAATGACGAAGTCCATCGCCGGCCCGGGATGGCCGATGGATGACAGAGGCGGATACATGGTCCATCCACCGCCGAAGCCGGGGGTGCCGGCAGCGCCTTCGACGAACATCGACACAATAAAAAGAACGAAGGAAGACGGAAGAAGCCAGAACGAGATGTTGTTCAATCTCGGGAATGCCATATCGGGCGCGCCGATCATCAGCGGGATGAGCCAGTTGCCGAATCCGCCAATCAACGCCGGCATCAGTGTAAAAAAGATCATGATCAGGCCATGCGCCGTCACCATGACATTGTAGCGTTGGGCATCGGCAAATATTTGAATGCCCGGCTCCTGCAGTTCGATACGCATCGCGACCGAAAGACCCAGGCCGACGAGACCGGCCATGAAGGAGAAGATGAGATACAGCGTTCCGATATCCTTGTGATTTGTGGAGAACAGCCAGCGCCGCCAGCCGTGGGGATCATGACTGCCGGATGACACAACCGCCGCTTCCATGTCGCGTTCTCCTCACGTACCATCGACCACGCGTCCGAAATTTTTGGCGCACAACATTCAGACGCGCTTTGCAGCCGCCGTTGCCCGCGTACCTTCATTCATGAGTGAAGTTGCAGCGGGGTCAGGCCTCGCCGGAGTTAACAGGACTCCGTGCCATCTTCAAAACCGCAACATGGTTATGCCGCGACCCCTTTGTTCGCCGCCGACAAAAGAAAGAAGATGCCGTAGTGGCCAGCCGCTTCATCCCAGTAGGTCAAGGAAGGACCGAGCACGGATTCCTCTCTGAGGATCGCAACCCATGTGCAACTGAAGCCGCCGACGAACATCAGCATCGTGACGGTCGGCCAGAACTCGATCTGCAGGAAGAACGGGAGAAAAAGCACAAACAAGGAGCGAATGAAAAATCGCCGGAGCACCTCTTGCGTCTCGTTGAGCGCAAGCTGTCGTACGTCCGGTTCGGCGTTGGGAGGCATGTCATTCTCCTTTCTGCGGAGGCGGCCAATCGGATCGGGGCTTATCCGCTGCGCGGATTTCGATGGCGGCCTTCCGGCACACGCTGCGTTCGGCCCGCTAAAGAGAAGAATAGGTCGGCCGGTGAATTTGGGCCAAACGAAATTAAATGTTAGATCATATGAAAACTTTTGCACTTAAATGGTCGTGCAATGGATATCGATCGAGCCCGGACATTTCTGGAAATCATTCGAACCGGCAGCTTCGTGCGCGCCGCAGAGCGCCTGAACGTGACCCAAACGACAGTGAGCGCACGCATAAAAGCGCTCGAGGAAGAACTCGGACGCCAGCTGTTCGTGCGGAACAAGAGCGGTGCCCATCTCACCGCCGCCGGCGATGATTTCCAGAACTATGCGTTGACGCTTGTGCAGGTATGGGAGCGGGCGCGCCATCAGATCGCGCTGCCGCCGGGCCATCGCGGGATCGTTGCGATCGGCGGCGAGCTCAGTCTCTGGAATCCGCTATTGATCGACTGGCTTGTCTGGATGCGACAAGCTCACAAGGACATCGCCGTACGAGCGAAGGTCGCTCTCCCGGAGCAACTGATGGATTTCATTAGATCCGGTATCCTTGATCTTGCTATCGTGTATTCGCCTCGCCTTGAGCAAGGTTTTCAAATCGAACTGCTGCTCGAGGAAACGCTAGTGCTGGTGAGAAATTCTCTGGCACCGGATGACGGCGCCACGCCGGACGAATTTATTTATGTCGATTGGGGACCGCAGTTTGCCGCGCAGCAGCGCGCCGGTCTCCACATGGCCTATGAACCGGGTCTGTTCATCGATCTCGGTCCCCTCGCCTTGAACTACCTGCTCAGGGCGGGCGGACGAGGATATTTCCGGCGCGGAGCAGTTACCCCCTATCTGGCGACGGGCCAGTTGCAGTTGGTGCGCGATGCGCCGGAGATCGTCTATCCCGCTTACGTCCTTTACTCCGAAACAGCCGATCGCGCCGTTATCGAGCCGGCCCTGGCGGGCCTACATAAGGTGGTGAAGACGATCGGATGCGTGTGAGTTAGAAATGCCGGACTCGTCCCAAAGCAATCCAAACTTTTAGCTCTACACATCAATATGGTCGCCACGCTGACGTGAAGCTCCCTGCATAATATTCACGACAACGCCCCTGTCTGGCGCGGAACACGCCGGAATCGTGAATTTCGACGTCTGCAAAGGCGCTGCCATTAGGCATCGCGTCGCGGAGGGATGAACATCCATAGCATGGGGCTATTGCACTCCCTGCCATCATAGCATTTCTCAATCGTTCAATTTCAATCGGACGCTTGCAGCCTTAGCGCGGAAGTTATCTATGGGCTCGCCCCAAGGAGATTTCTCATTCTTCATGATTGAAAAACTCGAATACCTCATCGCTTTGGCCCGTGAACGCCATTTTGGCCGGGCCGCCGAAATCCGCGGTGTCAGTCAGCCAACGTTGTCGATCGCGATCAGGACGCTGGAAGATTCGTTCGGGGTGCTGCTGGTGCAGCGGGGCGGGGCGCGGTTTCGCGGCTTCACGCCGGAGGGCGAGCGTGTGCTCGAATGGGCCCGGCGCATCGTCGCCGATACGCGGGCCTTGCATCAGGACGTCGAAGCGCTCAAGCGCGGTCTGTCTGGACATCTTCGGATCGCGGCGATCCCGACCGCATTGGCGATGAGCGCGATGCTGACGACGCCTTATCGCGCCAAGCATCCGGAGGTGAAGTTCAGCATCCTTTCGCAAACCTCGATCGAAGTGCTGAGCATGATCGACAATCTCGAGGTCGATGCCGGCATCACGTATCTCGATAATGAGCCGTTGGGGCGGGTCAGCACGGTGCCGCTGTATGAGGAAGAATACAGACTCCTTACATCCCCGCACGGCGCGCTTGGAAACCGCGATCAGGTGACCTGGGCCGAAGTCGGCAAGGTGCCGCTTTGTCTCTTGACGCCGACGATGCAGAACCGTCGCATCATCGACAAGCTGTTGCGCACCGCCGGTGTCGAGCCTTCGCCGACGCTCGAATCGAATTCAATGATCGTGCTGTTCGCCCATGTGCGCACGGGGCAATGGGCCAGCATCATGCCGGCCAAGCTCGCCGATACACTGGGTTTGACCGACAGCATCCGATCGATTCCGATCGTTGAACCCGCCGCCACCCATGCGGTGGGCCTGGTCATTCCGGAACGCCAGGTCACAACGCCGCTGATCGGAGCGCTGATCACCGAAGCGCGTCAGCTGGCCGGCGTATTGTCGCTGCCATCCACGAACCAGCGTCTCGCCGCATTTGGCAACGTGAATTAACGGTCGCGATCTATTCATTGCGTCTGGCTATCGCGCCGCCAATTGGGTTTCTTAATCGAACCATTGTGCCCACTGCATTGATTAAGCACGGCTTTCAGCTAGTTTTTTGCGCATTCTGATGTGCAGAGAAAGCGGAAGTAGTGCCGGTATTCGAACCTTGGAATGTCGATCGTGCCTCAGCCATCATCGCGGAATTGACGGATCGCGAAGGCCCGCTGCTGCCGATTTTGCATGCATTTCAGGACACATTTGGTTGTGTCCCCGAAGATGCCGCGCCGCTGATTGCCGATAAACTCAATCTATCGCGGGCCGAGGTGCACGGCGTCATCACCTTCTATCATGACTTCCGGCGCGCGCCTGCCGGACGGCATGTTCTGAAAGTCTGCCGTGCCGAGGCCTGCCAGTCGATGGGCTGCGATGCGCTGATCGCGCGCGCCGAAACGAAGCTCGGTGTGTCGCTTGGCGATACCACAGCCGATGGCCGCGTGACATTCGAGCCGATCTATTGCCTTGGTCTGTGCGCGATGGCGCCGTCGGCCATGCTGGATGGTCGCGTAGTTGGCCGCCTCAACGAAAAGCGGATGGATTCACTGGTTGCGGAGGCGCAGCGATGAGCATTCGCATTTTCATTCCGCGCGATGCGGGCGCGGTCGCCGTCGGCGCCGATGAGGTTACGGTTGCGCTGGAGAGGGCTGCAAAGCAGCGCGGCCTCTCGATCGAGATCGTCCGCAACGGCTCGCGCGGGCTTTACTGGCTCGAGCCGATGGTCGAGGTCGCAACGGCGAAGGGCCGCGTCGCATATGGACCGGTCGATGCCGGCGACATCGACGAGCTTCTCGACGCCGGCATGCTGGATGGCGGTGCGCATCGGCTCTGCCTTGGTCCCACCGACGACATTCCTTGGCTGAAGCGCCAGACCCGTCTGACGTTCGCGCGTTGTGGCATCACCGATCCGGTTTCGCTCGACGATTATCGGGCGCATGGCGGTTATCGCGGACTCGAACGCGCACTGGCCATTGGGCCCGAAGCCATTGTCGAGGAAGTGTTCCAGTCCGGCCTGCGCGGCCGCGGCGGCGCCGGCTTTCCGACCGGCATCAAGTGGCGCACGGTGGCGCAGACCATCGCGCCGCAGAAATATATCGTCTGCAATGCGGATGAGGGCGACAGCGGCACCTTTGCCGACCGCATGATCATGGAGGGCGATCCGTTCGTCCTGATCGAAGGCATGACAATTGCCGGCATCGCCGTCGGCGCCACCAAGGGCTATATCTACGTCCGGTCCGAATATCCCCACGCCATTGCAGCGCTGAATGAAGCCATCGCAGTGGCTCGGCGTGGCCGCATGCTCGGCAAGTCGATCGCCGGCTCGGATTATGTGTTCGATCTCGAAGTGCGGTCCGGCGCCGGCGCCTATGTCTGCGGCGAGGAGACCTCGCTGCTGGAAAGTCTGGAAGGCAAGCGCGCGCTGGTGCGCGCCAAGCCGCCGCTGCCGGCACATCACGGCTTGTTCGGCAAGCCGACCGTCATCAACAACGTGCTGTCGCTCGCGACCGTGCCGATCGTGCTCGACAAGGGCGCGGCCTTCTACAAGGACTTCGGCATGGGCCGCTCGCGCGGTACGATGCCGATCCAGCTCGCCGGCAACATCAGGCATGGCGGCCTGTTCGAAGTTGCCTTCGGCATCACGCTCGGCGAACTGGTCGAGGAGATCGGCGGCGGCACCGCCAGCAGCCGCCCGGTGCGGGCGGTGCAGGTCGGCGGTCCGCTCGGCGCCTATTTCCCGCCGTCGATGTTCGATACGCCGTTCGATTACGAAGCCTTTGCCGCGCGCGACGGTTTGATCGGTCATGGCGGCATCGTCGTGTTCGATGACAGTGTCGATATGGCGAAGCAGGCGCGGTTCGCGATGGAGTTCTGCGCCATCGAATCCTGCGGCAAGTGCACGCCCTGCCGCATCGGCTCGACCCGCGGTGTCGAAACCATCGATCGCATCGTCAGGAACGAGAAGCGCGCCGAAAACCTGACCGTGCTGGAAGATCTCTGCAACACCATGAAGTTCGGTTCGCTCTGCGCGCTCGGAGGCTTCACGCCCTATCCGGTGATGAGCGCGCTGAACCATTTCCCTGAAGATTTCGGCGCGGCGCCCACGCGCCTTGAAGCCGCGGAATAAAGGAGACGATCATGTCGCTCGTTCATGAGATCGATTACGGCACGCCCCGCCCGAAGACCGAGAAGATGGTCACCCTGACCATCGATGCGCATCAGGTGACGGTGCCGGAAGGCACCTCGATCATGCGCGCGGCGATGGAGATGGGGACGCAGATCCCGAAGCTTTGCGCCACCGACATGCTCGATGCCTATGGCTCCTGCCGTCTCTGTCTGGTCGAGATCGAGGGCCGTGCCGGGACGCCGGCCTCCTGCACCACGCCGGTCGCGCCGGGCATGGTGGTCAAGACGCAAACGAACCGCCTGCAGAAACTGCGCAAGGGCGTGATGGAGCTTTATATCTCCGATCACCCGCTCGACTGCCTGACCTGCTCGGCCAACGGCGATTGCGAATTGCAGGACATGGCCGGTGCGGTCGGCCTGCGCGACGTGCTGTACGGCTATGAAGGCGAAAACCATGTCTTTGCCAAGACGGATGGTGTCGCCAATGCGAACTGGCTGGCGAAGGACGAATCCAATCCGTACTTCACCTACGATCCCTCGAAATGCATCGTCTGTTCGCGCTGTGTGCGCGCCTGCGAGGAAGTGCAGGGCACCTTCGCGCTGACGATTTCGGGTCGCGGCTTCGACAGCCGCGTGTCGCCCGGCATGAATGAGAGTTTTTTGGGTTCGGAATGCGTGTCCTGCGGTGCCTGCGTGCAGGCCTGCCCGACCGCGACACTGAACGAGAAGAAGGTCATCGAGATCGGTAAGCCCGAGCATTCGGTGGTGACCACCTGCGCCTATTGCGGTGTCGGCTGCGCCTTCAAGGCCGAGATGCGCGGTGAAGAGCTGGTGCGCATGGTGCCGTACAAGGACGGTGAAGCGAACCGCGGTCATTCCTGCGTGAAAGGCCGTTTCGCCTGGGGCTATGCGACCCACAGGGAGCGGATCCTCAATCCGATGATCCGCTCCAGCATCCACGAGCCGTGGCGCGAGGTGAGCTGGGACGAGGCGATCGGTTACGCCGCCTCCGAGTTCAAGCGCATTCAGGCGAAATACGGTAAGAATTCCGTCGGCGGCATCACCTCGTCACGCTGCACCAACGAGGAGACCTTCCTCGTCCAGAAGCTGATCCGCGCCGGCTTCGGCAACAACAACGTCGATACCTGCGCACGCGTATGCCATTCGCCGACCGGCTATGGCCTCGGCCAGGCTTTCGGCACCTCGGCCGGTACGCAGAACTTCGACTCGGTCGAGGAGACCGACGTTGCGTTGATCATCGGCGCCAATCCGGCCTCGGCGCATCCGGTGTTCGCATCGCGGCTGAAGAAGCGCATTCGCCAGGGCGCCAAGCTGATCGTCATCGATCCGCGCCGCATCGAGATGGTGCAGTCCGCGCATATCGAGGACGCGCATCATCTCGCATTGTTGCCCGGCACCAACGTCGCGGTCGTCACCTCGCTGGCGCATGTCATAGTCCCCGAAGGCCTGTTCGATGAGGCGTTCATCCGCGAGCGCTGCGACTGGGAGGAATTTCAGCACTGGGCCGAGTTCGTGGCCGATCCGCGCCATAGCCCGGAAGAGGTGTCGAAGCTCTCGGGTGTTCCGGCGCAGACCATTCGCGAGGCGGCGCGCCTTTACGCCACCGGCGGCAACGCGGCGATCTATTATGGTCTCGGCGTCACCGAGCACAGCCAGGGCTCGACCACGGTGATGGCGATCGCCAACCTCGCCATGTGCACCGGCAATATCGGTCGCGCAGGCGTCGGCGTGAATCCGCTGCGCGGCCAGAACAACGTGCAGGGCGCCTGCGACATGGGCTCGTTCCCGAACGAGCTTGCGGGCTATCGCCACATCTCCGGCGATGCGACACGCGAGATCTATGAGAGCCTTTGGGGCGTGAAGCTGGACAACGAACCCGGGCTGCGCATCCCCAACATGCTCGACGCCGCGGTCGAGGGCACGTTCAAGGGCATCTACATCCAGGGCGAGGACATTCTGCAGTCCGATCCCGATACCAAGCATGTGTCCGCGGGTCTGGCGGCGATGGAATGCGTGGTGGTGCACGACCTGTTCCTCAACGAGACCGCGCGCTACGCCCACGTCTTCCTGCCAGGCTCTACTTTCCTGGAGAAGGACGGCACCTTCACCAATGCCGAGCGCCGTATCAACCGCGTGCGCAAGGT
>JAFAFP010000142.1 GCA_023423415.1 Pseudomonadota bacterium | reverse complement strand
ACCGAGAGCATGGCCGCCATCGACTGGGCCTGCCACGGCTCCCCCGCTTAGGCTTTGGGGGGAGTGGTCAGATAAACGCCGCGGCCACTGGCCAACAGCTTCCCATCCTTATCGTAGACGCTCGCCTCGGCGACAGAAAACTGCCCGCCCATCTTGACGATGCGTCCTTTGGCTGCGAGATCGCCCGGCATCGCCGCGCGATGATAGTCGACCCGCATGTCGATCGTCGGTACGCCGCGACCGGTGTGGGACACGAGAGCCCAGTCCGCTGTGAGATCGACAAGCGCTGCAAGGATGCCGCCGTGAGTGTAGCGACGCTCCGGGTTCACCACCCACTCTTCTCGCCACGTCGCGGTCAGCTCGATACCCTCTTCATCGACCTTCTGAACTTTTATGCCCAGCCATTGATGGAAGGGGCCCTTGGTAAGCATTGCCTCGACGGCGGCCGGTGTCAGTTTTTCTGTCATTTTTTTATCCCTTGCGTTTCCTTTGGGCGATCGTGAATCAAGGCGTAACCACCACCTTGCCCAGCACTTCGCGGTTCTCGATCATCCGCAGGCCCTCGGCAGCCTTGTCGAGCGGAAGCACCTTGTCCACGACAGGACGGAGCTTCTTTTCCGCGATCATCCGCATCAGATCGGCCAGGTTGTCGTCGTAGAAGCTGTTCGAGCCGATGATCTGGAGCTCGAAACTCCACACGTAACGCAAGTCCTCCTTCGGATCGTGGCCGGCGGTCGCGCCGCATACCAGCAGCTTGCCGCCACGCTTCAGGCAGCGCAGCGATGGGACCCAAGTGTCGCCGCCCGTGAAATTGATCACGACGTCAACGCCACCTTCATAAGTGCGGCGCTGCGGCTTGCCATACTTCTCGACGGCCCACTTGGAGAAATCGACCTCCTTATAGTTGATCACCTCGTCGGCGCCGAGATCGCGCAGACGCTGCATCTTGTCCTCACCACCGGCGCACGCGATGACTTCCGCGCCCAAGTGCTTGGCAAGCAGGACGCAGCCGGTGCCAACACCTCCTGAAGCACCCAGCACCAAAACGCGGTCGCCCTTCTTGATGGTGTTGTGGGTGATGATCATGCGGTGCGCGGTTCCGTAGGCCACCGGCAAAGAAGCCGCATCCTCATAGGAGACGCCATCGGGCATGCGGATGAGCTGCTCAGCATCGACCGCGCAGTACTCGGCCATGCCACCGTCCATCATCTCGCCCATAAGACCTTTCTTCTTATTGAGCGGATTGACGAGGACGCGGTCGCCCTTGCTCCAGCCGGTCACGCCGCTGCCGACCTCGCTGATCTCGCCGGCCATATCGAGACCGATCACGACCGGAAGTGGGACTTTGATGCCGGGCATGCCACGGACGGTGAACACATCATGATAGTTGAACGATGAGGCCTTGACGCGGATAACGACATGCCCCGGCGCCGCAACCGGCACGGGCTTGTCCTCAACGACCTTCAGGTTATCCAGATTTCCGTGAGCATCGAGAACCAAGGCACGCATCGTGGTAGGCAACATCAAAATCTCCCTCTGATATGTTCTAAGTTGCTTTTATAGATGTTTAAATGACTGGTGTCTAGTGCTCAGTGGCTTCTATTATCGGCAAATGGCTGGCTAATAAACTGCGTGATTCGCATAGCGAGGATGTTTTTGATCGGCCTTTGACATTTCCAAAGCATTGCTTCGCCTTATACCTCCTGCTAGAATTCATACATGGGACATGTTGTATCGCTCGCAGACCCCCCTCGGAAAAAGGCTCAGACCAGCTTGCGGCAAAGTGACATAGCTTTCGATGCTATTCACAAGGCCATCGTGCGTTGTGAGCTGATGCCCGGATCGATCGTGACCGAGGTTGATCTTGCAAGCCAGTTCAACGTTGGCCGGGCAGCGGCCAGAGCTGCTGTGGATCGTCTGTCGCTCATCGGTTTACTCCAGCCGGTGCGTCGCCAGGGCTATCGCGTCAAGCCGATCACCCTGCGCGATCTCAACGATCTGTTCCAGCTTCGGGAAATTGTCGAGGTGGCCTGCGTCAAGCTCGCGGCTGGGCGGGTCGACTCCGCCGATCTTCACCGCCTGGATCGGCTGTGTCGCACGGACTATCAGCCTGGCAACAAGGAAAGCGAAGCGGTCTTCCTACAACGCAATAGCGATTTTCATCTCAGCATCGCAGCTGCCACCGGTAATGAGCGGCTCGTCGCAGTTCTGAAACAGACGCTCATGGAGCTCGAGCGGATGTTCCATTTTGGCCTCTCTCTGCGCGACCGCGGCAGTGAGATGCATTCCGAGCATCAATCAATTATCGTTGCACTGGCCGAAGGCGATGCTGAAACGGCTGAGCGGGTCACCATTGACCAAGTACGTTCCTCGCGCGCGATGGTGCTGGATGCCTTGCTGTCGAGCACCTCATTGCTCGACGTCAAGATTGGCGTCGGAGAAGAAGGTCAGTTCGTGTAGGCAAGCGAGCCTCGTCTTAGAAAATTCCTTGATACTAACCGGCCGGCGCGGGTCGTTGTCGGCATGACCGCATACAATGGTAACCCAGCAGCCGCGCCAAGCCCTTCCGACACCGCCGTTGAGCCGGATGAGGCTTCTACGGTCGATTATCGCTGCAGATGCAGTACAGCGAACGCACAGCCAATATTCCGACCGCTCCTTTTCCTAGTCAAACAGAACATCTATTCCCCGCGTTTGAACACTGTCCGAATACTAGCGTTCGGATACGACGAACGGCAGCAACGCTATTCCAAGGACAGTTCCGGACGCTGACCTATATCGGCCGCAGACCAATTTCATTCATCAGAATGCCGGAATAAAATTTCCGAAACAAACAGACTCAGGAACTTTGCAAACATTATCCGTGTAATGAGCCTTAGCCGCCGAGGTAAGCGCGCAGCAAGTCTGGGTTGTTCAACAACCCTTGCGCGCTATCTTGCGCTACGACGCGTCCGGTCTCGAATACGTAAGCCCGACTCGCAACCGACAACGCATTGTGCACATTCTGCTCAACCAGAACGATGGTGATGCCCTGATCGCGCAGTTGACGGATCGCTGATAGCACCTCTTGGGTAATCAGCGGACTGAGACCAAGGCTTGGCTCGTCGAGCAGCAGAAGGCGCGGCGCCGACATTAGTGCTCGGCCAATTGCAAGCATTTGCTGTTCGCCGCCAGACAATGTTCCTGCAAACTGGGTCAACCGTTCGCGCAGGCGCGGGAAACGCTCCAGCACCATCTCCATCCGGCGTGCAATTTCCGAGCGGTCGCTGCAGATATAAGCACCGAGACCGAGATTGTCCTGCACTGACAGATCCGGCCAAACGTGTCGCTCTTCCGGGCAATGCGCGATACCGCCCCTCACAATGACGTCCGGGCGTCGCCGCGCGATCGGTGCTCCATTAAACAGGATGTCACCTGCGGTGGGCGCGAGCAAACCAGAGATAGCGCGGAGCGTCGTGCTCTTGCCCGCTCCATTGGCACCGATGAATGCGACGACCTCGCCCGGCTCGACACGAATGTTGATATCATTCAGCGCTCGTACTTTGCCGTAGGCGGCATGGAGGTTTCGTACCTCAAGAATGGGAACATTCATGCCGCTGGCCTGCCAAGATAGGCCTCAACAACCGTGGAATTATTTCGCACATCAGTCGGAGTGCCTTCCGCGATCTTGCGACCAAAATTCAGCACGACGATGCGATCCGAAACCTCCATCACCAGGGCCATGTTGTGCTCGACCAACAGCATCGCCTCCACGCTACTGCCGATCAACCGTCTCAATACAGCACCCAGCTGCTGTGCCTCCTGCGTGTTGAGCCCGGCCGCCGGCTCATCGAGCATCAACAATCGCGGACCAGCGCCAAGCGCAATCGCGACCTCAAGCAACCGGAGTTCGCCGCACGACAGCGAATCCGCTTCTGCATCCATACGCCGACCAAGGCCAACCGTTTCGACGATAGCGGCCGCTTCGTCACGCAACTGCTTTTCCTGCCTACGCTGCGCCTTGCCCGGGAAGAATGCGCGCAAAACCGATGTGTCGCCATGGCGATGCCGCGCAGTCAACACATTGCCGAACACCGTCAGGCCCTTCAGTACATTGGTCTTCTGGAAGGTGCGGATCAGACCGGATTGCGCGATAGCGTATGGAGCGTGACCGGTGATGTCTGTCGCGCCGTATCGGATTTCCCCTGTCGTCGGCCGATAGAACCCGGTGATGAGATTGAGACAGGTGGTTTTGCCCGCGCCATTCGGCCCGATCAGGCTCAGGATTTCGCCTTTGCGGATACCGAACGTCACATCCGACAATGCAGACAAACCACCGAATTGCTTGGACAAGCCTCTGATTTCAAGCATTCGATGTCTCCGCGGCTACGGGTGTCGGAGAGGTGCGCGCGTATCTCTCGTGACGCCGGGTGATGAAGCCCATCAGGCCGCGCGGCAGGAACAGCACGACTGCAATCACCATCAACCCGAAAATCGAGAAGCGTAGCTCCTTGAAGTCTCGGAGATATTCTTCGAGCAACACGACGATCACCGCGCCGACAACTGGCCCGACCAATGTGCCCTTCCCGCCCGCCAGCACCATGATGATCATCGAGATCATAAAGGAGAACCCGAATACCTCCGGACCGACGAACGAGACGTAGTGCGCGTAGAACCCGCCGGCAACGCCGCTGATCGCTGCGGCAAGCACAAAGGTAATTAGGCCGAAATAGAATGGCCAGATTCCGACCGACTGCGCGACAAACCTGTTCTCACGGACCGCTATCGCTGCCCGGCCAACATTGGAATAGACGAACCGGTATGACACGTAGAGCGAAACTACAGCGAGCAGAAGACCGACATAGTAGAACGAGACCTTCTGCTGCAGGACGCTGCCACCAGACATCCATCCCGGCTTCTCGATGCCCGAAATCCCCATGGGACCGTTGGTGAGGCCAATCCAGTTATTGGCAATCAGACGCAAGACCTCTGCAAAGCAAAGAGTCACGATTACGAAAAATGGTCCCCGAAGCCGCAGCGTGATGGCTCCGATCACAAGGCCAAATATTGCCGCGACAATGGCTGCCGCAACGACGGTGACTTGAAGCGGCATGCCGAGACGCGCCGAGAACAGGGCTGCAGTATAGGCGCCGATACCCAGAAAAGCGGTGTGACCCAGCGGGAACTCGCCGACATAGCCGACAATGAGATTGAAACTTGTCGCGAGCATCACCGAGAACATGATGAGCACGCCGATATGCATTGCATATTCATTCTGGGCGAACAGCGGTACAATCAGCGCCAGTGCGAGACCCACAAGAAGGAAGTTGCGTTCGAATGTCATCACGCACGCTCGGTCTGTTTGCTGAACAATCCATAGGGGCGCACCAGCAGCATGACGATGACAAGCGCAAAGCCAATGGCATCGACATAGCCGGTTGCGATGTAGCCACCCCACAGCGCCTCGGACACGCCCAGGATGAGCCCGCCAATGATTGCGCCGGCGAAACTACCCATTCCACCCAAAATCACGACCACAAAGGCCTTCAAACTGACCACGCCGCCAATCGTTGCTTGCGCCACATAGATGGAGCCTAGCAACATTCCTGCGGCACCGGCCAGCGCAGCGCCAAGCGCAAGAGTAAAGCCATAGATATGGCCGGTTCGGATTCCCGCGAGCTGAGCGGCCATCGAGTCCTGAAAGGTCGCGCGCATGGCCCGGCCGAGCGTCGTCTTCTGGATCAGCAGATGTGCACCAAGGATCAGCGCTGCACAGATCGCAACCAGCACCAGACGCGATTGTGTGATAACCACGGGACCCAGAAACAGAGGTTTGTTCTCAAACGGCGACAGGACTTTCTGCGGCGCGGTTCCAACGATCAGCAGAGCCGTATTGGTAAGAAATATCGAGAGGCCGATCGTCAGAAGAATGGTCGGCTCTTCACCCTGCCCACGCACTCGGTTCATGAGAAAACGGTCAATCAGATAACCGCCGGCCCCCAGGCTTGCGACGACGAGCGCCAATGTGAGAAAGAAATTGAGGCCTGCGATTTCGGTAAGCGCCCAGCCGATCAATCCACCGACAACGTACAATTCGCCATGCGCGAAATTGACCACGCGCATCAGTCCGAAGACCAGCGTCAGGCCAAGCGCCGACAATGCATAGAATGTCCCGATAACGAGACCATTGGCCAATAGTTGAAGAAAAAGATCCATCGCCAGTCCCCGCGCGATGGCGTGACTGCGCGTCACACCCCTCAGCAATATGCGGAGACGGCAGAGCCGTCTCCGCAACGATTCTCAGCGCTCGACCGTGGTGCTGGCCGCGACGACCGGGACACCTTTTTGAAGCTGAACAAGAACCACCGTGAAGCCGCTGGCCTGTCCTTTTTCGTCGAATTCGAAGTGGCCGTTTGGTCCTTCATATTTTGTCTTAGTAAGTGCCTCCCGGATTTTCTCCGGGTCGGTCGAGCCGGCGCGCGCGATCGCGTCTGCAAGAATATTGATCGCATTGTATCCGGCGGCCGAATACTTGCCGGGGGCTTCCTTGTAGCGCGCCGTATATGCCTCGACGAACGCCTTGTTCTTCGGCGTCGTCATCGTTGAAGCATAAGGCACCGCGGCATAGATGCCCTCGGAGGAGGCACCGGTCAGCTTGATAAAGTCGGCGGTTGCCCACGAGCCAACGCCGAATACCTTGGTCTGAACGCCAAGCTCGGCCTTCTGCTTGACGAAGATCGACCCATCCTGCGTCTCGGCAGCGACGAAAGCTCCATCGGCACCGGAGGCGCGCAGCTTGGTCAACAGAGTATAGAAATCCGACGTGCCGTGCTCGAAATACTCTTTCATTACGGTTGTCGCGCCGAGCGCGGTCATTTGCTTTTCGAATTCAGCAACGCCCCCGCGACCCCAATCGTCGTTCACGCCGATATAGGCAACCTTACGCAGCTTCAACTGATCGAACAGAATGCGGGCAAATGATTTTGCGAGCAGCGCATCCGTTTCGGTTGCGCGGAAGAACCAGCGATTGCCCTTCTCGGTGAGTTCGGCATTGGAAGAAACGCCGGTCAGCAACGGCAGTTTGTAGTTAGCGGCAACCGGCATCACCGCGAGCGTCGCCGAGCTGCAGAAAGCTCCGGACAGTGCGACCACTTTGTCACGCTGAATTAATTTTTCAGCAGCATTGACCGAATTGGCTGGACGGCATTGCCCATCCTCAATCACCAACTCGACTTTCTTACCGAGTATGCCGCCTTTTGCATTAATTTCATCCAGCGCCAGTTTCGATCCGTTGACATCAGTGGTTCCGTTATAGGCGACAGAGCCAGTCAGCGGTTGAATCAAACCGATCTTAATCGTCTCCTGCGCTGTTGCACCCGTCGTGATAAGCGACAGTCCGACAACTCCAGTCAGTAGGCTCTTGCGTTTCGACATCAGTTCCTCCTGCCCTAATTATTCAGCTTGATATCCCGGCGTCACGAACCGGCCGACGGGCGGCCAAAGAGCTTGTCAAAGAATGTGCGAATGCGTCCTCGCAGGACCGACCAAAGCAAATTGCCAGCATCGAGCGATTTCGATTGTGGTTGAGGTGCGGGCGCGTCGGGTGCGATGGATATTGCCGACAGATGAGCGTCGAAGTTTCGAACGAAGTCAGCGGTAATCCTGCTTGCGATCTCCTGCATGATCGCACCCTTGCTAAATTGCGCAAGAGGACCTGCGAGATTGATATCGGAGACAACGTCAACACGGGTCGCACCGGGTATCGCGGCCTCGCCCAAGCGATAGGTCATGCTGCCACTCGCTCGTGAACTCGACCTCGTATCGGCGCCCTTGCCGGACACGATCGCCGTCCAGTTCTGAGGGTTGCTCTCGATGCCGATCTCTCCGTCAAAGGAAGCAGCCATCGGCCCTACCTTGACCGACATCCGCCCCTTGTAGCGACCGTCGTCGACCTTTTCGAGAATCGACGCACCTGGAAGGCAATTGGCGACGACGTAGACGTCGTTCATTTTGTGCCAGACAACGTCACGCGAATGATTGAGATCAAAGCTTTTCTCAATTTTCATCGGTAGGACTTCTGCGCGTTGTCTGGATCGGCGGTCCAATTTTCGGAAGCGGATTTAATCGACCGCACGATGCCTTGATATCCGGTGCAGCGACACAGATTTCCGCTCATCGCGACACGGATGTCAGCCTCACCGAGGTTTGATTTCCGCTTCAGCAGATCCCAGGCGCTGATCAGCATGCCCGGCGTGCAGAAGCCGCATTGCAGACCATGCTTGTCGTGAAACGACTCTCTAATGATGCGCATCAACGCATCCCGCTCGAAGCCCTCGAGCGTGCGGATATCCGTCCCGTCGACGGTAACGGCGAGTGTGATGCAGGCACGCGCAGGTTCGCCGTCGATCAAAATCGTGCAGGCGCCGCAAACACCCTGTTCACAGCCGAGATGTGTCGCGGTCAGTCGCAATTCCTCGCGCAGAAGATCCGCAAGACTGGTGCGCGGCTCGACCGACGCTTGCTGCGTCTTGCCATTGATGGCTACTGATATCGTGGTTTTCATCGCTTGCCGACGTTCTGAACGGCACGGAACGCCGCAGTTGCGTGGAGCATCAACTTTGCCGGTGAGAACTCGCGGCCACTGGCAGCGATGTCGTCTCGGATAGCCGATGCCAGCGCATCGTCCGATCGTCCCGCGACGACTTCCCGCGCGGCTTGTTCGAGCACGAGCGGTGCACCATCGACCGCTCCTAGGACAAGGCGCGCCTTGCGCAACGCCGTATCGATCAGGGCAATTGCCATCGACTCGGCATATTCGCCGGTCTTGCGTGCAACTTTGTAATGCCCCCAGCGTTCGCTCGCTGGCCGTCGTGGCACTACGATCGCCTCAATGATCTCGCCATCATCCAGTACGGTCATGTACGGACCGATAGCGAAATCCGTGCCAGTTACTGTGCGCCGTCCCTGCGGCCCCACCAGCGCAATGTCGGCTTCCAATGCAATGACAGTGGTCAGCCAATCAGCCGCAGGATCGGCCAATGCGATAGCCCCCCCTATCGTGCCGCGTGTGCGCACAGCGCGATAGGCGATCTGGGAGCCGACGAAGGGCATCAATCCATTGCTAGCGTCCGGAACGCGGCGATCTTCAAATGCGGCATGTGTGAGCAGCGCGCCATAGCGGATGGCGTCAGCCCTCTCCTCGACGCGCTTCAAATCCGCGACACGGTTGAGATCGATGAGTTTGTCGATGGGCGCGAGTCGAAGATTAAGCATCGGCACTAGCGATTGCCCGCCGGCAAGCGGGCGTGTCATCGCTTCGGTCGCCGCCAGTTGCGTTACGGCATCGTCGATCGATGTAGCGCGATGATAGCTGAAGGGAGCAGGTTTCATGACTGTACGGCCCGCTGCGCGACGATCGCCTGCAAGACCCGATCCGGCGTGGCTGGCGTTTCGCCCAGCTCTACACCGAGCGACTTCAGCGCATCGTTGATGGCATTGATGACCACCGCAGGAGGCGCGATCGCTCCACCTTCACCCATTCCCTTGATGCCGAAGCGAGTGTGAGGTGACGGCGTCTCCATATGCAGAACCCGCACATCCGGCACTTCGGTTGCCCCAGGGATCATGTAATCGAGGAATGTTGAGGCCAGCGGCTGCCCATTGTCGTCGTAGGGAATTTCCTCATACAGCGCTGTGCCAAGCCCCTGCGCCACGCCGCCGACTACTTGCGCTTCGACAATCATGGGATTCACCATGGTGCCGCAATCGTGGCAGACGACGTAATCTAGAATCTCGACATGGCCGGTGCCTGGATCGACGGCGACAGTGCAGGCGTGAGATGCATACGAGAACGCACCCGTGCTGCGGCCGGGCTGATAGACGGCATTCGCCTCCAGCGCCGGCTCCTCGCCGACCGGCAGTCGTTCCGGATGTAGAAACGCCGCCTGCCCTATGTCCGCGAATGTCACGCTCTGCTGACCGAAATGCACTTTGCCATCCGAAAGACGCACTGCGTCTTTCGGAGCTTGCAATAAATGCGCACCAATGCGGATGATCTTCTCAGCCAGTATCTTGCAGGCAGCCGACACGGCACCACCTGCCATCGTCATGCTGCGGGATGCGAAGGTGCCCATGCCATAGGGCGATACCGAGCTATCACCATGACGCACGATCACGTCCTTTACAGGGATGCCGAGCTCCTCGTGAGCGACTTGCGCCAACGTGGTCTCTAAACCCTGGCCATGATTTTGAATGCCCACGAACAAGATCAGCTTGCCGTCTGGTGTAAACCGCGCCAGCGCCGGCTCATAGCCGAACACCACCGGCAGACCGCGCGCGACCCATTCCGCCGTGCCATGCGCCGATTGTTCGGTATAGCTGGCCATACCGAAGCCGATCAGGCGGCCATCCGGCTCACCGCGCTGTTGGCGCGCACGAATGTTGGCCAGCCCAATTGCGTCCCGCGCCCGCTTGGCGCATTCGGGATAGTCGCCGCTGTCATAATGTTTGTGCGTGGCGGATGTGTAGGGCATCGCCGACGCGGGAACCATGTTCTCGATCCGAACATCGACAGGCTCGCGTTTGACGGCGCGCGCAACCGCATCGACAAGCGTCTCGATGGCAAAGCATGCACCGCTACGACCGACACCGCGATAGGGTCCGAGCGGCGACTTGTTGGTCGCGACGCTGATCGCACGCGAATGATAGACCGGAATATCGTAGGGACCCGTCATGATGCCCGCCGACATGCCGGCCTCCATCGATGCAGTCCATGGCCATACCGAATAAGCGCCAGCGTCGACCACCACGATCGCTTCGAGGCCGAGGATACGACCCCTCGCATCCGCATAAGCGGTGAGCTCATAACGATGTTCGCGCGCATGCGGTGAAGCAATCAGGTGCTCACGGCGATCCTCAATCCAGCGAAGGGGTCGATTAAGCTTCATCGACAACGCGGCGATCGCCAGTTCTTCCGGATGAAAATTGTTCTTCGGCCCAAAGCCGCCGCCGACATCCGGCGCGATTACCCGCAACTTACTTTCCGAAATTCCGAGGCATTCCGCCATCACGGTGCGGATCACATGCGGAAACTGAGTCGAGCTATAAACCACCAATTCGTCAAGGCGACGGTCGTAATGCGCGAGCACACCGCGCCCTTCCATCGACACACCGGCATGACGGCCCATGCGCAAATTCTTACGGACGGTGACCTCCGCCTTAGCGCGGACAGATTCCAAATCACCGGTCGCGATGCGTGTCTCGACATAAATGTTGTCGACCCACCCATCGTGCACACGCGGCGCGCCTTCCGCTGTTGCAACATCGATATCCCAGACAGCCGGGAGCTCCTCGAAATCGATGATGCAGGCTTGCGCGATATCCTCGGCCTCCGCCCTTGTCGGCGCAACGCAGATCGCCAGAAGATCGCCGACAAAGCGTGCCTTGTCGGACGTGAGCGCCGGATAATCCGAAGGATTGAACCCCTTCGCCGCACTGACTGCAAGAATCGGCTTGGTGAAGTCGATGTCCGCGGCGAAAAACACCTGCCTACGATAAGCTTCCGGTACCTCGATCGAACGAATGCGCCCATGCGCTATTGGACTTCGCAGAAATGCAACTTCGGCCATGCCTGCGATCTGAATGTCGGCGAGATATTCGCCCTGACCATTAAGATAGCGCCAGTCTTCGTTGCGCTTGACCGACGCACCGACGCCTTGTTTGGTCTGTTCCTGCGGTGCCTTCGCACCCATGGCCTGACTCATTGCACGTTCCCAACGGATCGTATTTCGTATACGATCTTGGAAATTGAAATGAGTCAAGGCCGCTTCTGCGCACACGAGACTTCAGGTGAACCATGGCGGCTGGTCGTAAGAGCACGACTGATGTGAATGGAACGCGCATAGGAACGGTGGTCCGGTCACTTCCGATGCACGATCAAATCCTCCCGCAACTGCGGAAGGATATTGTGGAGAACCGTTGGAAATCGGGAGAACGATTATCTGAGCCGCAGCTTTGCAAAGAGTTCGGAGTATCGCGGACGCCCCTGCGTCAAGCATTGAAGACGCTGGAAGTCGAAGGCCTGATCCGTCTTGTACCGCATGTCGGTGCAGTCGTGACCGATCCCGACGCCTCAGCGGTGGGCGAAACAATGGAAATCCTGATCGGGCTGGAGCAATTGGCGGCAACCCGCGCTGCACAGTCTGGCTCGCCCGAGACCTTCCAGGAGATCAAGAAAATCTACAGCGATATGAAAAAAGCTGCGAAGCGCAATGACGCGCAGCGATATTACGAACTCAATGACGATTTCCATCTTTGTATCGTGCGGGCAACCGGAAACCGTTCACTGGTCGAATTGCACGAGAAGATTATGTGGCATGTCCACCGCGAACGGCATCGCGCCAACGAAGTCGAACCGTTCACAGTCGAAAGCGCTGAAAGCCACGAGGACATCGTGCGAGCCATACTTGAGTTCCGCCCCGAGGAGGCTGGCCTTGCCATGCGTCGGCATTTGGAAAATGTCAGCCAGCTGATGTTGGCACGACGCTTCATGCAAAGCACCAAGAACGCGCAAAAAAGACGATCAAGCAAGAAGAAGCCGCGCTGAACTGCTCAGAGATCATCAATGCTCCGCGCGGCGGCCCGCTTTCCGTTGTTCGTTCTGCACAGCACTCATTTTTTTCGGAGCCAGCCCTTCAGACAGATAGCGCCCCGGCGTCACACCCAACGCCGACCGGAACATGGCAATGAATGCACTCGGATCTCCAAATCCTAGTGTGTCAGATATGTCGCTGACCGACATATCTGTGGACAGCAACTCAAGCGCGCGTAGCAATTTTGCCTGGCGCCGGAAGCTACGAAGCGAATGACCAGCTTCGGTCTTGAAGCGCCGCTCAAGCGTGCGTGGCGACATGCCAAGCGAAGAAGCCAAATCCTCAACGGGCTGCAGGTCCGCTGGGGCTTCAAGAATGCGCGTCGCCACCGACAACAATACGTCAGATTTCGGCATCGACAGATGCAAAGGAAGCGCCTGAGCCACGGCAAGCTGATCCAAAAGAACGGAAACAAGCCGTCCGTCCGCACCATTCTCAATATAGAGCCGCGGACAGACCACAATCGCATTGATCAATTCGCGCATCAATGAGGTGACCCGAATCACCGTGGTTTTTGCCGGAAGGTCCAATACGGCTTCGGCCTCTACATACAATGTGTGTAACCGCGTAGAAGCCAGATGCCTGGTTTCATGCACGGTGTCGGCCGGCACCCAGATCGCGCGTTCCGGTGGCGCGACAAACGTTGAGCCCTCCGCTGTTACTGCGATCGAACCGGACGTCACGACCAGCAATTGTGCCCGATTGTGGCTGTGCGGCGGCTGCCCGCCCCCGCGTTTGATATCGAGCACATAAGCCACGACACGGCGCGGATACTCGGCCTTAGGGACCTTCAGCACCTCCGGGTGGACGACGGAAATATCCATGCTGGCACTCATCTACGAGAAAGGTCGCACCTCACTCTTCACTGTCGCTTCATAACTATTTTTTGTCAGAATGTCGATAACTCGCCGACTGGCTACTCACTATGCTCATGCACCGAAACACACGTTTTCGACTTTCATCCGATTTTCGGGATGCCGGTCACAACGCAGGGAGACGAGCATGATGTCAACTGTGGTCGGCGGCGCGATGCTGCCTCATGCCCCGCAATTCTTCACCATGCCCGAGACAGAAGACAAAGCGACCGTCGAGCAGGTTCGCAAAGTGGCGGCCACGATCGGCGAGAAACTGCGCGCGCTGAAACCTGACCTCTGGATCATCTTTTCCAACGATCATGCCGAGCAATTCTTCCATAACGCAGCTCCACCCTTCACCATCCATGTCGGCGGTGAGGCGAGCGGCGAATTTGCCGGTCGCAAGTTTCATTGGAAAATCCCGAGCGATATCAGTTTCGAAATCGTCCGGCAGTTGTACCGGCAAAATTTCGATCCGGCCTTTACCAGCACCGCGCGTATCGATTACGCAATCGGCATTCCACTAACTCACATCGGCCTGACCGATCCGGTGCTGCCAATCTATGTGAATGCCTATCTGCCGCCGCAACCGACCATGGAGCGCTGTTACGCATTCGGCCAAGCTGTCGCTCGAACGGTCACTGCGCTCGGGTTGAAAACCGTGATCTTGTCGAGCGGCGGCATGTCGCATTTCCCCGGCACAGATCGTTATTCAAATCCCGAACTTGCCTGGGATAACAAGGTGCTGGAAAAGCTCGCCACCGGAAACTTGAAGTCACTTATCGGCTACAATGAGACAGAACTCGACGACACCGGCAATATCGAGTTGCGGTGCTGGGCCTGTGCTGCAGGCGCGTTGGGCGAGCGCAAGCCAGATATCGTATCGATGGATCCGAGCTGGCATCATAACTATGCCTCGCTAGCCTGGTTCGGCGGACAACCAAATGAACCGGCCGCACATTATCCGTCGATCAAGCCTGAATTGGTCGAGCTAACCTCGGCTTTGCATGGCCTCGCCCATCACGACGCCGACCGCATGCAATTCCTCTCTGACGCGCGCGCCTATGCGGACAAATTCAAACTGACGGACGAACAGCGTGAAGCACTCATCAGCCTCGACGTTCCAGGCATCGTGAAGATGGGCGCGCATCCGCTGGTGCCATTCCTCGCGAACATGCAAATCCAGCGCTTGCGCAAGTAACGCTCATGATAAGTTCAGCGCTTCCGGTTTTCGCTGACTTCGTCGGCGGAAACCAAACCACGGGCGGCAATCACACGTTCGATCTGATTGGACCGCAGGATGGCAAGATCATCGGCCAGATCGCTGAATCCGGCGCCGCTGGCGTCGATCGTGCAACCAAAGCTGCGGCCGTCGCCTTTGCGGCGAACCGCAAGCAATCCGCCCATCACCGCATTGCCTGGCTGAAAGCCGCAGCCTCGGCCTTGATCAAGGCGGGCGACCAGATCGCTCCACTGATCTGCGAAGATGTCGGCAAACCGATTCGCATGGCCAATTTCGAGGTCAAGCGCGGCGCTGAATTTCTAGAGCTGACAGCGGCGGCGATGACGCAGCTCGGTGGCGAAACCTTGCCGCTGGACATCACCGCGCAGGGCGCAGACCACATCGGGTTCGTTCGTCATGCTCCTTACGGTGTCGTGGCCGGCATCACTCCATTCAACGCACCGGTCAATCTGCTTGTGCAGAAAGTCGCTCCTGCAATTGCGGCCGGCAATGCGATTATCGTGAAGCCAGCGCCTGCCGGCACACGCACGGCACTGTACCTTGCACAGCTGTTTCAAGATGCTGGCTGGCCGAAGGATCTCTTTACAGTTGTCACAGGCGATCGCGAGACAGCGCTCGCGCTCGCTGCTCATGACGAGGTCCGTGCTGTGTCTTTCACTGGCGGCACGGCAGGCGGCGATGCGCTGGCGCGCGCAGCCGGCGCCAAGAAATTCATTGCGGAACTCGGCTCCAACGCTGCCAACATCGTGATGGCTGATGCCGATATCGAGGCTGCTGCGAAGAAAATCGCACCGGCCGCGTTCGAGGCAAGTGGACAGCAATGCATTTCAGCACAGCGCATTTTGGTCGCCCGGCCTGTACTAGACGCGTTTCTCAAAAATTTTGTCGACGTCGCCAAAACGATGAAGGTCGGTGATGCGACCGACCCAAAAACGGATATAGGGCCGATGGTCAGCAAAGCCTCGGCCGAACGCGTCTTGGCGATGTGCAACGACGCCATCGCAAAGGGCGCTCGGTACGTGTTGGAGCCGAGGCAGACGGACGCAATGGTTTCGCCCGGCATTCTGGTCGACGTTTCATCGAGCACGCGACTGTGGAACGAAGAAGTGTTCGGCCCAATCGTATTGGTAACGGCGTTCGACAGCATCGACGACGCATTGCGCATGGCAAACGATTCGCCGTTTGGATTGCAGGGCGCTGTATTCACACGCGATCTCACCGCCGCCTTGCGCTTCTCGGAGGACTTCGATGTTGGCGCATTGTGGATCAACGAGGCGACCCGGTTCCGCCTCGACATCTATCCGTTCGGCGGCATGAAGCGTAGCGGTGTCGGTCGTGAGGGCGTGCGTTATGCTATCGAAGAATTTTCTCAGCTAAAATTTACCGGCATTGCGGTCTGACGTCCGCAACATGGATCAGCGGGGATCCGCAATGAAATCCAAAATGGCACGGCCGAGCGTATCTTCGGCCGTGTTAAAATGACCGATAGTCGAGGTGTGGTTGTGACCCTTCAGCCACAACATCGGTGGTGTGCGGCGCTTGGCCTGTCCAAGCCTGTAGACCAGTTCGGCACAATGCATATCAATCAGCGGGTTTTCGTATTCGCCCCAAGCAACGAATGTCGGCACACTCTTGGCATCGACATGCGACACTGGTGAGACTGCGTCGAGTTTGGACATGTCCGCCGTCCCATAATAAGTTTCGACTTTTTTGGCATTGGGATTGTCGGCAAAGGTGTCGGCGCGCACCCGTCCGCTGACGATGATCAGGCCACGCAAGCCAGGCCCGGATGCCGAATGCAGGCTCTTGTCGTAAGCATAGCTTCCGATATGGGCGCAACCGGCCGAATGTCCCATCAGGAAGATCCGCTCGGGATCGACATTCAGCTCGGCTGCATGATCGCGCGTCCATTGCACGACCGCACCGACGTCTTGACTTGCGCCCGGATAGTGCGCGTCACCTGCCAACCGATAGCCGACATTGATCCCGACAACACCATGGCGCGCGAAATAATAGAGCACGTTAGAATAGATTTGCTCGGTCTTGTTACGATGACCGTCGACAAAGGCGCCGCCGTGCACGAACAATATCGCCGGTCGTGCGCGTTGCGGTTGCTCTGGCAGAAATATATCAAAGCGGTGTCGCTCATGCGGACCGTAAGCAATATCGTGCTTTACCTCGACGCCGTCACGCGGCGCCAATTTCAGCACTGCGCTGAAGCCTTCGATCATCTGCCGGACATGGCCCGGCACATCTTGGCCCCAGCGCGGTCCGATCTGCGCCATCAGCTCTCGCAAAGCGTCAGGGATTTCCGGCATAGCCGGCTTGGACGACCGAATATTCATAATGTCCTTATACGGGTTACTAAAGTAGGCTTCAATCTGCACGCCGTGATTACGCTGTTGGTCAACGAGAATCGGACCTGCGCCGATAATCGTACGGACACTCTCCAGACGACAGTTTGCAGTAACCGTAAGCCGACGGACCCGCTTCTGTGCCGACTAACCTGCTCCTAACAGATGACCCGATTTGTGTTTTGATGCATGGCAGCTGGCAGGAAACACTCTCCCTCCAGACTGGACCAACTTCCACCATCAGTGCGCCGAGAGCAGCAGGTATTTTCCGGTCGATTTGACCTGAGGACCAGCTCACTTCAGCTGATCATTTTGCGTGCATGGCGACGCTGGCTCCTGGAAATCTGATTCCGGTGAATTTCCACTGCGTGAAGCCTTCCATGGCGTAACGGATGCCTTCTCTTCCGAAGCCGCTCGACCCGACGCCCCCGAAGGGATAGTTGTCGAGCCTGAAGCGGCTGCCCTCGTTGATCCAGACCGAACCGCTCACGATCTCCTCGGATACCCGGAAAGCGATTTCCAGACTGCTGGTAAAACAAGAAGTTTGCAGCCCGAATTCCGAATCATTCGCGATTCGTATGGCATCGGACACATCATCAGCCGGGATGACGATCACGGCAGGCCCAAAGATCTCTTCACGCACCATGCGGAGGTTCTTGTCCGACGACACCACAATGGCCGGCGAAATCAGGCACTTGTCTCGCGAGGGCTTCAGCGCGACCTCCGCACCGTCATCGGCCGCCTCTCTGATGAGATCCATGATTCTGTTCGCCGCCCTTTCGTGGACAACCGGCCCGAGATCGGTTTCCGCCTTGTCCGGATCACCAACTACGAGCTTCCGGGTCCGCGCGACAAACAACGTCATGAACTCATTCAGCACTGATCGCTCAACAATAATTCTCTGTGCTGAGATACATTGCTGACCGCTCGCCTCGAACGCGGAAGGCGCGATCCGTTCCACCGCGTCCTGAAGATCGGCATCTGCACAAACAATGTTTGCGGCGTTGCCACCAAGCTCGCCAACAAACGGCTTCGCACCGGCTGCAGCGGCTAGCGCCTTTCCTGCCGCAGTTCCGCCCGTAATCGTGACAAAGGACACATCTGGATGAGCCGCTAGAGCCTGCGCCTCCGGAATGCCGCCGGTTACTATGTTGAACAGACCATGCGGAAGTCCGGCTTTTGCAAAACATTCCGCCAATAGAAATGCGATGTCCGTGCCTTCAGGCGACGGCTTGACGACAATTGCATTGCCCACCGCCAGCGCAGGGACCACTTTTTGCAGCAGCAAGTTCGATGGCGCGTTGAAGGGCGTAACGGCACCGACCACGCCGTAAGGCATGCGCTTTGTAAAGCCGAACAGCCCCTTACCCTGAACTGCCGCATCGAGCGGGACAACATCGCCTCCCATATTGGGCAGGTAAGCGGCGCAAGCACGAATAAACTGGATGCTGCGCAACACTTCAAAGCGCGCGGCGCGGCGCGGCTTTCCGATCGCTGATATCGCCGAGGCGACGATCGCATCAGCGCATCGTTCGATCTCTGCTGCGGCTTTCTCCAACAACGCAATCCGGTCGGAGGCGGGCATGCGCCGGTTCTCATTGAAGGCTCTTTTTGCACTCAGAACCGCGTCGTTGACAGACTGGGCGCCACCCGGCTGCAGCACCGTCACCTCTTCTCCCGACCAGGGAGATGTCACATGAATCGTCTCACCGGGAGCACTCGCATAGACGGCCTTATTGTCGATCCACGCCTGCAATAGGTTCTTATTCATTCCGCTCATCACCCAATGGGACCCTATTCCACTTCATCGCTATCGTTGCGCCGGCAGCAGCGTTAGCCCTGGCGGGCGCTTTCGGCATACGCGACAACATCGATCTCGATCATGATGCCGGGCGCTAACACGCTACCGACAGTCGTTCTCACCGGACGCGGCTCCGGCATCATTGCCGCGTAGACCGCGTCGTAGCGTTGAAACATTGTCAAATCGGAGAGATGAACCGTGGCCTTCACAACGTCATCCAGCGCAACACCCGCATCGCTGAGAATCGCCTGAATGTTCTCAAGCGTCTTTCTGGTCTGATCCTCGATCGTCTCACCAACGACCCGCAACTCCTTGTCACGAGCACTCTGTCCCGCGACGTAGACGAAATCGCCACAGCGGATTGCGGCGGAATAGGCTCCGCGCGGACGAGGAGCATTCGGCGTATCGATCTTGGTTTTCTTCATTTCATCCTCTCGCGAGCATGCGGAATGGTTCCGCGTTCGTTTATTGACTAACTGGTTAGGGTTATATATCTTTGACTGCAAGATTCAACGAGTAATCGTCGATGACAGCGGCACGACCGACGTTTTCGTGCTCGACACGCGGCAACCATCGACGGAGCAGCACACATTTCGACAACTCGCTTCCCCTTCGTGATCGTTCCGAAAGAGACGCTCAGACAACCAAAGGAGATCTAAATGGCAGCACGCCACCCCCGGCCACCAGAGCTGGAGAACGCATCACTTGAAGAGATCATGGACAAATATGTCGCGCGGTTTGCAGATCGCCGCGCGGATTGGGCTGCCTTCGAAGATGCAAAAATAGAAGGTTACAAGCGCGCCCAGCATCGTTTCATCGGCGCAGGCGGTTCCGGAAAACATGGCGACAGTAGCGCCATTCCGCCGCGCGGCTTTACCCTCAGCATCATGTACGTCGAACCCGGCCAGGGTAACGCGCCGCATACGCACGAGGTCGAGGAAGTATTCTTCGTTCTCGATGGCTTTCTCGACGTATTCATCGAGGATGAATGCGGTCGCCGCATTACAAAGCGCCTCGGCAAGTGGGAATGCATCTCCGCGCCTCCCGGCGTGATCCATGGCTATGACAACAACAGCCTTGCTCCATGCTACTTCCAGGTCATGCTCGGCCGGGCACGACCGGAAACGATGGGCTACAAGGATGATGAGCTCTACAATCGCCGCGATGCTCACCTGAGCGCAAGCGACTAGACGTCAAGGTCTTTGACGGCCCCTCCCGGTCTCGTCGATGGCTAGCGAATCACGCTAAAATCCTTGGTCGATTCATCGACCAGGGATTTTTTGCTATTGGGAAACGCGCAACTCACATGCCGGGGAGCGCAAGCACATCAAGCGCTCGCCTTCCAGCTAACGCCAACCTTGATTGAACGGGTTAAACCACTACCACCTTGCATATAAACGATCTAAAAGCGCACCCGACGCTTGCCGCTCACCCAACACGCGGGATAAAACCGACAAATTCCGCATTCGTGCCTCAAGGGAGCGCGTGACTTGAAAGCGACCAAACGGAAAAAAGGCACATCTTACGATAAAATACTCAAGGCTGCGCTTCAGGAATTCTCCATGAAGGGCATCGATGGCGCGCGCGTTGACGAGATCGTAAGCATCTCGGGCGTCAACAAGAATATGGTCTACCACTACTTCGACAGCAAAGAAAAACTCTTTGTTGCCGTCCTGGAGAGCGTTTACGAAAATGTCCGTACACGCCAGCAGGATATTTCGTTGCGCGACGTCGATCCCGTTACTGCGATGAAGCGGCTTGTCGAACACACCGCCGACGTCTGGATCGAGGTACCGGAATTTATCCGGCTACTGGCGAGCGAAAATCTCCATCAGGCAAAACACGTACGGCAATCAGAGAAGATACAAAGCATGTATCCGCCTCTTATCGACAACCTGCGGGATGTGCTCGATCGCGGGGAGAAAGAGGGTCTCTTTCGGTCAGGCATTGATCCGATCGATCTCTATATTTCAATCACGTCACTGTCGGCGCACTATGTCGCGCATCATTCTACGTTCGAGGCCATCTTCAAAAGAAAACTCATGACCAAAAGCAAGCTCTCCGAACGCAAGGAGAGAATTTGCGAGATGATCTTGCGCTATTTGAAGCCTTAGCCGACCGATCGTTCGGACGATACGACGGTTGGAGGATCCGCTTCAGGTATACGGATCCTCATGACAAGAAAAACCTACTTCTTGGAAAATACGCCGACTGCCTTTGCCAGCGGCACCCAGCGATCACGGTCCTCCTGAACAAACGTCGCGAACTGTTCGGGCGTTTGCCCTGCCGGAGTTGCTTCCTGGGTTGCAAAGGCTTTCCTCGTTTCCGGATCCGCCAGAATTCCGAGAACGATGCTGCTCAGTTTTTCCACCACCGGAGCAGGCGTCTTACCGACCGCAAACAGACTATAGGTGTTCGAAGCAACAACCTTTGGGAATCCCAGTTCGGCGGTCGTGGGGACGTCCGGCAACGACGGGGCCCGTTCAGGTGTACCCACCGCGAGCGGAATCAATTTTCCATCCTTGATATGCGACAGGAAGAACGGTGCATCTGAGAACATCAGGTCCGCATGCCCACCCAGCATATCCGTAACAGCCGGAGGCGCACCACGGTAGGACACATGGGTGAACTTGACGCCCGCCTCCCGCATGAGCAGTTCACCAGCGAGATGAGCGATCGTGCCGGTGCCGGACGACGCCATATTCAGCTTGCCCGGATTCTTCTTCGCGTAGTCGATAAGCTCGGCGAAAGTCTTGATGCCAAGCCCCGGCCTTACGACCAGCACAGCCGGCACTGTTCCAAGACCGGTTATGGGCTTCAAATCCTTCATCACGTCGAACGCCGGTGGCGTTGAGAAGTGTGGCGGAATATTTGCCGACGCCACCGATGTCACGAGTAACGTGTAACCATCTGGCTCAGCGGCGATGACCTGCTTTGCCCCCAGAACACCGCTGGCCCCGGGCTTATTTTCAATGACGACCACACTATTGGTCTTCTCACGAAACTTCGAGAATACCACGCGCGCAAAATAATCCGCCGACCCCCCCGCAGGAAAGGGCACAATAAGATTGATCTGCCGATCCGGATATTGAGACGCATGCGCGTTCGGCGCGGACAAGGCCAAAGCCGCTAGCAACGACGCCGCCACGCCACCTTTTCGCAAACTCAAGATCATTTCTTTCCCTCTCGTTTATGCTGCTACTTTTTTCAGATCTTCGTTCGCGTCTTCAGCCTCTTTTTCAATTCTGAAGAGCCGCACTGCGTTTTCCCAAAGGATCATGCGGCGCTCCTTGTCCGAGAGATTCGCATCATCCAAAACTTTCATTCTCATCTTGTGGAGAGTCGTGGGCTTGCTGATCCAGCGCCAGGTCGCTGACCAATCCGTTCCGAACAGGATACGATGAGCGCCGATCTTGTCGATGGCGAACCGCAGATGCTCCGGATTTGTACCGACCACGTCGAAGTACACATTCACGTTTCTCATCGCCACGGTCATGGCACTGTCGAAATAGCGGCCGATGCTTCGACCCATCTTTGTGAGAATGACCGGAACATTCGGATAGCGCGGCGCAACCTCGTCAACCCAGAGCGGATCTCCGTAGAACAGCCCGCCGGGGAACTGTGACCATGCCGTCGGAAACTGAATCGGCACGCCGTGTTTCGCGACAACTTTCATCATCCCGTCCAGATCCTTGGCGATCTTCTCGGGATGAATCTCTGATGTGATCGAGCGAATGAAAATCTCGCCGACACCGCGCATTTTCAGGGTCGTGAGGCAACGCTCCAGCTCGCCCGGCACCCATTCCCGCGTTGGCCCGACATCTTCGTGATAGCCCGCCGCCTCCTGGTCGTGACCGATCCGGGCCAGCGCAAGCAATCTGCGCGGGTGCCGCGCCGCTGACAGCGCCACCTGATCGTTGGTCACATAGCCGGGTCGGGCCTGAATGAGCGTGAGCGCCACGCCGTTCTTGTTCATATCCGCGACAAGCGCGTCGGAATTGTCGACCGGATCTTCGGTCAGGCTGCAGTTGTAGAGTTCCGGATATCGGGTCCGAAACGCGATGAGATCTTCAGTCGTTCGTATCTTGTCACTCAAATCCCGATACGAAGGAAAACTCCAAACGTGTGTGTGGGTGTCGATAATCATTCCCTGCTCCTCGTCATGCGGTTCCTCTGCCCATCGATAGCGCCGAAGCGGTCGAGCCGGTCGCTCACAGCTTCGCGGCCGCGTCCTTGATCGCCTCTATGATCCCGGAATACCCCGTGCAGCGACAAAGGTTTCCGGACATCTCTTCCCTGATCTCGGCTTCGGATGCATCCGGGTGGCGCGCGAGAAGGTCCAGCGCCGAGACGAGCATGCCCGGCGTGCAGAACCCGCATTGCAGAGCATGGAACTTCTTGAACGACTCTTTGAGCTGTTCAACTGCCGCTCCGCGCAACCCCTCAACTGTTACGACATTCGAATTTGCACACGACGACGCCAGCGTAATGCAGGATCGAGACGGCAGGCCGTCAATAAGGACCGTACAGGCGCCACATACACCATGCTCGCAACCGATATGCGTCCCGGTCAGTCTCAGCTTCTCACGAAGGACGTCGGCCAACATCGTGCGCGCTGGCAGAGAAAGCGTGTGGCTAGCGCCGTTTACATTGAGCTCGATTGTTACGCTCGTCATTCGGGCATGCCCCTGAGTGCATCCTTCAGTGCGCGGGTAACGGCGACACAATGAAGTTGAACCTTGTAGTTTTCGTATGCGCTTTCAGGCGCCGGCAGCCAGTTACGAACTGCTTCGAAGATTTTCTCCTCACGCCAGTCGTCGACTGGCCTATTGGTCAGAACGGCTTCCACCTCTGTCAGCTGACAAGGCGTTGTGAGAGCCGCACCGAGCCAAACACTGGCCTCACAAACCGTACCATCCGCATTCACGTCAAGGCTTACAGCTGCGATTGAGTCCGCAAACTCGCCGGTCTTGCGAGCGATCTTGTGATAACCGTACTTCCTTCGAGGTGATCCCTTTGCGAAACGGATGCTGACAAGCACATCTTCCGGCGCAAGAGCCGTTTCCATCTGATCGATGAAGAACTCCCGGGCCGGGACCACGCGCTTGCGCTCCCGTGAGTGGATTTCGAGGTTTGCATTCAACGCCGAGACAACGACAGGCCAATCCGCCGCCGGGTCCGCATGCGCAAGGCTGCCGCCGATCGTCCCTCTGTTCCTTATCGCGCGATATGCGATGCCTCGGGCCACACTCGACAGGAAGCGTTCGAGCGGAGAGCCCCCGTTCCAATCTTCAATAGTCGAATGCGATACGGCTGCGCCGATGCAAAGACTTTCAGTATCCCCGCCGATATCTCTAAGCGCCGCGATCCGTCGAATTTCAACGAGATTCGTGGGACGGGCGACGCGATAATTCAGCATCGGCCCAAGACTCTGCCCGCCGGCAATGATCTTGCTGTCCTCGCCCAACGACGAAAGCAGGGCGAGCGCGTCATCGATCGAGGCCGCCGCATGGAAAGAGAGCTCTACGGGCTTCATTTGAGGATCTCGCGGGTCCGGACGACGTCGGGCCTACTGGGCAAGCCAGCTTCCTCGATAGCGGACCAGATCGACGCAGCGCTGATCGGGGTGCAATCGACCGATATCGCGAATTCCTTCAAAGCGTCGACGACAGCATTCGCAATGGCCGCAGGTGGAGCAATGCACCCACCTTCGCCGGTTCCCTTCATCCCAAGCACGGTAAAAGGCGATAGAGTTTCCTGATGCACAAGTTTCGGAGACGGCACCTCAGTTGGCCCTGCAAGAATGTAGTCGGCGAAATTTACATTCTTGGGCTGACCGATCTCCGAGTAGCGCAGTTCTTCATACAGGGCCTGTCCAATGCCTTGCGCGAGCCCTCCGACAATCTGCCCATCCACAATCATGGGATTAACGACGCGCCCGCAGTCCTCGACGACAGTGTAGTCAAGAATACGCGTCTGGCCGGTGTCCAGATCGACACTAACTTTCGCGGCATGAAGGCCTGCCGAAAACGCTCCGGTCTCGATGGGCGGACGATAGGTCGCAAATGCCTCAAGCCCTGCTTCGACGCCGTCGGGAAGCAGATGGATGTTGAGATAGGCCGCATTGGCAATCTCAACGTAGGAAGCCGAGCCACCGGGGCCGACTACGCGCTCGCCGTCAATCCTGGCCTCCTCAGGGCGGCATCCCAACAAGGCAGCTCCGATGGCAACCAGCTTCTTGGAAAGCGCGATGCATGCCTGGTGCGTTGCGCTGCCGGCCATCACGACGGAACGTGACGCAACGGTGCCGAGACCATAAGGGCAAATCTCTGTATCTCCGTGACGAACCGAGATGCGCTCATATGGAATCTGCACGACATCGCTGGCGATCTGCGCGAGCGTTGTCTCGAGCCCCTGCCCGTGACTCTGAATGCCAACGTCGACCGTTAGCGTACCGCTCGGGTGCAGTCTGACACGAGCGCTTTCGAAGCCCGCGCCCAGGCTGGCGCCGCGTCTGCGCCATTCTTCGGCTCCGTGAGCGGTTTGCTCAATATAGAAGCCATATCCAACACCAACACGAATGCGACTGCTGGAGACCGCCTGCTCCTGACGAATGCCCTCATGTTCGATCGATTCAATGGCCGAGCGAACCATCGCCGGATAATCACCACTGTCGTAGATCAGTCCTGTGCAGTTTTCGTAGGGGAATTCTTGCGGCTGGATCATGTTCCGAAGCCTGACTTCATATGGCTCCAAGTTCAGCGCCCGGGCGACCTCATCGATCGTACGCTCCATCGCAAAGCAACCTGCGGGACGGCCCACACCGCGAAACGGGCCGACCGGAGTCTTGTTGGTGCACACGGTCGTCGCTTTGAAGCGATAATTCCTGAATTTGTATGGACCAGGCAGAACATTGGCCGCCATGTTCGCTTCGGACGCGGCAGTGGGCGGATGCATCGAATAGGCGCCGCCGTCGCAGACAATCTCCGCCTCTATGCCCAGTATTTCTCCATCCTTGCGCGCATGCGCTGTGATCCGATGGATTTGCTCGCGCGCGTGAGTGCCGGCGACAAAGGCTTCCCAGCGATCCTCAACCCATCTCACCGGAACGCGCAATTGCAGCGCCAGCAGCGCAATCGCGACATCCTCGGGATAAAGCGTCGCCTTCCCCCCAAATCCACCGCCGACATCCGGCGCTATCACGCGAATCGATCGCTCCTCGACTCCAACAAGCTGCTCGGCGAGAAAAGTACGGACAAGATGCGGGCGTTGCGTAGTAATGTAGCAATTAAGCTGCTGCAACCTTGTATCCAGCATCGCCAGAGACGCGCGGGGCTCCAGCGGGCATGGCGTCAACCGAGCCATGCGATATTCGCGCGTGATCGAAAGATCGGCATCCCGGATAGCCGCATCGATATCGCCAATCGACCGACTGATCTCGAGATAGCGATTGTCGTTCCAGCCGTCATGCAGCGGCACACTACCGTCCGCCAAGGCTTCATCGGCGTTGGTGATGGGGTCAAACTGATCGATTTCGAGATGGACCTGCTCGGCTATGTCCTCGGCCTGAGCCCGATCAGCCGCAACGACCGCGGCGACGATCTCGCCGACATATCTGACCTTATCTTGCGCGAAGACATGGTACGGAGTCGTCTTGAACTCTGGGCGTCGCATCGTTGCGGTGATCGGGCGAACCAGGTCGCGTACGTCCGCCGCTGCCCAGAACTGCCCACTCTCAAGCCCATCAGGTGGCGTAATTCCAACGATGCGTCCGTGAGCCACCGGACTACGAACAAAGACAACCTCTCTCAAACCGGAAGGTTGCAGGTCCGCAACGAAACATCCCTGCCCCGCGAGATGCCGATCGTCTTCCAGACGCGGCAGCCGCGCTCCGACCGCGTTATTCACCTTCAATGTGCTGGAATCGAACGCACTCATAATTGAATCGCCGGAAGCAGAACTAGGCGACCGCTCCCTCGAACACGGCAAAGACTGTGCATCAGTTGCATACCTATCACGCAAGACCATGCGTAGATTGTAACTATACTAACTGGTTAAGCCATGTCAAATTTTATCAGGATCCGACTCGCGCCGAACGCGGGCTTTCAGAGCAATGGCGTGTGTCTGCTTGAATCCTCATCATCTGTTGACCGAAAGCTCGCACCCGGCATCATTCTGTGCGTCGTTGTTGCAGAGCAATTGCCATTCGGCGCATCCTTGGCCTTGGAGTTCTCAGCCCTCTGACCATCGCAGCGCTTATTGGAATGGTCTGCGGGAGCACCCTGAACATCCCAAGCAAGCGCAGGAATTCTGTTCCCTGCAAAAGCGTTACTCCGCCTTGCAATTGTTCTGCTCGGCCTGCAGGTCGCTCTCAATCAAATTGCTCGAGTCGGATGGGCTGGCTTTGTCGTCGCAGGCATCGCTGTATCCACAACATTCGTCTTCACCATCTGGTTTGGCCGGTTGATCGGCGCGAATGCGCGGCTCGTCGAACTGGTTGCGGCCGGAACATCGGTCTGCGGCGCGTCAGCAATCGTCGCAACCAACACAGTGATGCGGGCCGGCGATGAAGGTGTTGCTTACGCCCTCGGCAGCATCACCTTCTTTGGAACTCTTGCGGTCGTCACTTATCCACTGGTCATGGCCCTGACTGAGATGTCGCGGAGTGATTACGGGCTTTGGTCGGCGCATCCATCATGAAGCTGCACAAGTTATCGCTGCCGGCGCGCAGGGCGGACCAGATGCCGTGACCACCGCCACAATCGTGAAACTGGTCGCGTTCCATGTTGCCGCCTTGATCATGGCGCTCGCCCGGTAAAAGAGGCGCGTCGAAGGTGAAGCTAAGTCGTTCAAGCTACTTCCTGTGTCGAGCTTCGTCCTTGGTTTCATCTCAATGATTGTCGCCAGCTCAACACTGAGCTTTCTACCCATTGTGATTCAGTTCGCAGGCACGCTGACACTTACAATGCCCACGGTTGCTCTCGCCGCCATTGGATCGATGACGTCATTCAGCAGCGTGGTAGCGCGCGGCTTGAAACCGCTATTGGTTGCTGCCGCAGCGACCAATATTATCGACACGATTTGCCTTCTCATGGCTGAAGCAGCCGGCCCGTCTCTTTGATCATTCGGAACGTTGCCGACGAAGCATCATAGTCAGACGTAAATGTGCTCATTTGGAAGGAGCGTTTCAGCCAGCCGGAGTCCAACCCGCTTGAAAGTAGTCACTTTAGGATCAGCAGATCGGATCAGATTTCAGCGGGTCGACAAAAAGAGACGCTCTTCGAAACAAGCCCTGCGTATCTGTCAATACGCGCACGGCAACTTTGGGCTCTGTCGCACGAGGTGAGCGACGCCAACGAGAAGCTCAAGCACCTTTATCGCCTCATCGAGGATAGCCTCACGGAACTCGAGATGAAGCTCTCAAGGATCGGTTGAATGCTCTCAATGCTGACTGGGGCCGAGCCAAAGCTGCGCTCGAGCGGGCCAAGAAAAAGCGGTGCCTCAGATCCAGATCGATCCGGCGCTCATCGAAGTGGATGACCATATTGTCGGCATCAAGTCTGCTCAAGAAGCCGTTCTCGCCAGCCAAAATGGCCAATCCTGGTGTTCGCAGATGAGTACCAGGTGGCGCGCCGGTCAGAATAAAACTGCGAACACTTATGTTATTGAAATAACCGTATAATTTCTTCCAAATACACAGGAATTTAAATCGGCGTTCACGGTTGCCACTCGGTCATCCGGAGAATGTTTCCTCCGAGCTTCTGGAAAGCGCGCTGACGGCAGGAGAAGACGATGATCTGCTGGTCCCTGGACTGCCGATGGAGTGCGTCAAACATCTTCTCTATCCGATCGTCGTCCGAATAGACGAGCGCATCGTCGAGGATGACCGGTGCCGGCCGGCCGTCGCGGGCAAGCAACCGTGCGAAGGCCAGCCGCGTCAGCACGGAGAGTTGCTCCCGCATACCACCGCTGAGGCGTTCTACATCCTCCTCCAGCCCGTTTCGTAGAATCGTCTGAGGTAAAAGCGTCCTATCGTCAAAGGTGATCGAGACATCATCGAACAGCAGTCCGAGAAGCGGCCTCAGCTCGGAAATGACGGGCTTGAGATAGAGTTCGCGGGCCTCGGATCGGGCATTTTCCAGCGCCGCGGTCAACCGCCGCAAAACAGCCACTTCCTTCTCGAACGCCTCCACGCGGGTGTTCGCGGCGGAGAGCGCCTCGGCGGTCTCGCACCACTTCTCTTCGACCGCGTCGTCGGATCGTGCGCGGATTTCCGCGTTCAAACCGGCAACAGTCTCACGGAGCGTACTGATCTCCTTCTCTGCGGCTTCCTCGACCGAGCGGGCACGCTTCAGCGCCGCCTCGACGGAGTCGAGATCGACGGCTGCGGCGCGCAGCCTTTCCGCATGCGCTTCGGCGTCGGTGAGCATGTGGTCGAGGTCGTCCCGTATGTTAGACAAGGCCTTCTCGCGTTCGTCGCGCGCGTCCACTGGACCGAGGATCGCGTCGATCTGTGCCCGGTCGGCCCTCAACGAAGCCAACGCCGTCTCGCCCGCGACGAAGGCCTCGTCAGTGCTCGCCCGGAGGGGCTCCACCTCGCGCAGGATCTGCTTCGCCTTCATCCGCTGCTCTTCGGCTTCGGCCAGTGCCGACCGGACCTGAGCAGGATCTGCCTTCAGTTCGAGAGCCTCGATATCGACCGAACCGCGGGTCGCGACTTCCTCTCGCAGCTTCGGTAAGCCCTCCGGCGCAAGCAGCGATAGCCGGCCTCGCAACTCGCGCAGTTCGGCGTCCATCTGCTGCGCGCGAACCTGCTGCGCCCGTGCCGCGGCGAGGCTGTCGACGCCCATCGACGCGAGCAGCGTCTGGCGCTTCGCTTCGGCCTGTTCCAGACGGTCGTCGCCTCGGGCCGGACGGTTCGAACGCAGTGAGATCGTGCCGATACCGGGCACCGACAGCTGCGCCTGCCCGTCATAGCCATGCTCTTCCCCGCCCGTCAGCGGGATGCCGTCCATCGTCACACGACTGGCCATGTCACTGTCATAGGCGATCGCAACGGATGGGCGTGCAGCCTCTTCGATCGCACGGAGCTTCGCGATCTCGATTTCGAAAGCCTGAAGCTCGTCAACAGCGCGTGGCGGTATCCTCACGAGCGCGAGGTTAGCTTCGGTCTCTTCGAGTGCCTCGCGGGTTGCCTCCGCCTGGTCCAAGCGCTCCTTGAATTCGGTAAGGCGTTCCGATGCCTCTCGCGCCCTTTCCGCCGCATCCAGGCGGGCAAGCAGGCCGCGGATCTCCCGCTCTTCGGCCTCTGCCGCCTCTGCATGTGCCCTTGCTTTGTCGATAGCCTCGACGAGGTCGCGACGTTTGCCGACAGCTTCGCTGCGACGCCGTTCGACATCCAGCTGCTTCTCCTGCAGTTCCTTTGCCTTGGTCAAGGCGGCCCGAAATGCCTTGAGATCACGGTCGGCGGCGACGCGACGTTCGCGAACGAGGTTCAGTTCGGCCTCGGCCGTCTTCAGTACCTCGCCTTGCGCCTTCGCAGTATCGAACGCCGCTTGCGCTGTCTCGATGGCCTTCCGACGCTCCTGCCTGTCCTCGGCCTTGTCGAGTTCGGCGAGTCGCCTCACGGCATGCGCTCGTCTGTCCAGCGCCTCACGCAAGGCGATGACTTCATCCGAGAGCTTCCGCTCCTCCACGGCAAGCCTGTCGCGCTCCTCGATCGCGGCGGCGTAGCGCCCGCCAGATTTCGGTCCTCTTTTGGTGACCGTCTTTTCAAGTTCATCGGTCACCGATTCCATGATCTCGGCCATCCGCCGGCCGCCGGTAATGGCCTCGACTTCGCCCTGCACGGATTCGAGCAGACTCACCCGGACCTGCTTCTCGCTGTCTTCCTCCGACCGGCTGCGCCTTTCGATTCCCGTCACACCCTGGCGCACCCAGAGCAGGCCAGCCGGCCCAGCAGTGCCGCCCTTGATCAGGCTGGCGATGAAATTCTCGGCTTCATCCGCTTGGGCCACCAGCCGTCCGGTCACAAGATCGGTCACCCGTGCGGACCGGCCACCATAATACTGCTTCGTGATCCGGAAACGGCCTTCCCCGGTTGAGATGTCGGTTTCGACCAGCGGGTTGCCGCCGCTATAGGGCCGGAGATTCTTGACGTCGCCGGACACGCTCGAATACGGCTGGAAAAAAAGCGCGTGCAGTGCTTCGAAGCTTGTCGACTTGCCGAATTCGTTGGCGGCGCAGAGTACGTTGACTCCGTCGCCGATCCCCTCGATTGCTACCCCGCGGCCGGCGAAACGCTTTACGTTGAACAGGCGCAACGCCGAGATCTTCATGACGCGACCGCCTGCGCATAGGAATAGAGGCGTGCGAGGGCCGCCCGTGCGATGTCACGATCGGCCGCCGTGCGACTCTCGTCCCCGGCCTCCGCAAGCAGTGCGTTGGCCGCTTCGCGAAGCGCACCGGCGCGATCGATCCGGTCGAGGTCTTCCACCTCGCATTCCGTCGCAAGCCCGGTGTCGTCTAATTCGAGGAATGCGAAATCCGGCACCGCGCTCGCGATTGCTCCTGCCAGCGCTGCGCGCTGACCCAAGCGGCTGCGTCCCGTCGCTACCAGACGGGCGAGAGTCTGCCGGCGATGACTGGCCTCCGGCAGCAACGCTTCCAGCGCCGGCACGGGATCATCACGATCGAGCAGATGCAGTTCGAGCGTGCGCCAGGCAAAGCTCGCCGTAGCAAGCGACGTCACCTCCGGCAGGGCGGAGGGGCCGGAAATGCTCACCAGCAAGGCCTCACCGGGGCGATCGTGCTTGAACCGGTCGGGCTCGGGCGTGCCGCTGTAATGCGTGCGCGGATCGACTGCGACCGCACCATGCCAGTCGCCGAGCGCCAGATAGTCGAGACCGGCTCGCCGTGCCCTATCCGGTGCAATCACGTCAGAGGCAGCCGCTTCTTCCGAGAAACTCTGGATCGCACCATGGGCGAGCCCAATACGGAAAGTCCCTTCGGCAGTCGCTTCGCCGTCCATCCATTCGGTCAGATCGCGACCGGGGCGCCGCGTCGTGCAGGGCGACGGAAGCAGCACAGCGTTTGCCGCCAACGCGATCGGTTGGGGTTCGACCACAAGGACAACATTTTCCGGCGCTTCAGCCTTCAACGTCGCCCAGTGCTGCGTTGCCTGAAGCGAATCGTGATTGCCGGGCAGGATCACCCATCGGATCGGCGTATGGTCACGCATCGCGGCCAGCGCCTGTCGCCGGACGTTCGGCGCGGGAGTCTCTGTATCGAACGTATCGCCCGCGAGCAGGATCGTGGTTGCGCCCTGCTCACGGGCGTGGCGAGCCAGCCGCGCGATGATCGCGTGACGCGCTTCGCGTAATCGGCTCGGCAGGTCGCCGGAGAAACGGCCGAAGCGCTTGCCTAGATGGAGGTCGCTGGAATGGATGAATCGGATCATGTCTAAATGGATGATTGAGTGGTTGCGATATGCTGGCGGGCTATCGCTATCGCTTCGTCGAGCCGTGTACGCGACACGGCCGCAAGGCGATCGACGCCGAGAAGACGAGCCAGATCCCGTGCGGGATCCGGCTCGTCCAACAGTTCGGGATTGTCGAGTACGACGGAGGCGAGTTCGGCAAGCGGAATATCCGCGATCGGTCTGCGCGCATCCTCGTTGGCTGGTGGCCGATATGGAAGGATGTCGAGTACGGTTCCCTTCTTCCAGATGAACTGACCACTCGATTCCTTTGTCGTGTCGAGACCGCGCAAATGGAGATCGATTCTCTCTCGGATTCGTCCACCCGTGCGCAGCCAGCCATGAGCACGAGCAAGTCGCTGGGCAAGAATATCCGCGCGCAACGGACTTTCAGTCTCGATAATGACTTCGATCATGCCTCGCAGTATGTCCCGATAACCCAATTCGAAGAACTGATCGGGATCGGCCTGGAAACCGGACAGATCGGTGACGCGATAACGTCTCCCGCGGTCTTCGACAGTAACCGGAGCTGCGGCCATTTGCGTTGCCAGTACCTTGGAAGTGCCGAAAGTTGCTTGGGTCTCCGCCGATACGAGTTCGGCCTCGACGACCGTTGACGTCGACGTGGCCTCCTCGATCGGCGCCGCGGCGTCATCACGAATCTCATCAATCCCCTCCACCTCGTGTCCCATGTCCCAGTGCGTCGTGACAGCAGCCTCTTCGGCGGCGAGGCGCGCCCTGCTTTCTTCCAGCAGACCTTCAAGGCTGGCGTGCAGCCGCTCGGCGCACCCTGGGGCATCAAACCACCAGTCCGTCGACCAGACGCGGACGATGTTCCAGCCTAGCCCTTTCAGCACCTGCTCGCGGACCTTGTCGCGATCCCTCGCCGTGGCCGAACCATGATAGGTGGCGCCGTCGCACTCCACGCCGGCCAGATATGCGCCGACCAGATCGGGGTGACGGATGCCGAGGTCGATCCGGAAGCCAGAAATCCCAACTTGCGGCACGACCGTCCAACCCCGTCGCTCCAGTTGCGCGGCGACGGCCTCCTCGAAAGGAGAATCGAACCCGCCGGCCGATCCAATATCCTGGGCCGGCAACGCGATCGCACCGCGCTCAGCATAATCGAGGAACGTCTTCAGGTGATGCACCGCGACGGCCTTGGTCCGCGTCGGGTCAATCTGATTGGCTGTGAAGCCGGAGAAGACAACGAGTTCCTGGCGCGCGCGAGTCACGGCGACATTGAGACGTCGTTCGCCACCGTCGCGGTTGAGGGCGCCGAAATCCATTGCCAGCTTGCCAGCGGCATCTTTCCAGAACGTGATCGAGAAAAGGATGACGTCCCGTTCGTCGCCCTGCACGTTCTCCAGGTTCTTGACGATCGTCGGCTCGACCCGCTCCTCGGCGAAGAACCATTCGAGTTCGGGCTCGTGCCGGCGCGCCGCATCGAGGAGATCCAAGATCAGCGATTGCTGCTGGGCGTTGAAGGTAATCACGCCGAGTGTCGGGCGTTCCTTTTCCGGCATTTTCAACCAGCGCTTCATCCTGGAAACCGCTTCGGCTGCGACAGCTTCCGCCTCGATCCGGTTCGTCCGGCTCTTGCCGCGATCGTAGACGCCATTCGGCACCTTGCGCAGATGCACCGCACGGTCTTCGACCACTGGCGACGGGAACGTCACCAGGCGGTTCTGGTAATAGTGATTGTTGGAGAAGGCGATCAGGGATTCGCTGCGACTGCGGTAATGCCATCGGAGGTCACGCACCGGAATTCCGGACGCTTTCGCCTCGTCCAGAATGCTCTCCAGATCCTTCTCGTGGTCGGCGATTTCCTCCTCGTCCTCGTTGCGGCCAAAGAAGTTCGTCGGCGGCAACTGTTTGGGATCGCCGACGATGATGGTCTGGCGCGCCCGCGCAATGGCGCCGACAGCATCCCATGTCGTGATCTGCGATGCCTCGTCGAAAATCACCACATCGAACAGTGCCTGGTTCGGCGGAAGATATTGGGCGATGGAGAGCGGCGACATGAGCATGCAGGGAGCTAGCTTGGAAAAGTTCTGCGGCATCTTACCGATCATATCCCGTATCGATTGGCTCGGTCGCTGCAGTTCCATCTGGTGGCGCAAGAGCCCTAGCTCCGAGTTGCGCGAAACGCTCTGCACGGCGGGTAACCCATGCGCGATCGCGCTGATCACACGCTGGGTGGCATGCGATCGCACCATATCGTCGATCTCACGGAATTCCTTGACGGCGTTTTCATGCTGGAAGCGCCGGAAGTTTCGGAGAACAGGGTCGCGGTCAAGAATTTTCGGAAGCCACCACCGGGCATAACCAAGGCGAAACGCAGTCCGCGCTTCGTCGGGCCGAATTATGCCTGTCTCAATCTGTTCGACCAGAGGGTAGAGGTTTGAAGCGACCGCCCGACTCCTGACGCGGCACCAGGCCGACCAATCTCGCAGTAGATGTCGGGCGTTCGCGAGCGCACCAAGCTTTTCCTTCAGTACTGTGAGGTCCGGATATTCCTGTCCGACCACAATGTCTCGTCCAGACACGTCCTTAAAGTGCTGACTCGCCGCCTCGAAGCCTCTAGTCGCGGCGAGGAGCCTGTCCCCTGCCAACCGCACCTTGTCATTCTCGACTGTTCCGCGAAGGCATGGGGCGACAGAATGGAGTACCGCCCGCATTTCTTCCTGATCCCGCCCGGGAATCTCGAAAGCGCCGCGAAACTCCCACGCCAGCTTCAGGATTTCCGCGATGGCTCCCACATCCGTCGCTACACCATCAACGGGCAACGATTTGCCGACCAGCAGATTCTGATCGGTCGCCGAGAGGCATTCCTTCATACGTCTCAGCAGCGGGAGATCCTGTTCAGGATTTGCGGTGCCTTGGCCGGCATAGCTTTGCAACAGCTTCTGGACCTTGCGCTTGCCGAGCATCGAGTTGGGCCAGAAAGATGCGTTTGCCTCCCGCCATTGATGGGCGAGCGCCTCGGGATCGAGGTCGCGAACGGAAGGAATGCCATAGGATGCCGAGAGGCCGCGTTCTGCTTCGCGATAGCCTTTGATGGAGTGCGCAAGATCAACCAGCGCGTCGGCGCATTCGACGAAATCCGGATCGAGAAAGATGGTGATGTCGCGATTCTGGCTTTTCTGAAGCACCCTTGCGAAGTTCGTCAATGCCTCGATTTCGGATTGAGACGATGATTCCTTCGGCTTGAGGCCGAGGCTTGCGAGATACCCATCGACAGATCCGGTCAGCAGATCGGTCGCATTCCGTAATGATTGAGCAGTTGCAAGTAGCTGCTCTTGCCAACTAAAACTCCATTCGTCGATATCGACGAAGTCCAGCGCCGGCTGCCGCTCGACCGACGCGAAGACGCGGCCAATCTCGGCGGCAAGCTCCTCCAGATCGCGCAGCGCTTGCGTATCGTGCATGTCCCACTGCGGCCACGAAAGGTCCGGCGCGGAACCTTCCGATGCCTTGAGGGCAATTCCCAACGCCAGATAGGGCGTCCACCCATTTGGATAGCGCCTATGCAAAGCCTCGACATAGGCATTCAACTCGTCGCGACGCACTCGGAGTCGCTTGTTGATGGCGACCCATTCCGAGGCGTCGATCCGGCCGCCATATTCCCAGGCCGCCTTGAGCTGTCCGAGGAAATGCCGGCGGTCGGCCTTGTTCGAGTGCAGCTCGATGCAGTGATTTCCAAGACCATGCTCGCGCAACCGACGATAGACGACGTCGAGCGCGGCCGTCTTCTCGGCGACGAAGAGGACTGTCTTCCCCACCGACAAGCAGTTAGCGATCATATTGGCGATGGTCTGGCTCTTGCCCGTTCCGGGCGGCCCGACGATGACGAAGTCGCGCCCTTCGGCAGCCGCGAGGCTGGCAGCCGTCTGCGACGAATCCGAAGGAAGCAAGCAGATGATATCTGCTGGTGCATAGGCGCGATCGAGGTCACGCTCGTCGCGGAACGGCAATTGACCGTCGCCCGCCTGGAAGGCCTGCTCGGGCGTATCGATCAGGTGGCGGACGACCCTGTTCTGACGAAGCGCCTCGGTGCGCTCGACCAAATCCTTCCACATCAGAAACTTCGCGAAGGAGAAGGTCGACAATGCGGTTTCATCGACAACCTCCATACCAGGAACGTCGCGGATCGCCTGGCGCATCATCGCGAGGAGGCGAGGAACGTCGACGCCGTCGTCGTCGAGAGGCAGGCCGTCCCCGAACTGGGGAAGCTTCAGGTTGAAATCCCGTTCCAGGAACTGCAGCAGCGTGGCGTTGAAGCGCGGCTCGTCTTCATGAAAGCGGATCGTGAAGCGCGAGCTGGCACTGCGGCGCTCAAGCTTCACCGGAACCAGCAGTAACGGAGCCCGATAGCTGCGCTCGTCCTCTGGCTTCTTCCTCCAGCGAAGAAACCCGACTGCGAGAAAAAGGGTATTCGCACCACCTTCGGCAAAATCGTTACGGACCTGCCGGTGCAGGTCGATCAGCCGAGCCTCGAGCTGACGCGCGTCGAGTAGCGAGGGAAGCTCGTCCCTGAGCAAAGCTTCGGCCGCGAAACCGCGCTGAAGATCCCGACCGTGAACATCACGATAGAGCGCGGCATCGCGCTCGCCGAGGGGGTTCTGCTCGGGCAACGATATGATCCGGATTGCGGCACCATTCGCGAGCCGATCTTCGAGGTAGGCCATGTCGGTGCAAAGGAACGGGATCGTCTTCTTCGAATCCGGAAAATTGAGGAGCCGGTTGCGAAGGGTCAGGTCGAGTAGCTTCTTCTGCCATCGGTCGATGCGGCCGGCAGCGGTGGTCGGTTTCACCTCGATGGTTTCGGCCGGCAATTCGCCAAAGGCTGGCGCCGACGGAAGCGGCAGTTCTGCAACGGGCGTCGTTTCATCATCGATGGCATTGCGCCGGATCGGCTCATGCGACGCGAGCGGCATGATCCCGCCGCTTCGTGAACGCCTGATATCGATCGCCGCCACGAAGGCGTGGGCTTCCTCCTCGCTGAGACGACGGTCCAAGGCCCGTTGGGCGCTCTCCATGGTCATGGCGGGGCGATGCATCACGCCAGTCGTCTCAAATACGATCAATTCACGAGATGCCAGCGCCTTGCGTACCTCCATCTGATCCAGCTCGATCGCGTTGGTGAAGGTTCGTTTGGCCAACCACACGCCTGCCGCCGCATGTCCGTCGAACATCAGCACGATCGGGTGCAATCCGGCAGCTTCCAGGGCGGCGGCAAAGAGAAGCGAGGTGTCGAGGCAGGTCGCCAGCCGCTCCTCGGCGATCGTGCTCGGACGCCTGATTTTCTGGCCGCGGCTCTCGAAGCTTGCGGGCGGCTCTGCGTAGTGCATCGCCATCCCGGCAATGGCCGAGTAAACAGCGGCGGTGAGGAGGAAGGCCCTCTCCGGGCTCTGCGACTGGTAGCCGTCCAACCCGCTCGGATGACCATGCGCGGCCAGTCGTTCCGCTGCGGTCCGCAGAATCTGGGAAACGCCCGGATCGTTCGGCATCACAAAGGCCGCGAGTAATTGCGCCATATCAGCGACGCCACCCCATTCGTCTCGAGCTAGCAGCCTGACTGCGAGACGCCGTTCGTTGATGACTTCTCCTGCCGAGGACAGGCGGAGCGTGATCTCGCCCCGTTCGGCCTCATTGAGACCTGCGAGATAGCCAGCGTCGAGCTCGACCTTTCGGTCGCTCAGGGGAAGCCTGTCACCGGGTATCAGCCGATCAACGGTCCATGACTTCGGCCTTAGGAATGAAGGCGAGGAAGTCAACTCTACTCTGCAGTTCTCGATGTGTCGGTCGGTGTTGTTCTCGATCAGAAGCGATCGGATAACAGGAATTGCGTTTTGATAGGATGCATGGGTAAAGCTGGCGGCGACATCCGCAACAATTGCAGGCCCTTTGGAGTTTTCGTCAGGATAACATCCATGTCTTTCTGAATTATCATTCCCACCCATTTCCATTGGCGCGCCTCCCCCAAGGAAGACTAGCGAAGTTTCTCAAACTTAAGAAGACCCTCGTCGGTCGGGCAAGCCGGCGATTGATGGATGCCCAACCCGACAAGTCAGCCGGAGTGTCGCTAGCGTTCGGATCGCGCTTCACCTGGCGCAACAAGGCCCGGATGGCACCCACACCATGTCCGGCTCAAGGGCTACATGATTGTCGTGCATCGCGTGCCGCTGGTGTTGCTGAAGAACCTCGACCAGCCCCAGATCCGGTTCTGTGCAAGCAGCGGTAGGGGAGAGAAGATTCGCGCCGTCGCCGAGTAAACTTGGGCGTGACGCTGCCTTGTGGCCGTCGTTCCATTTTCTTGGTCGTTCGCGACAATGTTTAACCGTCCGGCCCAAAAGCCATCATCCTCCCCTCCTCCATCATCAAATTGAGATCAACAGCGCCGAGCGCACTCGGACGGTGAGCAATGACAACAACAATGCCTCGGGCGCGGACCGAGGTAATGGTTTTGACAACCGCCGCATCACCATCCGCCGCTATATGCGACAGCAGCGATTGCTGCCATGGTGCGCCATCCAGCTCTCTCATGATGGATTCCATCCGAAGAGCTTTCTTATCCGTGGCAAGTCGAACTTGAGAGCGAGGTATGGGCGTTGGCTCGCTGCGGAAGCAGATGATCTGGCTGAAATAGTCGGCTCATCTGAACCAAAGACCTTGAGAAAATTCCGCAGACTAAATCTGCGGACTACTTGAATTTTCTGTCTGCAAACGGCTTCGGCTCGATCTAGCGACCTATTGTTTTTCGATGAGATCGGTGGCGCGCCAGTCGGAATAATTACGAACACGTATGTAATTGAAATTATTTAATATTTCTTCTGGAACGATGCCAGCTACGGGGAGGGTGATAGACACCCGCTTCAATATTTCGCGCAGCCCAAAAACGCCTCCTGCTCCATCCAGACTTCATAGGCCGGCCCTAAAGCATCCCCGGTGGCAAGGCCATTCCGCCATGTATCGGTTGCGGGTCGCACCAGCATCATCCATCCGCTCCCATAACAATCGTCATTGGCGATCATGGGATGTGCAATCAGCGCCTCGTTGACAGAAACCACCGTTCCATCGAAGGCCGCGCGAACGGCGCCGACCCACTTGGCGCTTTCCACCGTGGCAAAGGATCTCCCCTTCTCGAAGGTCATACCGACCCGTTTTGGTGTAAACACCAGCACTTCGCGGGCGAGGACGACCGCCACAGGCGTCATTCCGGCTCGTACGACGCCGTCCTGTTCCGGTTTGTACCAAACATGATTCGATACGTCGTAAAACAGATCGTCGGGAAAACGACAGCCCCGCACCAGAGTCACGTTCCGTCCCTCAATAAGTCAGCACCCGGTATTCGCCGTCCATGATGCTCCGGATCATCGTCGCTGCACCCATCATGCCTTTGCATTCCGGAATGAGGTCGGCTTCCTTGACGTCAAACAGGTCGAGATTCGCCGGGCACGCCCAGAACCGCGCACCGTGTTCATGGGCTTCCTTGATCCAGTCGTACACAGTCATCGGATGACCGGCCTTTGCGTGCAGACCGGCGGCAACACCCTTGATCATGAGCTTACCCGCGGTCGCCGTGCAGACCACATCGACCTCGTAATCCATCGCAGCTGCAACAGCGGCATGATAAAATGGCGCGGCCAGTTCCTCAACGTTTCGCGGATCGGTGTTAAGCAGAACGATCAGCAACTTCTGACTTCCGGTGTCGGGACCCGACGCCGTCACGGTTGCGCCTTTGCGATGGCCGCTGCGATGGAAACAGGAGATGCCCCACGCATCTCGACAAGGCCGCTGTTAAGAAAGTTCAACGCTTTCTCCGGCGCCGAAGCAACGGGAACGCCTCGCAAAACGGCTTCGAGATCCAGTATGGTTCGCGACGGAGATACGGTGAAGTTTCCCGTCAGCCAGATCTGATCGATCCGCTTCTCGGAGCCCGCATGGGTTTTGATACAAGCGTCGACGCTGCCATCGCGGCCGAGCATCATGCCTTTTCCGACGCCAGAAGGGGCAGTTCCGTGTACGAACGAGTCCTGCCCCAATTCGTCGCGATACAGTTCATCGGCGAAGGCGCGTTCGTCCGGCAACATGGCGCCATATGTCAGTTCGCGGTTCAGCATGTGCGAAAGGCTTCCGACGATGCCGGATTCCAGTTCGCCGCGATCCGGGCTTCGGCCAAGAAACTCGCACACGGTCGCCACACGCGAACCGAGATCGCGAAGCACCTTTCGTGAGCCCGTCGAGGGTAACCGCAAATATTTCGCCATGTCGCGAAGATCTGCGTCCACGAGGACCGTGCCCTGGCACACAATGGTTGCGCCGTTCTTGTAGCCGCTCATGCCGCAGATCTTGCGGCCGGCCACCTCGATCTCATTGTCCGCGCGATACTGCGCACTGAGACCAAGCCTGGACAATCCGGCAGCAATGGCCTCTCCGATGACCTGCGCCGCGTCCGCGGGCCTTGGCCCAAAGGCCTTTCGGTCGATGACGATATCCCAGGCCAGCGCACCGGGCGCCATGTAAACGGCCCCTCCCCCCGTCACGCGCCGCGCGATCTCCACATGATCCTGCCTGCAATTATCTGTGCTAATCGCGCGAGCAAGCGCTTGATGCCGCCCCACCAGCACCGAGGCCGGGTAACGATGAAACCGCAAGGTATCGCCGATCCTGCCAGCACTATGCAGTTCGGTCAAAGCCGCCGTTGCCGCAACATTCCACCGGGCCGACATCTCTCCGGTATCGATCACACGAAGCGGCGCGCTCATTGGGGCTGAGCCTCCTCGATTTTCATCCTGCGTCCCCAATTGTCGAAGAAGTGGCCCTCATTGATCGTCATTCGATCTTCCACGATCCGCTTTTCCAGCAAACGCAAGCCAGCGCGCGCCTCTTCATCGCTGACGGGTCCGGTGCCATCGGTGCAGAGCGTATGGAAAACGACGCCATCCCAAGCAACGCCCGCGCCTGACAATAACTGGCTTGTCCGAACCCAGTCGACATCATCGCCGATGACGTGGAAGAACGTGGAACGCAACGGTGTCACGGTGATGTCTCCGATCTCCACCAGAATCACGAGCGCAGTGAATCCATCCGAACGGCCGAATTCATCGGTCACCCATTCGTCGAACGACGTGTTGTCAAACTTCGACAAGAGGAAGCTCCAGCACTTCGCCATCCATCAGGCTGAGGAAGGCTCCGTTACGGTTTTCCTCGAACCATTTTTCGAAGGCGGCGAGTTCGTGCTCCAATTCTTTGTTGCCGGCTTCAGATTCGCCTTGATGCATCCGCCAGATCGCGTCGGTGATGTGTTCAAACCGTCCAAGCACATCGCGCTGGGATTCGCTTGCACCCGTCCAGTTCACCTCGCGCAGGAACGCCGAGGCCCCCCATGCCATCGCCTCGTCCCGATCCTTCGCCCCGTTCATCGCCGAGGCGATCGACTTCACAAGATTGAGACGGCGGAACGCAAAGATACGCGCGCGTTCCAGCCCCTTGATTCTTTCAGCGGCTTCATGCCGACAGGTTTCCTCCGCGGCACTTGCGGAACACGCCGCGGCGTCGAGACGATTGATGAGAGCCTGCAAAGCCATGTCTGTCATCGTGCTGACTTTCGGATAAGTGGCGGAAGAGAGAGGGAGTCGAACCCACCAAGAACCGTCTCGCGGTCCCTCCCGGATTTGAAGTCCGGACGCCCCACCGGGGGCGCTTCTCTTCCTGAACTGGATAATGCTTGAACTTGCTTCGCGATCGCGTGCGACCGGAACAGATCGAGACGGTGCTTGTTCAGCCGCCGCAAGTCACCGCGTCGCATGGTGACACCGTGACGATCGAAAAATTCTAGAATCTGGATAGCGACCTTGCGACCATTGTCGAGCCGATCGCGCAATTGGGCTGCGGTGAATTCGCCCCTGTCGGAAATTGCGGCAATGTCAATAGCGATCGTCACCATCTCGCCGACCGTATCGCGCAGGAAAAAATGATCGTGCGCGACCTCATCGACAATGCCCATGCGACCAAGAAGCTTGAGCAATCGCCGGATTTCGTTTTCGGAGATGCCGAGAACATCAATCATGTCGCGCACGCGTGGCGGCCGGAACCGCACGGCATCGGCGAGAAGCGGACGCATCCTGTTCCATATTTTTTCGTCGGTCGCCGTGAGCCTGACCTCGTGCCCAGCAAGACGCACCCAGGCGCCGTCTAGACCGATTTCCTGCGTCCGGACGAGACCCTGAAGAAACGAAAGAAATCCCGGCACCGGAAGACGCGGTTCTAGTTTCAGACGCAGCCTTTCAAGACCCATGCCCTGCAGATCCGGATTCGCTACGTGAAACGCTGACAGTTCGGCCAGCACGCTGCGCTTGAGCTTGATCCAGGTGGCCGGTGACAGCCCAAGAACCGCATTCCCCGCATTGATCCGAAGTGTGCCGATACGCTGGGTGATGTCGTCGAGTTCGGATGCACCGAGAGCCAGGTCGCGGGCGAACACGGCAAGATCGACAAAGAAGGGGGAGCGCTCCAGCAGAGCAGTCAGCGCCTGTTCCGGATCGAGGAGCGCATGAGCCTCAAGCTGCGCAAATCGCTCCGGCGCACGGCGCTTGCGGGCGGGAGCCCTCAGATCGATGAATTGTCCACCGCCCATGGTTTGCTGCGCAGTCGTGTCCCGCAAGACAAAACGGTCACCGCCCGCGGCGGCGATCGGCCGTTCCAGAACGAGTTGGACAAATGCCTCGTCGCCGGGAAGCAGCGGATCGTCGTTCAACAACACGATGCGCGCCCCGACATCCGTCGCGGCGTGATGCAAATGAACTGGTGTCCATTGTCCCACCGGCTTTGCTTCCGACGCCAGCAGGCGCAACCGGCAGTCGATCCGGTCGGTCGGTGCGTGAAGGTCCGGATCGAGCAAAATATCGCCGCGGCGGATCGCGTCCTTGGAGACTCCGTCGCCCACGAGATTGAGCGCGCACCGTTCGCCAGCATGGCCACTCTCACGCGGCGTATTCTGCGCATGAATGGAGCGCACACGCGCCGACAGCCCGGTCGGGCTGATCGTGACCTTGTCCCCAACCGATACCGAACCGGACAGGAGCGTACCGGTCACGACGGTTCCGGCCCCCTGGAGCACAAAGGATCGATCGACGGCGAGACGAAACCGCCGCCTACTCCGCTTCCGCTCCGAAACATTGCGCGTCAATTCCAGCAGATGATCGCGCAGGTTGGCAATGCCATCACCGGTGACTGTCGAAACCGGGACTATACGGGCCTGCGCCAACGTCGTCCTGCTGATTTCAGTGACGATATTCGCTTCGATCAGTTCACGCTCCGCCTCGTCCACCAGATCGCATTTGGTCAGCGCAACCACACCAGTCTCGATGCCGAGCAGATCGATGATGGACAGATGCTCGCGCGTCTGCGGCATGACCCCGTCATCGGCGGCAACAACGAGTAGCGCCACCTCTATGCCGGTCGCTCCGGCCAGCATGTTGTGAACGAATGCCTCGTGCCCCGGCACGTCGATAAAACCGAGTACCGATCCGTCGGGCGCGGGCAGATAGGCAAATCCGAGATCGATCGAGATGCCGCGCTTTTTCTCTTCCTTCAGACGATCCGTATCCACGCCGGTCAGGGCGCGAACAAGCGACGTCTTGCCGTGATCGATATGGCCGGCGGTTCCGATGATCATGTCACCGGCCCCGTCGTCCGGTGCGTGGCATCGCGCTCGATCTCTGTAGCCAGACCTTCGGGAACAGCCTCTCGCGCCGCCTCGACGAAACGATCGGCAAGTGTGCTGCCATTTGCGCGCGCACCAGCCAAAAGAGACAGCGCCTTGATCGGGTCGCGCGGCACACCGGCGCCGAGATGATACGCTGCCCCCAGCATGGCCTGCCCGTCGGCATCACCGTGGTCGGCCGCCTTGCTCCACCAATGCGCCGCCAGTGCAGGATCGCGCTCAACCCCGAGCGCATTGTGAAACATCATTCCGAGGCGGGTCATCGACGACGCCACGTTCTGACTGGCCGCATGCTCGGCCCAGAGCCGCGCTTCGATAACGTCGGAAGGAATGACTTCCCCTTCCAGCAGCATCCAGCTCAACATATCCTGCGCCAGCGCGTCACCGGATTCCGCCGCCTTACGGTACAATTCAGCAGCGCGGTGATAATCCTGCTCGACGCTCTCACCCTTGAAATACAAGGCAGCCAGATTGCGTTGCCCGACCGGGTCGCCGGATTCAGCAGCAAGCGTCAGCCACTTCAGAGCCAGCGCGTCGTCGCGCGCGACGCCAAGACCCTCTGCAAAGCAGGCACCGATATTGTTCTGCGCACGCCCGACGCCGGCATGTGCGAGCGGCGCCCATAATTCCAGCGCTCTCTCATAGTCGCCTTGTTCCGACGCCGAATAGGCCGCAGCCATCCGCGTCGCAATATCGGCATCAGGCTCCTTGTTCTTTGCGATCAGCCGATTGAACAAGCGCACCGGGCTAATCCTCGACGACGAGCGTTGACAGGTTTCGGACAAAGCCGGTCTCATCCTCCAGACATCGCATATCCAGAACGAGCGACTGCTCGGCGATATGACCGACGACTGGGACCGGCAGACGTCGCAGCGCTGTGGAGAGGGCATTGAGTACACGACCTGCGCCGCGTGCCTGAACGGGACGGATCGCAAGACCCGCACTCGGAATGCCTTCGAGCGGAAGCGCACCCGAGCCGATCTGGCTTGTGCAATCGATCGTTTCGACGGTGAAGGCTTGGCCGATGGCGTCGGCAATGATGGGTTCAAGCCGCGCTGCAACTGTCTTGATGTCGGCCTGCCGCCGCGCAAACAGACGCACGGTCGGCAATCGCTGCACGAGCCGCTCAGGATCGCGATAGAGCTTCAATGTGGCTTCAAGTGCAGCAAGCCTGATCTTGTCGACACGCAGCGCACGCTTCATCGGATTGCGGTTGATCTGCGCGATGAGATCCTTGCGGCCAACCACAAAGCCCGCTTGCGGGCCGCCGAGCAACTTGTCGCCCGAGAAGGTGATGATGTCGGCGCCGTCCTTCACCGCTTCGGCGACTGTCGGCTCATGCTTCAGTCCATACTGCGCAAGATCGACAAGCGTTCCGGAGCCCAGGTCGTTCACGAGCGGAACGCCCTTCTCCCGTGTGATCGCGGCAAGATCGCGCGGCAGGACCTCGGCGGTGAAACCTTCGACGCGATAGTTCGACGTGTGCACCTTCAGGACCAACCCAGTCTGCGGTCCGATCGCCTCGGCATAATCTTTCCGGTGCGTGCGATTGGTGGTTCCAACCTCGATCAGACGCGTGCCGGCGCGCGCCATGATTTCCGGCATGCGGAAAGCGCCACCGATCTCGATCAGTTCACCGCGCGAGACGATCGCATCGCGGTCCTTCGCCAGGGTGTTGAGCACGATCAGGACCGCGGCAGCATTGTTGTTGACGACGGTCGCATCCTCCGCCCCGGTCAATTCGCATAATAGGCCGCGCAAATGATCGTCGCGTTCGCCGCGCCGGCCACCATCGACATCGAATTCGAGCGCAACAGCGTTGCGCATGGCCTCGGTCGCGGCCTCAATCGCCACTTCGGCGATCAGCGCGCGCCCGAGATTGGTGTGGAGGATCGTACCTGTGAGATTGAAAACCGGCCGCACACTGGCGCGCTCACCCTGCTCGAGCCTGGCGAGCGCCAGTTCCGCAAGGACAACGGATGCAATCGACGTATCTCGTGCAGCACGCACTTCGGCGAGCTCGGCACGAATCGCCCCGACTGTAGACGGGCGGCCAAAACGTTCGATGGCGGTCAGTGACGCCGGCGCGCCCAGCACCTCATCCACCGATGGCAGACGACGCAGATGCTGCAACGCGGATTCGTCCATGGCGCTCCTCAATAGCCAAGGAGATATGGATTCACGGCACCACGACTGAAGCCGAGATCGCGCACCAGGATATCAAGCGCCAGAGATCCAATATCATCGGCAACCGGATCGATGCTCGGCTCATTGCGCTGGTGCATGACTTTCACATAGCCATGACAGGCGCCGCAGGTTTCCGCCTTGATGTTGCCGCTCTCGCCGTCAATCTCCTGATAGGCAACATCCTTGTTGGAGCCGCACACGGCGCATTTGACGCGCAGATAATTCCACAATGTCGCGCACAGCGAGCACGAACAGTATCGTACGCCTTCCGCCTCCGGCCAGCCCACGATCAGCGACGCCGTCGGGGGACTGCCGCAGGCCGGGCAGGCTCCGTCACCGACGGTGACCAAGGCTTTCTCATCCAGACGTGACGCAAGCCGGGCGAAATGAACCTGCAAAGCCGCCGTGACGAAGACGTGCTCCGCCATGGTCTCCACCGGTATCGCATCCGCCAGCACGGCATGGAGCATGACATGACGAGCACCGGAATCGGCCGCCGTCACGCGATCCAGAGCGGCCCGTGCCGAGGCCGGCATGTCCAGCGTGGCCGACAGTGACAACAGCCGGTCGAGCGTGACGTCCAGCGCCGCATCGACCGTGAAATGACCGCGGTCCAACGGCGGCATCTTGTGCTCTATGGCCCGCGCGACAACATCCGCACCGGGCATCTCCGGCTCGGGCAAATCGTCCTGAATGCGATATTGAACCTCAGACAGATCCGCAAGAAAGCGCAGATAGGGTCCGAGATCGTGCCCAACTGCAAGCGCACGCAGCCGCTGGACACGCTCCACAAATATTCTCAAGGGATCAGGAAGCCGCGCGAATGGCGGCTTCATGATCTTTCCGATAACTGAAGGATCCGGCTCCGGACTGCTGAGTTTACTCATCGATCTCCTCACGAACCGCACGGGCCACGTGGCGGGCCGGACTCCACACCGGCTATTCGGCCGGTGTGGAGTTTGCCTTCTTCACGTCGGGCTTTCCAGTGACCAAATCCTTGAGCCAACGGCGATGGTGCCGCCATGCCCAGCCGCCAGTGACTTGACCCCGGGTCATAGCGCTGATTGTTCCGCGCACCCAGATCGCCGCATAGACGTGCACGATCCAGACGCAGATCACGGTGATTGCCGCGACGGCATGAACAAGAACGGCGACGCGCTGTTGCTGGACGGTCGTGTATTGCGAGAAATATTGCTGCCAGATCACGACGCCGCTAGCGATCAACACGATGATCAAGAACGACATCGACCAGAACACCATCTTCTGGCCGGCATTGTATTTGCCGACTTCAGGCAGCTTCTCATCATGACCAGCCAGGACGTCTCGAAGCTTTGACATCCAGACATTGTCTGTCCGCCGCCAGAGATTGAGTTTCCAGAACCGGAAAAACAGACCCATGAAGCTGAAGAACAGCACGACGCCGATCCAGGGATGAAGCATGCGCGTCATACTTCCCCCACCGAACAAGGCGGTCAGGAAGTACAGACTTGGGTGGAACAGCGCGAGGCCAGATACGGCGAGCAGCACGAGGCTTATCGCCGTTATCCAGTGATTGATCCGGGCCGCGGTGGTGTAACGATCAACTGTGACGGGGTCACCGGGATGCACGTCGTCACCCGGAGCAACTTCGTAATTGCTCATTGCGATCGTCCCTCCGTTAGACGCTTGGCGTTCTTTTCATCTTCTTCGGAAACTTTGTTGGGTCCCGAAACAACGTGATGGAGGAACCCGAACGCCGCGAACGCGCCGATCGCCGCAAGGCCCGCATATTTCGTCACGCCCTTCCAGACCTCGACAATCGGGCTGATCGTCGGGTTGCCCGGCAGGTTGGCGTAAATCTGCGGCTTGTCGTTGTGTTGCAGCACATACATGACATGTGTGCCGCTCACACCCGGAGGATCATAAAGCCCCGCATTCTTGTAACCGCGCGACTTCAGATCGGCGATACGATGGTCGGCCCATTTCTTCATCTCGTCCTTGGTGCCGAACACAATGGCCTGGGTCGGGCAAGCCTTTTGGCAAGCCGGCCCCTGGCCGACCGCGACACGGTCGGAGCAGAGTGTGCACTTGTAGGCCTTGTGATCGACCTTGGAGATGCGTGGGATGTTGAACGGGCATCCCTTCACGCAATAGCCGCAACCGATGCAATTCTCCTTCACGAAATCGACGATTCCGTTGGAGTATTGCACGATCGCGCCGGGCGCCGGGCAGGCCTTGAGGCAACCCGGATCCTCGCAATGCATGCAGCCGTCCTTGCGGATCAACCACTCAAGATTGCCGGATTCCGGATTGTCGTACTCGGTGTAACGCATCAGCGTCCAGGTATTCGGTGTCAGATCGTGCGGGTTGTCGTAGACACCCACATTGACGCCGACCTCCTCGACGAGATTGTTCCACTCAAGGCACGCCACCTGGCATGCCTTGCAACCGATGCATTTCGACACGTCAATCAGTTTCGCAATTTCAGTCTGTCGCTTGGCGGTAGGCGTGATGGTCGAAGCTGACCGCCGGATCAGATCGGCATCACCGAATTTCGCCGGGGTCGGCTGGGTCGTGGGATTTGGGATCGGAGGAAACATGGCCAAATCTCCCTATGCCACCGGCCCAGCAATGGGCTCGATATTGACAAGGAACGCCTTGAATTCAGGCGTCTGCGAGTTCGCGTCACCCACGGCTGGCGTCAACGAATTGACCGGTGAGGCCTTCTTGGTTTCACCGATGAAGCCGAAGTTCAGCGGCAAACCGACGGTGTGAACCACCTTGCCGTCGATCTTCAGCGGTTTGAGCCGCTTGGTAACGACAGCCTTGCCCTTCACTTCGCCGCGGTTGGACCAGACGCGGACCATTTGGCCCAACTTGATCCCCTTCTCCTTTGCCAGCTCCTCCGACATCTCCACGAAGAACTCCGGCTGCATGACCGCGTTCGCGTGGACGCTCTTGGTCCAGTAGTGGAAGTGCTCCACGAGGCGATAGGTGGTCGCGACGATCGGGAAATCCTTGGCATTGCCGAAGACTTCCATATCGCCTTTGAACACCCGCGCCACCGGATTGCCCCGCAACTTGGGGAAGACCGGATTCTGTGCCAACGGCGACTCGAAGGGCTCCATGTGCACCGGGAATGGACCGTCGGACATCAACCCACGAACCCAAAGACGCGAGACACCCTCGGCGTTCATGATGAACGGGCCGGTCGCCCGATCCGGAGGAATGGTCGGCACATAGTCCGGCACATCCGGGCCGGTCCAGCGCTCTCCATTCCAGAACATGTACTTCTTCTTGTCGCTCCACGGCTTGCCTTGCGGGTCCGCGGATGCACGATTGTACTGGATGCGGCGATTGGCCGGCCAGGAGAAGCCCCAGTTTCCGTAGACTCCGAGACCTGACGGATCGCCATTGTCGCGGCGCTGGGCGAAGTTGCCCGCCGGACCATAGACACCCGTGTAGATCCACATAGAGCCGTCGGTCGAACCGTCGTCCCGCATTTCGCCAAAGCTGGCGAGTTGCTGTCCAGCGGCGCGAACGACCTTGCCTTCCGCGTCCTTCAGATCCACCAGAGCCTTACCGTTAAGCTCCCTGAGCAACTCGTCGGCAGACGGGTGGCTCGGGTTCTTGTAACTCCAGTCGACGGCGAGGAGCGGTTCCGCAGCCTTGCCGCCGTTCTTCTCGTACATCTTGCGGATACGGGAGAACAGATCCGAAAGAATTTCGATATCCTGCCTGGACTCGAAATACGGATCCGCAGCTTTCCATTTCCACTGGATGCAGCGGCTGGAGTTCGTGAAGCTTCCTTCCTCCTCGGCAAACGATGTCACCGGGAGCATGAACACTTCGGTCTGGATCTTGGCGGTATCAACATTGTTGAATTCGCCATGATTCTCCCAGAACCGGACCGTGTCGGTCTCGATCGGATCCATGCTGACAAGGAATTTCAGCTTGGAAAGCGCCGCCCTGGTCTTGTTCGCATACGCAATCGACATCAGCGGATTGAACCCCTGGCATAGCAGGCCGGTGGTCTTGCCCTGATGCATGACATCGAACATGCGCAACGCGTCATAGGCCACGTCGAGCTTCGGCAGCCATTGGTAGCCGAATTCGTTTTCCTTCGTCGCCTTGGCGCCGAAGTAAGACTTCAGGAAGCTGACATAGAACTTCCTGTAATTTTGCCAGTAGCTCGTCTGGTTTGCCTGCAGCGGCTTGAAGGTCCGCTTGCCCAGATGAGACTCAAGAGTCGGCTCGCTCTCGGTCGGCAGCGCCAGATAACCCGGAATTGCCGCCGTCAGTGTTCCGACATCGGTGATGCCCTGAACGTTGGAGTGACCGCGCAATGCGTTCACGCCACCGCCGGGAACACCGATATTGCCACATAGCAACTGGATCATCGCCGCGGTTCGGATGTTCTGCGCGCCGTGGGAATGTTGCGTCCAGCCGAGCGCGTACATGATGGTCATGGCGCGTTCGCCGTTGGCCGTCGAACCGACCCATTCGGCAACCTTCAGAAACTTGTCCTTGGGTGTGCCGCTGACGCGTTCAACCATTTCGGGCGTGTACCGCTCGAAGTGCTTCTTCATAAGCTGGAACACGCAGCGCGGGTTTTCGAGAGTCATATCGCGGACGGCAAAGCCGTCTGGACCCATCTCGTATTCCCAGGAGCTGCGATCGTAGCTGCGCTTTTCCGCGTCGTATCCGGAGAACAAGCCTTCATTAAAGGCATAGCCGTCCCTGACGATATACGCCGCGTTGGTGTAGTGACGCACATACTCCCTATGGATTTTGTCGTTCGTCAGCAGGTAGTTCACCACGCCCGAGAGGAACGCGATGTCAGAGCCTGGACGAATCGGCGCGTAATGATCGGCCATCGCTGCCGAACGATTGAAGCGCGGATCCACCACCATAAGCTTGGCGCCACGCTCGGCTTTCGCCTCGGTGACCCACTTGAAGCCGCAGGGGTGAGCTTCCGCTGCGTTTCCACCCATGATCCAGACGAGATCAGTGTTCCTGATGTCCGTCCAGCTGTTCGTCATTGCACCGCGACCGAATGTTGGGCCCAAACTGGACACCGTCGGTCCGTGTCAAATCCTTGCTTGGTTTTCGATCTGTAACATCCCCAAGCCGCGCGCGACCTTGTATGTTACCCAGCCAGTTTCATTAGTGACCGAGCTGCCAGACAGAAAAGCCATCGTCGGCCAACGGTTGACAGTCACACCGTCCTTGTTGGTCTCGACGAAGTTCGCGTCGCGATCTTCCTTCATCAACTTCGCGATACGATCCATCGCGAAATCCCAGGACACGCGCTCGAACTTGTCGCTACCGGGCTTGCGATACATCGGATACTTAACGCGGGTCTTCGCCTTGATGTAGTCGACCGCACCTGCGCCCTTGGGGCAAAGCGTGCCGCGATTGACCGGATTGTCGACGTCACCCTCGATATGGGTAACTTCCATCTTGCCCTTCTCGACTTTGCTTTCGGCCGAGAAAATCATCATGCCGCAGCAAACCGCGCAATAAGGACACGAGCTACGTGCTTCCTTTGTATGTGCGAGTTTGAAGGGCCGGATCGCCGCCGCGTGTACGGCTTCAATGTCACCGAAGCCGAGCGCGCCTATTGTTGTGCCAGCTAGACCCGCGCTCGCACCTCTCAAGAAAGTGCGTCGCGAAAGCTCCATGTTCATCGTTGGCTCTCCTGGAGACCCGTGCCCCCGCCGGGGGACGACTGCAATATGGAGAATGCCCTCCGACACCCTCCGCTCATGGAATAGGCAAAAGCCTAGTTTTGAAGGTATCTAGTGTCAACGAGATTGGAAAAATAACAAACAAATGCACATGCGATATTTTGACCGAAACCTCAGTGAAATGGGATTTTATTGATGAATGTGATCGATATCTTCGATACATGAGCCGTATTGCAGATGCGAAACACATGCGTTTTTGTGTTTCTATTGTTTTATTTTACACTGACATGAAATGACATTGACCGCCGACACGGTATCCCCTCAAATGAGATGTGGCCTGTAATAGGGCTCCCGCGGGTCGGGGCATATTTCGATATCTAACCGCGCTCACGTGTGCGCTGAGTCTCGTACTCTGCGCACCGAGTTCTCATGCGAACGAAAACGACGAAGCCGGATCACCGCTGATCGCGTGGCCGGGCACCGCGAAGCCCCTGTTCCGACTCAACAATCTCGACAACACCGCCGTGTCGCTGGCCGATGCTCGCTCCAACATTATCGTCGTGCATTTTTTTGCAACATGGTGCGAGCCGTGTCGTGATGAATTGCCGGCTCTTCGTCGACTGGTCGAACGCTCCGACCCTGCGCAGTTGCAGGTGATCTCGATTTCAGTCGCCGAGGTCAGGGCGCGCATCCGCAGCTTCGTCGAGAAACTGCCGGTCAATTTTCCAATCCTTCTCGACAGCGAACGAACGGTTGCAAGGTCGTGGAACGTCAGCACGCTGCCGACAACCTTCATTCTCGACCGCGACCTGAACCCGCGCCTGTTCGTTGAACGCGACTATGACTGGGATCAGGTCGACGTATCCCAGCTCCTGAAATCGATCGGAGGATGAACGAAATGCCGGAACTGCTTCGTCCAGCTAACACCAATAAACCGGAGGAAATGACATGACCTTACATCGACGCCATTTCATCACAGCAGGTGCCGCCCTATCCGTCCTGCCCGTGCTGCCCGTGCTGCCGCGCCTTGCGCAGGCGCAGGCTACATTCGCGCCAAAACCAAATGGCTGGCGGAATTTTCAGATCGTCACTCGCCTCGACATCGCAAAGCCGGACGGAAAGGTACAGGCCTGGATTCCAGTCCCCTCGGTGAATGAAGCGGACTGGTTCATGTCCAACGACAGCAAATGGACAACCAACGGAACGGCGTCGCTCAAGCGCGACCCGAGATACAAAGCCGCCTTCATCCACGTCCAATGGGACGAGAAGCAAGAGGCACCAGCCATCGAGGTGACAAGCAACGTCTCCACTCAGGATCGCACGATCGATCTGACCAAGCCGGGAAAGGCGCAGGCCCTCTCGAACGCTGATCGTACGCTGTATACCGGCGCAACGACGCTGATTCCGACCGACGGCATCGTAAAGGCAACGTCGGACAAGATCGTTGCCGGTGCCAGGACGGACCTCGAGAAAGCGCAGAAGATCTATGACTGGGTGATCGAGAACACCTATCGCAACGCCAAGACGCGCGGCTGCGGTACCGGCGACATCGCAGCGATGCTCACCAGCGGCAATCTCAACGGCAAATGCGCCGACCTGAATGCGCTTTATGTCGGCCTTGCACGTGCTGCGGGATTACCGGCGCGTGACGTTTACGGCATTCGCGTGATGCCGTCGAAATTCGGTTACAAGAGTCTCGGAGCCGGCTCGGAGAACATCACCAAGGCGCAGCACTGCCGTGCCGAGGTCTACTTGAACGGGTTCGGGTGGATTCCGGTCGATCCGGCCGACGTGCGCAAGGTTATTCTGGAGGAGCCTCCGACCAATTTGCAGATCAACGATCCCAAGGTAACCGCGGCCCGGAAGGCGCTGTTCGGAGGCTGGGAGGGCAATTGGCTCGCTTACAATTTCGCGCACGACATCAATCTGCCGGGCGCGAAGGGTCCGACGCTCGAATTCCTGATGTATCCGCAAGCTGAAACCGCTGCAGGTCGTCTGGACTGCCTCGACCCGGATACGTTCCGGTACACCATCACGGCCAAGGAAGTGAATGTCTGACGCCGCTTGATCGCTCGCAGGGCGCCGCATGTGCGGCGTCCTTTCAGCTTCCGAGCACCCCGACGATGCCTGCTCCAACGACAGACAAGCCCGGTGAAACGATCCTCGATTTGCGCGGCTTGTTCTGCCCGCAGCCGGTACTGCGTGCAAAAAAGGCATTGCGTGCGATCGCCGTTGGTGACGCTCTCATCCTTGAATGCACTGATCCGCTGACCGTAATCGACGTTCCCCATTTCGTTCGTCGGACTCGTCACGCTCTAAGCGAACAATCCAGACAAGGCGAGGTCTACATCTTCAAGATCGTCAAGCAGCATTGAAAGAGCCAAACAACGCAAGCCTCAAGCAGCTCCAATGAAACCAATCTACCTCGACTACAACGCGACGACGCCGATCGATCCCAAAGTGTTCGAAGCCATGCTGCCATTCCTGCGCGGGGAATTCGGCAACCCTTCTTCCGTATATGAGCTGGGCCGCCGCGCACGCGACGCGATCGAAACAGCCCGCGCCGAAGTGGCGTCACTGATCGGCGCATCCCCGGACGAAATCCTTTTCACCAGCGGCGGTACCGAAGCGACCAATCTTGCCATCTTTGGTGCCGTGCGGCGCCGGCCCGAAAAGCTACCGGTCGTGACGAGTACTATCGAACATTCTGCTACCGATGCTGTTTGCGAGCAGCTCAAGCGACGCGGACACGAAATACGACGCATTGCGCCGCAGACGAACGGATGCGTCGATGCCGAAGATATGGCCGACGCCATTGATGATGATACCGCGCTCGTCACGCTCATTCACGCACAGAACGAGATCGGGACGCTGCAGCCGCTCGAGCACGTTGCTGCGGCGGCGCGAAAGCACGGCGCCATGACACATGCCGATGCCGCGCAGTCGGCGGGGAAAGTGCCTATCGACGTGCGGGCGATGGGTGTCGATCTCCTCTCCATCGCAGGCCACAAACTTTATGCGCCGAAAGGGATTGGTGCGCTCTACGTGCGGCGGGGATTCGATTTGCAGCCACTACTCGTTGGCGCTGGACAGGAACGCGGAATGCGACCCGGGACCGAAAACGTGGCCGGAATCGTTGCGCTTGGTGCGGCGTGCCGAATCGCCGATGAGAAACTCGAGGACGAGTTAGAGCGTCAGGAAGAATTGCGCGACGAGTTGATGCTTCGCCTGCGCGATGAGGTACCAGATATCCAACTGGTCGGCGGCTCGGCGGCGCATCTTCCGAACACGCTGAACGTGCTGTTTCCCGACGTCTCCGGGCGTCAGTTGCTGGCATCGTGCCCGCGCGTCTTCGCGTCAACAGGCTCCGCTTGCCACGCTGACCGTGAAGAACCGTCCGCCATCTTGCGAGCAGTCGGCACCCCTGAAAACAAGGCGCTCGGCGCCGTGCGGCTTTCCCTTGGACGGTACACGACACAAGACGAAGTCGCTGTTGCAGCGACGAGCCTTGGATCGGCTTGGCGTATTTCCACGGCTTCACGACGGCTGGCGGTCATTGCTTGATCTCAACGGGAAACTCGGCATGCAGCAGTGTCATTCGAAGTTTGCCCGATTCAGGCTCTGCACCGCGACCGACGACAATCCATTCTTCAGGAAGGATAGCAGCGATGAACGTTCCTCAAGTTCGATTGACAAGCCTTGCGCATGGTGGCGGCTGCGGTTGCAAACTCGCGCCTTCAGTCCTGCAACATCTTCTGTCATCCGCACCAAAACATAATCCGTACAAGCAATTGCTGGTCGGAATCGAGAATGGCGACGATGCCGCGGTGTGGCAAGTCGACAACAACACCTGCATCATTGCGACCACCGACTTCTTCATGCCGATGGTGGATGACCCGTTCGACTTCGGACGGATCGCAGCGACCAATGCAATATCGGACGTCTATGCAATGGGCGGCACACCAGTGATGGCGCTCGCAGTTCTCGGCATGCCCGTCGACAAGATCGCACCCGAAACGGTGAGAAAGATTCTCGAAGGTGGATCGGCCGTCTGCACCTCCGCTGGAATACCCGTGGCCGGCGGTCATTCCATCGATTGTCCAGAACCGGTTTATGGCCTGGCCGTCATCGGCACCTGTCGACCCGAGCAGGTTCGACGGAACGCGGACGCAAAAACCGGGGACGTAATCATCCTGACGAAGGCGCTTGGCGTTGGAATCTACTCCGCAGCAATCAAGAAGGACCTGCTGCCGCATGGCGGTTATGCCGACATGATCGCAACCACGACATTACTCAACAGGATTGGCGCAGAACTGGCCAAGGACTCAAATGTTCATGCCATCACCGACGTAACCGGCTTCGGTCTGCTTGGACACGGACTTGAAATGGCGCGGGGCTCGAAACTGACATTGAAAATCCGTGGCACCGACGTTCCGTTCATGCCGAGCGCAGTTGAGCTGGTCAAGAAAGGTTGCGTCACCGGTGCCTCGCATCGCAACTGGTCGAGCTATGGCCATGAGGTCACGCTGCCGGACGGCTATCAGGACTGGCAGCGCCATCTGCTCACCGATCCGCAAACGTCTGGCGGTCTGCTGATCGCCGTTTCGCCCGATATCGCTCGTTCGGTTCTGCAGACCATCATCGCTGCGGGCTACCCTTTCGCCAGCATCATCGGCCATGCGGAGGCGGGGCCTGCAGTCGTAAAGATCGTCGGCTGAGCATTGAACATTCGTACGCGGCGAACATCACGCGGCGACGTGACGCGATCTCAATGATCGAGAAACAAATACGTACGAAGAAATATTTTCATTCATCGATCCGCATTTCCAACACATGCGACAGTATGTGGTTGTCAAAAAACGTCACCGATCATTCGCGTTTGTTGAAACTCACACGATACCGCCTATAATACTTGCATCACGCGCGCTCGATTCATTCGGCGGAGCACGAAATGGCCGGTCGACCAATCATCAGAAAACTCATCCGGAAGTGAGCGATGCTTAATCGTCGCGGTTTCCTTGGTGCGTCGGCCAGCGCTGTTTCCCTTGCTGCCGCAAAAGGAATTGTACCCTGACATCATCCAGCACGTTCCCAACGCAGCGGTGAAGGAGGGCGCGTTTCTTTCGATCAGGGTGCATAGCGGATTTCGCCGGCCATAGCGACGTCGTAGCCGCCCGAATCATCGGCGTGCTGCTTCATCACCGGCGTTTTCAGAAACGACAGGAAGACCTGCAGGGGCGTTCGGAAATATTCCCGTTGACTAATCACAAGATCGAACCGCTCCCAGACAAGCGACACGAAATCAAGCCCCGCGGCATTGGCGACGCTGCGCGTCGCGATTCCACAATCGGCATGTCCATTCCTGATAGCCTGCGCGATATCGGAACCGGTGGGGCAAGGCGGCGGCACAATGTTGAGCTTCGCCGGATCGACTTTTTCCCGATGCAATAATGCTCCGAGCAGCAATTGCGCGCCGGCGCCGATCGGACGCACGGCAAGACGCACATTCTTGTTCGCAAAGTCACGGACGCGGGAGAGGCCGAGGGGATTGCCATGAGCGACCACAATCCCCTGCTCCCTTCTGCCAAACGCCACCAGCACGGCCTGATGCAGATTGGGCTCGTTCCTCATCGCCTCGATATTGGCATCCCGATCGACATCAAGCGCATGCAGGTGAATCGCTGCGGCAACGAGTTTGCCGGCGATGAACCGCTGGAGACCAGCGCCACTTCCTTCCGGCAAGGTCGCAAGCCCGCATTGGCTTTCACGCAAAGCCCATTCCAGCAACGGATCGTGGCTGCCACCGACAATCGGCATCGGCTCGGCATTCTTCATTCCATCGGGCCTGGTCAGGCTATCAGACAGCCAGCGGTCCAGTTCGTGCTTGGGAAACAACCATTTACCGGTCGCCTTCGTACATGGGACCGCTTCCTCGGACACCAGCTCATAGAGCTTACGTTCCTTGATACGGAGATATTCTGCCGCTTCGCTTGTTGTGAACAGCCGCATGCCCGATTCCGCGTTTTTTTGGACGTTTTTCCGAATTTGCAAATGAAGCAGGAATTTGCAAGGTAGCGACCATTTCGAGGTTGTTAGCCGAGCAGCGGCCAGAATTTCCTTTGACAACCACACGAATATTGCCGGTTAATATTGAAATTCTTGATAACAACGCGGGGGGCGTTGTGGACACGGAACTCGCCCGGACATTCCTGACCGTGGTGGCCACCGGCAATTTCATCAAGGCCGCCGAACACCTGCATGTGAGTCAATCGACTGTCAGCACACGCATCAACACACTTGAACAGGAACTTGGCTGCCGTCTGTTTGTGAGAAACAAAGCCGGGACTGCTCTGACTCAGGCAGGCCGTCAATTTCAAAGGCATGCTTCCACGCTCGTGCGCACTGTCGAGCAGGCCCGTCACGAGATCGGGATCCCGAGAGGCTTTCGAAGCGCACTGACCATCGGCAGCCGCATCGGCCTGTGGGAGCAGTATCTGTTGCGATGGCTGCCGCTCTTTCAGAAGAGCGCACCGGATGTGTCGATCCGCGCAGAGATAGGCTTCGAAGCGGAGCTCATGCAGGGATTGGTCGAAGGACGTCTGGACATCGGTGTCATGTACACGCCGCAGTCTCGTCCCGGACTGAAAGTCGAGCAGCTTTTTGAGGAGAGGCTGGTTCTGGTCTCGACCGATCGGGACGGCGCGCCCGAACCTGAGCCCGGCTACGTCTTTGTGGACTGGGGACCGGAATTTCATGCGCGACACAGCGCCGTGTTCCCTAATTTCCCGGGCCCAGCGCTGACTGCAAATATCGGCTGGCTCGGGCTTCATCACGTGCTTGAGAATGGTGGGTCAGGATACTTTCCCATGCGACTGGTGCAGACACATATTCAAAGCAACCGTCTCAGCGTGATTAGCCAGGCTCCCGAATTTTCGCTGCCTGCCTATGCCGTGTATGTCCTCGAGCGAAACGAAGACATTCTGGAGATTGCGCTTGAGAACATGCGCAACGTCGCACGATTGCAGCAAGCAGAACGCCTGCATGCATAAGAAATGCAGCTTTCGCTTTCGAGGAGTCCTGACACAATTAAATGTTGCGTGCTTCGAGCTAATTAGGCCAGATTCTCATTATTGGGCAGGGCAAACTAGATCGTAAACCTGATCTGGCCCGCAACGGATAAATCATAACCTCCAACATCATCAGCATCTGCTGCATCGCAGGCGTCTTTAGGAATGACAGCAGTGCTTGCATCGGCTTTTGTGAAGCTCGGGCTGGCGCACGACGAGATCGAACCGCTCCCATATCAGTGACACAAAAAAGAGCCCCGCTGCATTGGCGACATCGCGTATCGATATCCCGCAATCGGCGCGGCCTGTGCGCACGGCCTGGGCAATGTCAGGACCAGCCGGACAAATCGGAGCGATAATCGACAGCGCCGATACGTCGAGCCCTTCTCGCCTCAACAAAAATTCCAGCAGCAATTGTGCGCCGGCTCCGGAGGGACGCACCGCAACACGCACATTTTTGCGGGCAAGATCGCGTACACTTTGCAATCCAGGTGAATTTCCTTGCGCCAAAACGATACCCTGCTCGCGTCGAGCGAAGGCAATGAGCATGGCATCGCAAGCCCGACAAACTCTTCATCACGGCGATGTTTTCGTCGCTACCGGCGTCCACGGAATGCAGATGAATGGCCGCCGCAACCACCTCGCCATCGACGAAACCCTGCAGGCCGGCCGCACTTCCTTCCGGAAGCGACGCAAGACCAGACGGGCTTTCGCGCAACGCCCATTCCAGCAACGGGTCGTGGCTACCGCCGACAACAGGAACGGAAGTGCTCAACATTGCAGCGCTCCGCTCCGCGAAGCACCGACGTGAAATATCGACGTAGGCTGCACGCAGAAACTCCGGCCAGCAGGCTGAACGAGCTTTCGCAAACTTGTCCGATGACTTGTCACGCGGCTTATCAAGCGACATGGGCAGTAACGTCCTCTTCGATCCGGCAGGATATGTGAACACCTCGAACCCGGCGCGGCGCAACCTTCGGCGTCGGGCGGTGCACAAAATTCTGACGAACACCTGCTATGCAAGCGGACAATGGCCATACGGGAGGAGCAACTCGCGTGACGGCAGCAAGCACGACCCATCAACCGTTATCTACATTCCCTCCCCACACTGATCGAACAAAGTGATTTCGATCGAGTGCAGGCGAAACTAACCCGCAACAATCCCAAGACGACACCCGCCTAGGGTGGTCAACGGTCCGTCGCTCCTCACCGGGATAGCGGTTTGCGCTTCATGCGGTTCGGGAATGACACGTATGGAACCACTAATCGGAAAGGCAGATCGTGTTCGTATTATTCCTGTGCCGGGTGCCAGTGGAATGGCAAGACGGTCTGCAAGGGACGCCATATCCCCACGGCAACGTTGGACGACATCGTCATGGGTAACCTCAAGCAGCGCGTTCTGGCGCCTGGACCGGGCTATCCGCATCATCGGTAGCCGGGACGTCTTGCAGGCGGCTATCACCAGCAAACAGACCGAGAAAACGGAAATGTCCGTGGTTTTGTACGCAAATGGTGCGCCGGAAGGGATTCGAACCCCTGACCCCCAGATTCGAAGTCTGGTGCTCTATCCAGCTGAGCTACCGGCGCGACGCGAAAATGGTCTAGCGGCAGCCTTCCGATTTTACAAATGAGAATTGCCGCAAACGCACATCCCCGCATTCGCGGCCGGGACCAATCCCTGCTATCGGTAGCCCGCAATCGTCTAGGGAGGCCCTGCCATGACCACAAACGTTCCGCCGCAACCCGCCATTCCGAGCCAAGTGACCTTGCCCGAACATCGCGACGCTTACTACGGCGGAAAATGGCATGCGCCGAAGGATGGGCGCTATATCGATACCATCAGCCCCGGCACCGGGGAGTCGCTCGGCAAGGTGGCCGATTGCGGCGTAGCCGATATGGACGCGGCCATCGCCTCGGCCAAGGCGGCCTTCAAGGACTGGCGGCGGGTGCCGCCGCTGGAGCGCGCCCGCATCCTCAAGCGCGTCGCCCAGATCCTGCGCGACAATGCCGGCGAACTGGCGATGATCGACGCCGCCGACTGCGGCAATCCGGTCAAGGAAATGCTCGCCGACGCCACCATCGCTGCGGCGCAGATGGAGTTTTTCGCCGGCCTCGTCACCGAGGTCAAAGGCGCGTCGATTCCGATGGGGCCCGACGTTGTGAATTTCTCCGTGCGTGAACCGCGCGGCGTGGTGGGCCGCATCATCCCGTTCAATCACCCGTTCATGTTCTGCGCCGGCAAATCCGCCGCCGCCCTCGCCACCGGCAACACCATTGTCGTGAAGCCGCCGGAGCAGGCGCCGCTGTCGTCGCTGCGTCTTGCGGAATTGTGTGACGGCCTGTTTCCACCCGGCGTGTTCAACGTCGTGCCTGGTGGCCGAGATGCAGGCGCGCGGCTGTCGGCACACCCCGATGTCGCGATGGTTGCTTTGGTCGGCAGCGTGCCGACCGGCCGCGCAGTGATGAAGTCGGCGGCCGAGACGATCAAGCCGGTGTTGCTCGAACTCGGCGGCAAGAACGCGCTGATCGCTTATCCCGATTCCGATCCGGAGGACGTTGCAGCCGGCGTCGTCGGCGGCATGAACTTCACCTGGTGCGGCCAGTCCTGCGGCTCCACCAGCCGTGCCTTCATCCATGAGAAGATCTACGATGCTGTGCTGGCGAAGGTGAAAGAGAAGGCCGCGTACTACAAGCCCGGCATTCCGACCGATCCGGCGACGACGATGGGCGCGATCATCTCCAAGATGCAATATGAGCGCGTCCTGTCTTACGTGGATTCGGCCAAGGCCGACGGCGCACGACTGCTGCATGGCGGCGGCCGACCGTCCGATCCGAAACTCGCCAAGGGCTTCTATGTCGAGCCCAGCATCTATGCCGATTGCACGGCTGACATGAAAATCGCACGCGAGGAAATCTTCGGCCCAGTGCTGGCGATCTTCAAATGGTCGGACGAAAAGGCGATGCTCGATCAGGTCAATGCCGTTGAATACGGCCTCACCTGCTCGATCTGGACCAACGACCTCACCACCGCACATCGCACGGCGATGGAGGTCGAAGCCGGCTTCATCTGGGTCAACGAAACCTCCAAGCATTTTCTTGGCGCGCCGTTCGGCGGCTACAAGCAATCGGGCATCGGCCGCGAGGAATGCATCGAGGAAATGTTCGCCTTCACCCAGGAAAAGAACATCCATGTGAAGCTGAAGGCGCCGAAGTAATCCGCCGCTCACGACGTTTATCCCTCCCCGCTCGCGGGGAGGGATAACAAATCAAAGCTCCATCGCCCCTGTTATTCTGAGGCGTGGGGTACGCCTTCAATGAATCGAGGGGAATGATGCGCCGAAAGACGCAGGGCATTCCTGATACGTCGCGTGATGTTGCCAGCACGCGACCGCCTCTCGGCGCATCATCACGGCGATGTTTCTACATGGGGCCGCGCTTCGCTTCACGCGCCTCCCGCATTCGAGAAGCGCCGGTCAGCCAGCTCCTGGCAGGGACTCATAGTGGTCCCGGGCGGAGCCCCCATGCAGCCCGAGTGCATGAGCGACGAACTCATGCCCGCAGGCGCCGCACCTCGCTCCATCAACAGCGTCACCGGTTGACGCCCCTCATGAGCAAGGCAAACGGATATAAGTATATATTCCAGTATATATTCCTATTATTGTCAAGCGCAAAACAGAACCTGTCTTTCCCGGGCGCATGCAAAGCATGCGAGCCCGGAATCCAGAATCCATAGCCGCGTCTCTGGATTCCGGGGTTCTCGCGCGATGCGCTCGCCCCGGAATGACTAGAAAGGATGCCCACCACAAGGCCAGGGGCATGACGAGTTACGTTGTCCGCTCGTCCCCGCGAAAGCGGGAACCCAGAGGCTTCACCACGTGTGCTCGATTGAAGCTTTCTGGATTCCCGCTTTCGCGGGAATGAGCGGAGCGTGCCATTATGTCCGCGCTCGCACGCTCGGCCGCGCCTGCGCGGTGACGACAACTACCTTGATGCAACAGACCGGATCGCCTGCCACACACGTGCTGGCGTCAGCGGCATATCGATGTCGGTGACGCCCAGTGGCCGCAAGGCATCGAGCACCGCGCCGACAATCGCGGCCGGCGCTGCAATCGTTCCCGCCTCACCGCAACCTTTTGCGCCAAGCGGATTATGCATGCAGGGCTGGCTTTGCTCGAACTCGGATGCGAACAGCGGCAGATCCTTTGCGCGTGGCAGCGCATAGTCCATGAACGAGCCGCACAGAGCCTGACCGGATTGCGCATCATAGGAGATGCGTTCAAGCACAGCTTGACCAAAGCCTTGCGCCACGCCGCCATGCACCTGCCCGGTCGCGATCATCGGATTGATGACGGTGCCGACATCATCGACCGCTGAATAGCGCTGAAGCTGGACCACCCCCGTTTCGGGATCGATTTCAACCTCGCAGACGTGAACGCCATTGCTGAAGGCAAAGGCTTTCGGATCGTAGACGGCGGTGTCCTGCAGGCCCGGCTCGAGCGTCTCGAGCGGGAAGTTGTGCGGGATGTAAGCGGCGCGCGCGACATCGGCGATGGGGACGCCGTGATTGGTCCCGACAACAGAAACGCGACCCGCTTCGAACTGCACGTCACGGGCGGACGCCTCAAGCAAATGAG
>JAFAFP010000096.1 GCA_023423415.1 Pseudomonadota bacterium | reverse complement strand
AGCGGACGCCGCGTGGGATGACACCGACACCTTTCGGGGCCTGTCTGGAGCACCATGCGCGCATCATCCGGGGAGAGTTCGATCGGGCCCGTGAGAACATCGCGGTGATAAAAGAAGGCAGAGAAGGGCGCCTTTCGATCGGCTTCAGTCCAAGTTTTGGACCGGGTATCGTCGCGGATGCGATGGTTGCCTTCCTCAAGAGACGACCTGGTGTCCAAGTTGTGACGCATGAGTATCTGGCGCATGAACTCACCGCGCGATTGCTGCGCAGTGAAATTGATCTGTCGGTTATGACGCTGGAGCAGCGAATTCCGCACAATGAGTTTGTGCAGATCCGATTGGCGACGGATACCGTGATGTTGATCGCGCGAGCGGAACATCCGCTGGCAAAGCGCAAGCGCGTTCGTCTGGGCGAGTTACAGGAGTTCCCTTGGCTCTTGGCGAAGCCCGGTGATCGGTTGCGGGGGTGGCTGGAGCAACAGCTTAGTCATCATCGGATCAAACTGCCGGCGCCGGGTATCGAGTTTGACTCTGTCTCGTTTGCTCAGCGCATGCTGTCTGAACGGGATTATCTGACTTTCCTACCGTCAACGATCATGCACGATGGTTTGCGCGACAATCGCTTCGTTCCGATTGCCGTTCCCGAATTGAGATGGCAGCGAACGGTCGGCATTATGCACCGCCGGACCCACCAGTCACCGTTGGCGATGGCTATGATTCAAGCCCTCAAGGTATCTGGGAAAGCCTATCAACAACTGCATGACACGTAGGATGTCGACCGCGTGCAACCGACATTTGGCAGCCGATTGCGTGTGCTGTCGCACCTTGGCCATCCGCGGCTGAAATCCTCAGCCGTATGCCGGAATCGCTTGTTCAGGTTTGGGTGTCAGCCCGGGCCATCGTGGATCAACGGGTATAGAAGGCGAGCGCTTCCCAATATGAATTGATGTTTGATCACTCTAATTCAATATCTTGTCAATCGTTTCTGAATCGGTGATAATTGATTATGCTTCAAGCTGCGCAAATTCGAGCCGCCCGAGCTCTGCTCAATTGGCATCAAGAAGATCTCGCTCGTCGGGCCAATATCGGCTTGGCAACTATCCAGCGCCTGGAGAAAACGCCAGCCGGCCCGGTGATGGCGCATGTCGCGACAGTCGTAAAAATTGCCGAATGTCTCAAGGAAGCAGGTATTGTTTTTTTCGATGTTGATTCAAACGGGGGAATAGGCGTGCGCCTTCGGAAATAGAGTTGAACGATGACGACTTCACCGATGTCAATGAATACGGGATGAAGTCGTGCATATTTCGGCATCCGAAGTCGAGTGCGCTCCAGACTGCTAGACCAAATGTTAAATGACGAACTTCCAATATCCCTAGAAGAACTGGCGTAGTCCGATGACTTTTCACCGTTTGGCAGAAAGTCGGTCGCATAGCGCTGTTTCGACGTCATATAGGGGTCTGAGAGGGCGCGCTGTTGGCTCGTTGTTATCGTTGGCCACGTTAAATGTTGCGGTCTATCGACGTCTCGGAATTCTCTGGTATTCGTTTCTCATTTGCGTGTGCCTGCCTGCGGTAATCTATCTCTTCTATTTACTTCTTTTCGCATCCGCAGGATATGAGTCTGAGGCGCGGTTCGCAGTTCGTGGTGCCAACGAAAATCGCAACGCTGCTATCACGGATGCCTTAGCAGTTCTTTCGACAGCCGTTGGTGGACGATCTTCGGCGCAGGATTCGTTCATTGTCGCTGACTACATACGCAGCCGGACAATAATAGAAGACCTGGGTGGAAAAGCTGTTGTTGAGAGCGTCTATGCAAAGTCCAATGTTGATTGGTTGTCGCGCCTGACAGTCGATCAGCCTTTGGAGGATGTCTGGGAATATTGGCGCAGCAAAGTCACGGCAATTATTGACACGCAATCGAACGTTCTGACCCTTCGAGTCAAAGCGTTTGAGCCCGGTGATGCAAAGCAACTTGCTGAAAAAGTCCTTCGTCTCAGTGAGCAGCTCGTCAATGATATTTCCGAGAGAGCGAGGCGGGATTCTTTGTCGCGTGCGGAAGCGGAGGTCGAGCTTGCGCTGCAACGGCTCGCAAAGATCAGAGCGTCCCTGCTCGCGTTCCGAACCGGAGCCAACACGATAGATCCCGTTAGCAGCGCCACATCTCTGAGCGAGACCCTGATGGCGCTAAGTCGGGAAAAGATTGCCCTTGAAGCTAATCGTGAGGCGCTTAGCGGCGTGATGGATATGAATGCGCCAACGGTACGTCACTTGTCTTCGCAGATTGACGCAATTGAGCAGCAAATAAAGATCCTGCAAGAGAGGTTGACGAGTCCTGTCAAGGACGGGTCCGCCATTTCCGGGCAACTGGCAGTTTATGAGGACCTTCAGCTTCAAGGGCAGTTTGCGGAAAAGCTGTTTACGATCTCTCAGGCCGGCTTCGAAAAGGCAAGGGCCGAGCAAGACAAGCAGCAGCTTTATCTGATGACAATCGTTCGTCCGACGATGCCAGAGGAGGCAACATATCCGAAGCCATTCATCAACGCGGGCATTGTCTTTGCATTGTGTCTGATGCTCTGGAGCATGGTGGCGTTAATCGTTGCGTCGATAGACGACCATATCGGATAGATCTTCATGCTGTTCCATATGGAAAAATACGGAAAGAGCATAGGGGGGTGGCTCTCTCCGGATAATCCGGGGACTGTGCCGCGGATTCGAATTCTCCGTCCGGATGGCACGGCTGCTGAGTTGGAGACGAATGTCTTTCGCCCCGATGTGCGTGATCAGGGATTGCATCCGACCGGCAACAATGGCTTCGCAATCAACGATGCGATGTTTCCGGATCTGCCGGATATGATTGACCAGATTGAAATACGCGACGTCAACACTGGCGTGCTCTTGTATCGTCCATTCGATGAAACGAAGCATGTGCCGATGAAGATTCTTCGGTTTGAATCTCAGGCGATGCCGTACGCTCAGATCGAGTCTATTTGGGATAGGAATTTCGCGCTCTATTATAATGCTGCCGAGCGTTATCCTGTGGAGACGATGTTCGGAATTCTTAACAATCCGGCCGCCAAGTCACTGGCCATTTCGGGCCGACTGAATTACCTTCAATATGAGCATCTTTTTCGCGAGCGCGATTATCGGATTGTGACTTTACTGCGTCATCCTCTTGAGGAGATGGCTGAGCGTCTGTTGTTCGTGCGGTACGCCCTTGCGCCACAGTCGCCCGACTCTTTCGACGCGCATCTCTTGGGACTTCGAAGTCTCGGTGCTGCAGTGAGGCGCGTAAACCTCGACAGGATGGAGAGCATCGCAGAATGCTTCTCTCATCTGACGGCGGAGCAGAAGCGTGCGCTGTCGAATCCTCTCGTGAGATCTCTTGCATGCAAGCAGGATGAAATTGCGCGTAAGCGACATGTCGAGATTGCGCTGTCTAAACTTTCGGCCATGGATATTGTAGGGGTGCGGTCGCGCTATAATCAATTCAAGAAAATGCTCGGCGATCTCATTGGAAAAGACATTCTTGCGACAAGCGCGCAACCCGAAATTTCCTTGGCGCGACGCGTGACCGACGAGCTCATGAAGAACAAGACTGCCCGATCGCTCGTTGCGCTCGATATGAAGTTGTATGAGTTGGTGGAGGGGGCGGTGGAGCGGGCGATTTCGGCGTTCGAACGGCGCCAGAACGAGGCATCCGCGCCATGACGGCTCACTTGTCATGCTCGTGAAAGAGCAGATCCTCGGCGGAAAGGACCTGTTCCTCGGCGCCGTACAGGTGCAGCTCCGCGTGATCGGCGCGCTGATCCTGCGCGACATGCGCACCCGCTTCGGCAGAACATTCTTCGGCTACGTGATTTCGGTGCTCTGGCCGCTGACCCATCTTCTGGTGGTGATGAGCATCTACCTCGTGATCCGCCGCATCTTCCCGCTCGGCACCAGTCCCGCCGTCTTCCTCGGCACCGGAATCCTGCCCTACATCCTGTGCCTCTATCCGGCGCGGATGATCACAATGAGCGTGGTGCAGAACCAGCCGCTGCTCTATTTCCCGGTGGTCAAATCCCTCGACGTGATCTTGGCGCGCGGCATCCTCGAAATCGTCACCTCGTTCTGGGTGATTGCGATCTTCTGCTTCATTCTGATCGTGTTCGGCGTGAACGTGATGCCGGTCTATCCGCATGAGGCGCTGCTGGCGATCTTCGCCACGATCTATCTCGGCTTTTCGATCGGCTTTGCCGGCGCGGTGTTCTACAAGGTCATCCGCGCCTGGATCGTGGTGGTGATCGTTCTGCTGATCGTGATGTATGTGACTTCCGGGGCGTTTATTCTGCCGAGCGTCCTGCCGCCGAAAGTCCAGTACTGGATGTCCTGGAATCCGCTGTTTCATTCGGTCGAGTGGCTCAGATCCGCCTATTACGACGGATACGGCGCCAACATCCTCGACCGGGGCTATCTCGTCGGCTTCGCGACCCTTAATCTGTTCATCGGCCTCGTCGCCGAGCGCGCGATTCGCGGCATCGTCCTGAAGGCGTGACGGATGGTCCGGCTGGAGAACGTTTACAAATATTACCGGATCGACCGGCTCAAGAAAGTCGTGCTGCGGCATGTGAATTTCAATTTCGAAGCCGGCCGCAGCTACGGCATTCTCGGCATCAATGGCGCCGGCAAATCGACCCTGATGCGGATCCTGGCGGGGACCGAGCTGCCGAACGCCGGCCGCGTGCGCAAATCGGTCCGCGTGTCATGGCCGCTGGGATTTTCAGGCGGCCTGCATCCTGGCATGACCGGCCGGGAGAACATCAAGTTCGTGGCCCGCATCTACGGGGAAAACGTCCGGCAGGCGGTCGATTTCGTTGAGGATTTCGCCGAGATCGGCCCCTATATTGACGCGCCGGTGAAAACCTATTCGTCCGGCATGGTGCAACGCGTCGCCTTCGGACTGTCCATGGCCGTCAATTTCGAATGCTATCTGATCGACGAGACCATGGCGGTCGGTGACGCCCGGTTTCGCGCCAAGTGCCAGGCCGAATTCAAGAAACGCAAGGCCGTGTCAGACATCCTGATGGTGACCCATGACGTCGGTTCGCTGAAGGAATTTTGCCACCACGGCCTGGTTCTCGCCGATGGCGATCTGCATTATTTCGCCAATGTCGATGACGCCATCGAAACCTATCGCAAGCTGAACATGTGATGGCGCGCGACACCACCAGGGAACGCCGCGAGCCTGCGCAGCCTCTCATCGGCGAGGGCGAGATATTGACCGGCGCCGAGCTGATCTCGCGCCATCTCAAGGATGCGTCACGGCAGTTGCGCCGCCCTGGGCCGATCTGGGCCGGCGATCTCGCGCAGCAGGCGGAACGGTTGAAATCGTCGTTCGGCGGCTGGGTGCTCATCGCCTTCATCCTTTGTGTGGTGCTGCCGGTCGCGGCGGCAGGGCTCTATCTCGCGATCTTCGCCTCCGACCAGTATGCCTCGGAGGCGCGCTTTGCGGTGCGCGGCGGCGACAAGGGCGTGCTCGATCCGCTGGCGGGCCTCACGGGTGGGGGCGGGCACACGCAGGACACGTTGATCATCGCCGACTATATCCGCGGGCGCGGCATGGTGGAGGAGCTGGAAAAGACTCTGAACCTGCGCGAGATGTTTTCCGGATCGAAGGCGGATGTCCTGTTCAGCTTCAATCCGGAGAAGCCGATCGAGAAACTGGTGCGCTATTGGCGCTGGCAGGTGGATGTCGGCGTCGAGCAGATGTCCGGCATCATCACCGTGGTGGTCCGCGCCTTCACGCCGGAGGATGCGCTGGCGATATCGAAGGGCGTGATCGCCGCGAGCGAGAAGCTGGTCAACGATCTGTCGGATCGCTCGCGCCGGGACGCGCTCAAGCAGGCGCAGTCGGAATTGACGCTGGCGGAGAAGTCGCTGCAGGACAAGATCAAGGCGATGCGCGAACTGCGCGAGCGCGAGGGCCTTCTGGACGCAACCAAGACCTCGGACGCGATGCTGAAGCTGATCGGCGATCTGCGGCTGGAACTGGCCAAGCTGGAAAGCGAATATACGACCGCTCGCAACACGATGGCGGAGAGCACGCCGCAGATGCGGGTGCTGCAGGCCCGCATCCGCTCGACCCGCGACCAGATCCGGCTGATCGAGGCGCGCATGACCAGCAGCCCGCAGGGCTTGCCCCCTCCCATCCCTCCCCCGCTTGCGGGGGAGGGTAAGGG
>JAFAFP010000083.1 GCA_023423415.1 Pseudomonadota bacterium | reverse complement strand
GTCGCGATGCGACCGGCCCTCTGTCATTCACGCTACCTCAATTGAATTTCGGCGCTTCGATTGCCGGCATCTTCACGGACTTGTCGAGGAATTCGTTGGTGTAGGCCGACTTCACGTCATAGCCCTTTTCCATCTTCAGATATTCATCGACCAGCTTGTAATCAGAGTCCATGCGCTTTTCGTCGTGCCAGCCCAGCGCAACGTTGCGAGAGGTATCGTCGCTCATCAACACCGTAACGAGTTTCCAGTTCATCAGTTCGTTGTCGTAGAGCAGCGCGCCATTGGCTTCGACCAGCGCCTTGATGCAAGGCTCAGGATTTTTGGCGCAATCCGCAAATGCCTGCTGGGTGATTTTGACGAATTTTTCGGCCGTTGCCCTGTTGGCCTTCAGCCAAGGACCATTGGCGATGATCGAGTTACCGTAGGGATTCACGCCAGCATCCTTCCACGCAAGGAAGCCCATGTCCTTGCCCAGCTCGCGCGTGAACACATGATGCAAATTATAGAACGACGTCGTCGCATCGATGGTCTTGGCCTTCAAGGCACCGAGCTTGGCATTGGCGTCGATATTGACCCAGGTGACCGACGCGGGATCGATCCCGTTGGCCTTGGCAAGAGCGGGCCACATCGTCCGCGCGCCATCGCCAGCCGGATTGCCGATTTTCTTCCCGGCCAGATCCTTGACGGATTTGATGCCGCTGCTGTTCAGCCAATAGAGCCCTTGCGGCGAATTGGCGTAGACGTTCATGACGCCGACCAGATCCGCGCCCTTGCCACGAAACAGCAGCACGCCCGCCATGTCGGACAATCCGAGTTGCGAGCTTCCGGCGCCGACCTTTTGCGCCGATGCAGCCGATCCACGACCAGTCTCGATCTCGAGATCGATGCCGGCCTTTTTGTACAAACCCATTTTCTGGGCGTAATAGTAAGGCGCATGATCGCCGCCTGCGACCCAGTTGAGCGTAAACGTCACCTTCTGGTTTTGCGCTGCTGCAGGAGCAGCGCCAAGAGACATCGCGGTCAGAACCGCAAATCCGCATTTCCAGGCGATATTCATTCCATCCTCCCAAAATCCGATCGAACTTGGCCTTGTGTCTTTTAACCGCACAGTTAATTTGTCAAAACGATAGGATCGCGTTTGATAGCAGTCAACCTCCGCATTTGCGCACCCTCTCAATGGCCAAGTCCACCACCCGCACCCGCCTGCCGACCCGCGACGCGATCCTTGCCGCGGCGCAGCATGAATTTGCGGCAAAGGGACTATCCGGGGCGCGGGTCAACGCCATTTCAAGTCGTGCGCGCGCCAACAAGAGGCTGATCTATTATTATTTCGGCAGCAAGGAGGGGCTCTACGTCGCCGTTCTAGAGCGGGTCTATGACGGCCTCCGCGGCGCAGAGCGCAAACTCGACCTCGATCATCTCGAGCCCGAAACCGCGATCCGCAGACTGATCGAGTTCAATTTCGATTATTGCCACAAGCATCCCGAGCTAATCAGCCTGATCAACAACGAGAACCTGCATCAGGCCAAGCATTTGCGGAAATCGACCAAGGTGCGCGAGCTGCACAGCCCGTTCGTGCGGATGATCGATGAAATTCTCAAGCGCGGCGTCGCCAAGGGCGTTTTCAGGCCAGGCCTTGATCCGGTCGAGGTCTATATCACCATCGCCGCTATTGGCTATTTCTACCTGTCGAACAACTGGACGCTGTCGGCAATCTTCGCGCGCGATCTTGGCGCCCGCACGGCCATCGAGCGGCGCAAGAAACACAACATTGATATGATGCTGCATGCTTTGCGGGCTAAAACGCCGCGCTCGCGTTGACAGCCGGATGCAAACCAGCAAAATGTAACCGTCCGGTTACCACGGTGCAATCGAGATGAGCTTACGGTTCAACGACTGCCCTCCAATTGTGCGGCACATCCAGTGCAGTCGCGCCGAGACCGCGTGGCCCGTGGCATTGAGCGCCAGCCGACAATTCCACATCCGATGCCAGCGCATTCTGGATGCCCGTGGGTCGTATGGACGAGCTAAGATTCCGGGGACTGACCAAGGGACGTTCGACGCGTCTCAGAAGCCGCACAATAGCGACTGCGGCTCTGCCAATCGGGGGCGGCCGCTGTCATGACCGGCAACGCCTTGCCCCCGCGCAATCTAGCCTTTGGCCGCATCCCGCCTTACGGTCGCCGATGCTTCCAGTCGCTTCATCGATAGTGGGGATACGGTGGACACGCAAAATTCCATTCAGCGTTACTCGATAGCCATCCTGAGCCATCTGATGCTGGTGGTCGCATGGCATTTCTTTGTCGTGCTGGGCGACGTACCGAAATTCGTGATGCCCTCGCCTTATGCCACCCTGCAGGCGTTGCTCGTCCCCAATTACCGCTGGGTTGAAAACATTACAGTCACCAGCATCGAGATTTTCGGCGGATACTTCCTAGCTGTCATCGGTGGAATCGGAATCGCGCTGTTGTTCTCCTGGTTTCGCACCCTCGAAATGATCGTGATGCCGTTGCTGGTCAGCCTGAACATGATCCCGAAGGTCGCGCTGGGCCCTCTCATTCTGGTCTGGTTCAGCTATGGCATCGGCCCCAACATCGCGATGGCCTTTGCGATCTGTTTCTTCCCGATCGTGCTGACGACGGCGCGCGGCCTGCGCGAAGTGGAGCCCGACCTCCTTGATCTCGTCCGCTCGGTGAAAGGCTCCCGCTGGCAGTTGTTCACGAAAATCCAGTTGCCCGGCGCCCTGCCCTACATTTTCTCCGGCATGAAGGTTGCCGCCATTCTGGCGGTGGCGGGCGCGATCGTCGGCGAATTCCTCGGCTCCGATCGCGGCCTCGGTTATCTCATGCTACAGGTCCAGGTGACTCTCGACACCGCAGCGATGTTCATGGCTGTCATCCTGATCACACTCATTGGAATGGTGCTGTATGGCATTGTGCTCGGCCTCGAGAAATTGCTGGTCGTTCGGGACGCGCGGATCTAGAGGCCCCTATGTCTGACCCCTTCATTCGCCTTGTCGGCGTCCAGAAGACATACCGGACGCGCGGAAAAGATTTTCTGGCTGTCTCCGAAGCCACGTTCAACGTCGAGCAAGGAGAGCTGGTTTCTCTGGTCGGTCCGTCTGGATGCGGCAAAACGACATTGCTGAAGATCATTGCCGGCCTGCATCCGCATGATGCCGGCGAGGTCAAGATCGGCAATGCCAACCAGGCATTCGATCCTTCGCGCGATGTCGGCATGGTGTTTCAGCAGCCGCTTCTGCTCAAGTGGCGTCGCATCGTCGATAACGTGATGCTGCCCGCGGAAATCCTCGGCTTGCCACTCGCGGCCAGCCGCGAGCGCGCGCGCGACCTGCTCAAGCTTGTCGGGCTGTCCGGCTCCGAAGACAAATATCCCTATGAGCTGTCGGGAGGCATGCAACAGCGCGCCGCGATCGCCCGCGCGCTGGTGCACGATCCGAAACTGATCCTGATGGACGAGCCGTTCGGCGCCCTTGATGCGCTAACTCGCGAGAAGATGAACCTTGAGCTGCTGCGCATCTGGCAGGAGTCAGGCAAGACGATCCTGTTTGTGACGCACGGAATCACCGAAGCGGTATTTCTCGGAACGCGCGTCATTGTGCTGACCGCGGGGCCGGCGCGCATGGCCGACAATTTCCCTGTCGAGTTACCGCATCCGCGCACACTCGACATGAAGACGCACGAAAAGTTCGGCGATTATACGCGGCGCATCTACCAACTTCTCGGCATGCACTAGCGCGGGTGGCGGGCATCTTCGCCCTGAGGCGAAGATGCAAGCAGGAGTCTCATCGCGTTATGCGGGCCGCGATTGTGGTCAATAAGTCCCCGAGCGCACTTCGAAATGCGTGGCCTTGCCGAAGCTTCCCATATCCCTGGCCAGCCAGTCCGCAGTCCAATCAATCATCGCGTCGAGCGGAACCTCAGGATAGCCGAACAGGCCTTCGGCCAGGCTGGTATCGGCAATCCAGGCCGTCGGCGCTTCTTGGCCCTGCAGGTTCGGCGCCTTGTCGAACCGGCGTCCGAACGCCAGCGCCAGCGAGCGAATGCTCAGCGTCTCCGGCCCCGTAATGTTGAAGGGCGTGGTCGGCACCTGGCCGTGACGGAAGGTGCGGAGTGACTGGCTACAAGCATCTCCCTGCCAGATGACATTGACATGCCCCATGGAGAGATCGATCGGCTCGCCGCGGAGGACTTTCGTGCCGAGGTCGTGCAACACGCCGTAACGCATGTCGATCGCGTAGCTCAGCCGGATGATTGAACCGGGCGATTGGTGCTGGCGCGAAAAGTGACGGAAAATACGCTCCCGGCCGACGCATGACATCGCATATTCACCGGGAGGGCCAAGCTCTTCCGTTTCGCGCGAACCGCCGTGCAGAACAGGAGCAAACGGATAGACGCAGATGGTCGAGTAAACGACAAACCGGCTGCCGGCGAAATGATCGGCGACGAGCCCCGGGACGTAAGCATTCATCGCCCAGGTCAGGTCCTCGCCGCCAGTTGATCCGAACTTCCGGCCAGCCATGAACACGATGTTCTTGACCTTCGGCAGCGAGACGATGTCCGCCGGCTTTAGCAGGTCCGCGGAAATGGTCTCGACCCCATGCGCTTCAAGATAGCTCTTGACCGCCGGATCGCTAAAGCGCGCCACGCCGATGACACGGCGATCCGGCACCGCCCGCTTCGCCATGCGCGCCAATGTCGGGCCCATCTTTCCGGCGACCCCAATAACCATGATGTCACCGTCGACAGCCTCCAGATCGGCAATCAAGGCAGTCGATGGCCGTGACAAATACTCGTCCAGCATCTCGGCACTGTCGAAACGGACTGGCCGCCCATCAGATCGCAACTGGGTGTGGTTCTGCTGTTTGGCGTCTTCCGACAATTTCGGCTTCTGACTTGTCATTCAGTGGATCTCCCTATTCCGGCATCAGTAACGGCATGACCTCGCGACAGCAACGGACAGACAAGGTCAGGCATTATGAGCTGGTTCGAAGCTCTCTTCGAGCATTGAAAGAAAATCGGCTTCCGTCACCGGTCGCGGATTGGTCTGCGCGCTGAAATCGGCAAGGGCCATCCGTGCCATATCGGGTAGGACCGAGCGCGTCACGCCCATGTCACGCAGGCACATCGGCAGATTAAGCCGGCGGTTCAGCGCGGCAAACCAGCGCGCGAGATCGTCCTGCGGGTCGAGGCCGATGGCCTGACGCATCCGCACGTACTTTTCGTCAACATTGGAGGCGTTAAACCGCAGGACCGCCGGCAGCAAGACAGCATTCAACGTGCCGTGATGCAAAACGGGCGATCGCAGCGTTCCCAAGGCGTGGCTGAGGGCGTGCACCGCGCCAAGTCCCTTCTGGAAGGCAAGTCCACCTTCCAGCGAGGCCATCATCATCTGCCAGCGCGCCTCTGTGTTCTTGCCATCCTGACACGCCGCTTCGATCCATGCCGTCGCACGAGCCAATCCATCCAGCGCTATGGCATCCGCTGGCGGATTGATCCGCGGCGAAAGCAGGGTTTCAACGCAGTGCGCGATAGCATCCATTCCAGTGCCAGCCGTCACCGAAGGTGGCAATCCCAGCGTCAGAAGAGGGTCGCAGACCGCAAGTTTGGGAACGAGATGCGGGCTGACGATCGCCCTCTTCCAACCATCGTTCATGACAATGACCGTCGCCCGCCCCACTTCACTTCCGGTTCCGGACGTTGTCGGCACGGCAATCACTGGCGCCACCGCGGACGTAATGCGCTCCACCCCTCCCCGGCTTGCTGCATAGTGCAGCAAGTCGTCGCCTTCATGCGTTGCCTTGAGCGCGACGGCCTTAGCGAGATCGACCGGCGATCCACCGCCGAAGGCGACGATGCCGTCACAATCCGCATCGCGAAATTGACGTACGGCCGCGTCGACAGCAGCTTCGGTCGGATTGGCCGGCGTGTCTGCGAAAAGCCGAGCATCCGGTATCGTCCCAATCGCATCGACCAGATGCTGCATCAGTCCTGCACCGATGATGCCCCGATCGGTTGCGATCATCGGCCGAGCTATGCCCAGCGTCCGCAATTGACCAGCGAGTTCACGCAGTACTCCGTTCTCGAACAGAACCGTTGTCAGAAAGGAGATGACTGCCATAGCCACGGCCCTCGCCAGTCAATCATCAAAGCGCAGACAGGCGATCGGCGATCGAAGGCGGCATCCAATCCGCCTTGATGTTCATATCCGCAAGGATGACCTGGGCGGCGTTGTAGCCCGGCAAGCCGGTGATATTGCCACCCGGATGACTGCTGGACCCGCAAAGATACAGACCCGGCAGGTGCCCACGATAATGGCCTGCGCCGCGGAATGGGCGATCATAGCCGATCTGACCGTTGGTGAACGCTCCGATCAGCAGGTCGCCTTCGCGCATATTTGGCAGACAGCGCTCGACGTCGAGTGCCGAGCGCGTGAACGATCCCATGACCGCGTCGGCAAGATTCGGAGCGTGCTTGGTCCAGAGTGCCAGCATGTCGCGGCCGTGATCCTCGCGCACATGATCCCAGTTTCCAGCGTCACCATTGAGGAGATACGGCAGTTTCTCCCACATGAAAGCGGTATGCTTGCCTTCCGGCGCCTGGCTCGGGTCAAACACCGTCGGACAGGCCCCCCACATCACCGTTGGTGGAATCGTGCCGGCCTCATGATGGCGCACAATGTCCGGATACTGATCGACATGATCGAGCCCCATGATCACCATGAAGGCACGCTCGAGTTCAGGACGTTGAGCGGCCAGCGCGTAGCGGGGCGCTTCTTTCAGATTGAGGTTCAGTCCGAACAGCGGCGCGATCAGATTGTATCGGAAGTTTTTGGCTTTCTCGCGAAATGCATGCGGCAGCACATCGGAATCGAGAAGATCAAGGAATGTCTGATGGGGGTTGAGCGACGAGGCGACGAAATGCCGGGCGCGGATCACCTCGCCCGCCTTCGTCTCGATGCCGACAGCCTTCCCCGCTTCGACGATGACCTTCCTGGGTTCTGTCAGAAGACGGATCGTTCCGCCCGCCTCGCGCGCGGCGCTTTCGAGCGCGCGCGCCAACGCAGCCGTGCCGCCACGTGACATCTGGGCCTTGGCCGGACTTGCGAGCAAAGCGGCAATGTGATGGCCAAATCCGCGCACCCGAAGATCGACTTCGCGAAGGCCGTTGAAAAACAGCAACCCGGCTTGAATCACCGGATTTTCAAATTCCTTCTGAACGAATTCGAGCGGTGAAAGAGCGCTGACCTCCAGCAGCCGGCGTCCGGCCGCGCTGCGCTGTAGCAGAACGCGGCGCTCGTCCGGCGGCAGCGGCGGCGACATTCCTTCCCAGGCGAGAATGTTCTGCACGATCGGCACGAACTCCTCGTGCCAGCGGACCAATGTCTCGGCATCGCGCTTGCTGAACTGCGCAAAAGACTCGACGGTCTTGCGGAAGTCGGTCCACCATTCGAGGGCGCGGCCGTCTTTTGTCAGCAGAACGACATTCAGCTCCGGTTCGATATAGACGGCGCCATGACGCTCAAGCTCAAGATCGCGATACCACGGCATTGTTGTGATCGCGCGCTGGAAGAAAGCATGCGTGTTGTGCATGAACCCAGGAAAGCGGGGGTCCTCCATCGTTGCCGCGCCGCCGCCAGCAACCGCGCGACGCTCCACCACCAGAACGTCCAGCCCAGCCTTGGCGAGATAGGTCTGGAGGATAAGGCCGTTGTGCCCCGCCCCCAGGATAATTCCGTCGTAAACCCGGGTCATGCCACACCATCACCGTCGTGGATTTTCAGGCCGCCTGAGCAAGGTTATCTGCCTGCCCATTTTATTATCAACCATACGGTTGATAAATTCAACCATACGGTTGATTTTTTCAAGACCCCATTCGCCTTGACAATCGTCGGTCTCGCACACCAACATCAACTTGAACAGCCGAACCAGGTGAACCTTATGAAGCTTTCGGTCACGGATCTGCCTGCGGATATCAGAGGATTGATCAAGGACGGGCAAGCCATCCCGGCGCACCCGCTGGCGCTGACCGCCGAGCGTAAACTCGACCCGCGGCGGCAGCGCGCCCTGACACGATACTATATCGATGCGGGCGTCGGCGGCCTTGCCGTTGGTGTGCACACCACGCAGTTCGCCATTCGTGAATCCGGACTGTATCGACCGGTCCTGGAGCTTGCGCGCCAATCGGCAGACGCTTGGAGTGACCGTCCGCTTGTGATGATCGCTGGCCTGGTGGGACCAACCGAACAGGCGACCCGTGAAGCGGAGATCGCGGTGGAGCTTGGCTACCACGCCGGCCTTCTCAGCGTCGCCGCGCTGCGCAATGCCTCAGAGGACGAACTAATCGACCATTGCCGCCGTGTCGCCGACAAGATTCCGATCTTCGGCTTTTACCTGCAAACCGCCGTCGGCGGCATTCCTCTATCGGAAAATTTCTGGTGGCGTTTCTCGCAAATCGAAAACGTCGTCGGTATCAAGATTGCTCCGTTCAACCGCTATCGCACGCTGGACGTCGTCCGCGGTGTGGTCGCGGCTGGAGCCGAAGAGCGAGTCACTCTGTATACCGGCAATGACGATCATATCGTTCTTGATCTGCTGACGCCGTTCGTCGCCAAACGCAAGGATCACGATGTGACCGTTCGCATTAATGGAGGCTTGCTCGGCCACTGGAGCGTTTGGGCCAAAGCGGCGGTGGAGGTGTTCGAGCGCTGCAGGCGCGCCGCCGGGACAGGACCTATCCCGTCTGAGTTGCTCGCCCTCGATTCGAGAGTAACCGCCTGCAATCAGGCGGTGTTTGACGTTGCGAACAATTTTCACGGTGTGATCGCCGGTTGCCATGAAGTGCTCCGACGACAGGGGTTGCTTGAGGGCATATGGTGCCTCGATCCGAATGAGACACTGGGACGCGGACAAGCAGACGAGATATCGCGCGTGAGCCGCGACTATCCGGAATTGACCGACGACGCCTTTGTGGCTGCGAACCTCCAACGCTGGCTTGGCTAGCTGACAGTCTGCGGCGCCCGGTACGACCGTCATTCCAACAGCCGGCCGCGAGAAACAAGATGAAGGCGACAAAGAAACGCAAGGTCAACAAGCGCAATGGCGCGGGCGGAAAATCGAAGGCTGGCCGTAAGCCCAGAGCGACCGCAAAACCGGGAGAGGACGCCACCTCCCGGAAAATCCTGCTGGAGGTCGCCAAGAAGGAATTCGCACGCAACGGTCTGCATGGCGGTCGCGTCGACAGGATCGCCAGGGCGGCAAAGATCAACAAGCAACTGATCTATTATTATTTCGGCGCCAAGGAAAATCTCTATCTCGCTGTTCTTGAGGATGTCTATGGCGACATTCGTACCCATGAACACGCGCTGGACCTCCGTGCACTCGACCCGATGACCGCAATGCGAAAACTGATCGGCTTCACATTCGACTATGTCATGGCGAACCGGGATTTTGTACTGCTGCTGACCAACGAAAACCTGATGGAGGCTCGACACCTCAAGCGATCCAAGACCATCAAGGCAACGCACTCGCCGATCGTGGATTTGCTGGCCGACACGCTGACGCGCGGCGAGAAAGCGAAACTGTTCCGCTCAGGCGTCGATCCCGTTCAGCTTTATATTTCGTTGGCTGGACTGTGCTTCTTCTACACCGCCAATATTCATACGCTGGGCATCCTGTTTGACCGCGACCTTCAGAATCAGGAAGCGGTCATGGAGAGGCGCACACACGTGGTTGACTTGGTGACCGGCTATCTCGCAAAGACCTCCCCTGCATCCCGCTGATTTTTTACTTAGGTACGCACTTGACAGCTAAACCCGTGCGGAACTGGCAAAAAGGCGCTGCTGATCTGTTGGTCTTTACTGCAGACTTCGAGCGCAATGCCGTGATCGACAACCTCACTCCCATCGCCATTGGGAGCAGTGGAAGTAGGATCGGAGCTGCCATGAAATTAGATAACTGACGAGATGCGCCGCGGAGACTAGCCCGTGTCGCGTGAACTGATGCGCCCTAACGAGTCGCCGACGTTTCGGAGCCCAGCATAATGCCCGGCCAGTAGAATGCATCGCTGGTCGGGCGCGCGCCGAAAATGGCCTGTCCGACCCGCACGATATTTGCGCCTTCTTGGATGGCGACCTCAAAATCACCCGACATGCCCATGGAAAGCTGCGTTATGCCAGGGTGGATGGCGACGGCGCGATCGCGCAAGCCGCGAAGCAAGCGAAAGCAGGTGCGCACACGCTCGGTATCCGCGCTGAAAATCGCGAGGGTCATGAGACCGCGCGGTTTTAGCCGAGGGTATTGAGACAGACGTTCAACGAATGGAATGAGCTCGTCGGGATGCAGGCCGTATTTACTGTCCTCATTCGAGGTATTGACCTGCACGAACACATCAAGGTCGCGTCCTTCCTTTTCGAGGCGGCGGTTCAGTTCCTCTGCCAGCCGGACGCTGTCGAGCGCGTGGAACTCCGATGCAAATCGAACAAGATATTTCACCTTGTTTTTCTGGAGATGGCCGATGATATTCCAGCGGATCGGTAAATCGCTTAATTCGGCTTGCTTATCACGGGCTTCTTGGAGCTTGTTCTCCCCGAAGTCGGAAATGCCGACAGCATAAGCGAGGCGCAGGATTTTGGCCGGAACCGTTTTGGTGACGGGCAACAATCGCACATCATCAGGATTGCGTCCGCAACCGTGGCAGGCGGCCAGGATACGCTCCTGAACGGCTTTCAGATTTACGGCGAATGCAGTCGCAGGATCATTGCCAAAGCGGACAACCTCATTGGGCAAAAACTCGATCTTCAACGGTGTATTCATGTCGGAACTGCTCCCATGCCCGATCAATATGGGAGTGGAAAGCGCGCCACGAGCTGACGCACGCAGTCGTTGATTTGCCGCCGCTCTGCATCGAGCGTTCCGCCACGGACCGCACGAAGGGTACCGAGGATGAGTGCAGCGACAGCGCGGTACTCGTCCACGCCGAAGCCACGCGACGTTCCAGCGGCCGAGCCCACGCGAATGCCCGACGTCACCATGGGTTTTTCCGGGTCGTTCGGGACCGCGTTCTTGTTGAGGGTGATGCCCACCGATTCAAGAGCTTTCTCGGCGATATTGCCGGTCATACCGAAAGGACGCAGATCGACCACGGCGAGATGGCAATCCGTACCGCCGGACGTGATTTGCAGTCCGCCATAGGCAAGAGCTTGCGCCAGGACACGGCAATTCTCGACGACTGCCCGCGTATAGGTCTTGAAGGACGGTTGCAGGGCCTCGCCAAACGGCACCGCCTTTGCCGCAATGACATGCATAAGCGGTCCGCCCTGCAAACCGGGGAATGTCGCTGAATTGACCTTCTTCGCAATCCCGACGTCATTGGTCAAAACGAAACCGCCGCGTGGTCCACGCAGCGTCTTGTGCGTGGTCGATGTGACGACATCGGCGAAGGGGACTGGCGACGGATAGACACCGCCAGCGACAAGGCCTGCGAAATGCGCCATATCGACCAGCAGGATTGCACCCACGTCGTCGGCGATATCGCGAAAGCGTGCAAAGTCCATGATTCGCGAATAGGCAGAGCCGCCGGCGATCAGGAGTCGGGGCCGGTGCTGACGTGCAAGCTGTGCCACCTGATCCATGTCGATGAGATGAGTTTCGGGATTCACGCCGTAGCTGACGACATTGAACCAGCGGCCGGACATGTTAACCGCTGCTCCATGGGTCAGATGTCCGCCGGCCTTCAGGTCGAGCCCGAGGATCGTGTCGCCAGGATTGAGAAGCGCGAGGAAGATCGCCTGATTGGCCTGGCTGCCCGAATGGGGCTGGACATTGGCATGAACGCTGCCGAAGAGTCGCTTCACGCGCGAGATTGCCAAATCCTCGACGACATCCACATTTTCGCAGCCGCCGTAGTATCGGCGGTGCGGATAGCCCTCGGCATATTTATTGGTGAGCACAGACCCCTGTGCGTCGAGCACCGCCTGGCTTACGAAATTCTCCGATGCGATGAGTTCGATGGACTCGCGCTGACGGGTCTTCTCGTTGGCGATCGCAGCGGCAACAGCATCATCGGCGGTGGACAAACCGGCGGCGCTCACGCCTGCATTCGCTGCATTCTGAATTGCATGAGGCGCGATCGACGCTTCCATCACCTATCTCCTTCAAAAGCGCTGGCACCTGGACTTTCCGCTACGCTGATTTCGTGCGCCGCTGTCTCTCAGTACCTATCATAAGTGTGGTCTGCTGCCCCTTCCACTTTTAAGCATGTGACCAGACCATTCTATTTTTTTGCATGATTGGTCTTCTTCCATCACGTGCGGAAATGGACGCGGCGGTCCGCTCACCTTTTGCAAGTGAGTGTCCACTTGCAAGAGAGTGTCCACCGCGTCCATCCACGTGGTATGTGTCCGAACAGACCAATTCCAGAGGTCATAGATCTATGCCTTCATCACTGTCCGCAGCGCATTCGCCAGCTTTCTGACAGCAACCTTGATTTCAACTGGAGTGTATGCGGCAAAGCCCATTAGGAAGCCGGTTTTGCCGTTGCCGGCGGCATGGAGCGCCGACAACCCGAGAAGCTCGATCCCGACACGCCGCGCCGCGTCGATCGCCGCGCGCTCAGACAAGTCGGAGGTCAGCATGCACGGCATCTGCAATCCGCCGATTGGCACGCGCGGTTCGACGAAATCCGACAGATGTTTCGTGACCAAAGTTGCCAGCACGTCTAGCCGTTCGGCGTAGATACCGCGCATGGTGCGGACGTGCGCACCAAAATGCCCGCCCTCCATGAACCGTGCCAGTGTTAGTTGCGCTATCGAGGCGGAATGCCCGTCAAGTAGCGTGCGCGCGACGGTCATCGGCTTCACGAGCTGGGGCGGCAGCACGACATAGCCGATCCGCAATCCCGGAAAGAGCGATTTTGTGAAGGTGCCGATATAAATGGTCCGGTCGTGCGGATCCAAACCCTGCACGCAAGCGGTGGGCTTGCCAGCATAGTGGAACTCACTGTCGTAGTCGTCTTCGATAATCCACGCCTGATGCCGTGCCGCCCATTCGATCAGGGCGAGGCGACGATCAAGCGCGAGCGTCGCACCTGTCGGAAACTGGTGAGAAGGTGTCAGAAAAGCCGCCTTGGCCTTTCGCGGCTCAACCAAGATTTGCTCGACCACAATGCCCTGGCGGTCCACACCGATCGGCACGCATTCGAGGCCCGCTGCATCGAACGCCTTGCGCGCGCCGTAATAGGCGGGATCTTCGATAAAGATCCGATCGCCGGGATCAAGCAGCATGTTCGCGCAGAGTGTCATCGCCTGCTGTGAGCTGGTCAGCACGACCACGCGGTCGGCCGTAGCGCGCGCGCCGCGTTCAAGGTTCACATAGTCAGCGATTGCGCGGCGAAGCGTTTCCGTTCCTTGCGGATCGCCGTGAAGGAGCGATTCCGAACCGGTTTCCTTCAACACTTGACGCTCCAGACGCTCCCAGAGTTGAAGAGGAAAGGTTCGGGTTTCCGGCACGCCATGCGCAAAGGGCCGCGGTGAAAGTAATTCGCGGACGCCACCGCTGCGGAACGTGGCGTTTCCGCGTTTGCTGAGGTTCGGTGCCTGATTGCGCAGAAGCGCGTCCCGCTGGGTCAGGCGGCGAGCAGGCGTGAACTCCGTCATCTCCGAGACGAAACTTCCGCTGCCGACACGCCGATCGATGAAGCCTTCCGCATGAAGCTGGGCATAGGCCGTCTCGATCGTATCGCGTGACACGTCGAGCGATTTAGCGAGCGCGCGCGAGGCAGGCAGCGGCTTCCCCGGTCCAAGCGCACCGTCGAGGATCAGTTGGCGGATCGCCCGTTGAATTCGCGCATGAAGTGGCATCGCCGCATGAGCGTGGTGGGCAAGCCATGCCTTCACGGATTCCAGTTGAGAATGTTTAAACAAATGGTCTGGCCTTTGCGGACAAAGTGGTTGGGAACAGCAGACCATTCATCGACTAGATGTCAAGCTTCTTATCGGCCGAGCGCCCCGACCCTTCAGGAGACTCATCAGGACTATGTCGTCCCGTTCCTCACCGTCATCCATTCGCCTGAACGACCTGCCCCACCCTATCGTCGCGGGACTGATTTCCGTGATCGTCAACTATGGCGGCACCTTCATTCTGGTCTTTCAGGCCGCGAAGGTCGCCGGCTTGAGCCCGGAATTGACGGCATCCTGGGTTTGGTCCGTTTCAATCGGTGTGGGGCTGACCGGACTCTTGCTGAGCTGGCGCTACCGCGAGCCCATCATCACCGCTTGGTCAACGCCGGCGGCGGCCTTTCTCGTCACCGCGCTTGCGACGACCCCCTATGCGGAGGCCATCGGGGCTTACATGATCTCGGCAGCGGTCTTCGTCGCGCTCGGTATATCAGGCTATTTCGAGAAAATGATCCGCCTGATTCCGCCCGGCATCGCCTCTGGCTTGCTCGCCGGGATTCTGCTGCAATTCGGCGTAGGTGCATTCGGCGGGGCGAGCATCGACCCTCTGTTAGTTGGTCTGCTGATCGTTGCCTATGTCGTGCTGAAGCGTTTCTCCACGCGCTACGCCGTGGTCGGCATCCTTGTTCTCGGCCTTGCGTTCCTGCTCACGCAGGGTCGAGTGGATTTGTCAGGGCTCCAGCTTCAGTTTGCGACCCCGATCTTCACCCTACCGGCATTCTCGCTGAATGCCCTCCTGAGCGTGGCACTGCCGCTGTTTCTGATTACGCTGACCGGCCAATACATGCCGGGGATGCTGGTCCTGCGAAACGACGGTTTCAAGACCAGCGCCAATCCCATCGTGACCGCGACGGGCCTCGGATCTTTGCTCATGGCCCCGTTCGGTTCCCACGCCTTCAATATCGCGGCCATTACGGCAGCGATCGCTACCGGCAAGGAAGCGCACGAAGATCCGTCCAAGCGCTGGATCGCCGGCATCGCGGCGGGCTGTTTCTATGTGCTCGTCGGAGTGTTCGGCGTGACGCTTGCGACGGTGTTTATGACGTTTCCGGCGACCTTCATCACGACGCTCGCCGGTCTAGCATTGCTCGGCACCATTGGCGGCAGCCTTGCAGGAGCGATGGCCGATCCGACTTCTCGCGAAGCGGCACTGATCACATTCCTGGCGTCCGCCGCGAACATCAAGCTGCTTGGCATCGGCGGGGCGTTCTGGGGACTGCTGATCGGCCTCGTCGCCTACATTGTCCTGAACGGCCGCCTGCCGCGCCGCGACCGCGCCGATCTGAGCGTAAGCGAGGGCGTCGCGAAATGATGGCCATGACGACCTCCATCATTTCGATCCAGAGCCAGGTCGTGCATGGGCATGTCGGCAACAGCGCCGCCGTCCTGCCGATGCAGGTCCACGGGCTGAATGTCGCGGCGGTTCCGACAACGTTGCTCTCGAACCATCCCGGCTTCGAAACCATGCGCGGGCGTGTTCTGGAATCGGAGCTTATTGGCGACCTGCTGCGCGGCGTCGAGGAGCGGGGGTTGATCGAAGCGAGCCGCTACATCGTTTCCGGCTACCTTGGTTCCCGGGCCAATGGTCAAGTGGTCGCCACCTTCGTCCGGCGGGCAAGGCAACTCAACCCGGCCATCACTTATATCTGCGATCCGGTCATGGGCGACGCCAATCTCGGGGTGTTTGTCGCCGATCAGGTGGTCGAATGCCTGTGCGACGAACTCGTGCCGCTGGCAGATTTGCTGACGCCCAATCAGTTCGAGGTTGGGCTGATGACGCAAAGTCAGCCGTCAAACTGGCACCAGCTCGACGCGGAGGTCACAAAAATACAGGCGCTGCGCGGAGCGCGATTGGTCGTCACCGGCTGCACTCTGGCCGACACCCCAAACGATGCGCTGGAGAATATCGTCTTCGAAGGCAACTCACGCACGCGACTAACATCGGCGCGTTTGCCCTTGGTACCAGTTGGGACAGGCGATCTATACACGGGCCTTCTGACCGCCAAACTCGCGCACGGCGGCACACTTGTCGAAGCGGCGCGCGACGCCGCCACCATCGTACTCGAAGTCCTTGGACGCACCATGGCGGTGGGTGAGCACGAAATGCAGCTCGCCAGCGTCATCGAAACGCTTGGACCTGTCCGCAGGGCGACCCCTCAATGACCTTGTTTAACTATCAGGATTTCTTCGTAAATGAGCTGGCCCAATTGCAGCGGGAAGGACGCTATCGCGTTTTCGCTGACCTCGAACGGGAGGCACAGAGCGGCATTCACGCTTTCGATCATCGGGTTGGCAGACGCGTCACCATCTGGTGTTCCAACGACTATCTGTCGATGGGCATCCATCCTGACGTCATAGGCGCGGCACGCGGCGCCCTAGAACAGTATGGCGCGGGTGCTGGCGGCACACGCAACATCTCGGGCACAAGCCATGAGCACGTCCTGCTTGAACGGGAGCTCGCTGATCTGCACGGCAAGCAGTCCGCCTTGTTGTTCACCTCGGGCTATGTCGCGAACGACGCCGCTCTTTCATCTCTCGGCCGTCTGCTGCCTGGCTGCGTGATCTTCTCCGATGCCTTGAACCATGCGTCCATGATCGAGGGCATTCGTCGCTCCGGCGCAGAGAAACGCGTGTTTGCGCACAATAATTGGCGTGACCTCGAGCGGCAGCTCGCCTCCGTCTGCAAATATCGGCCGAAGCTGATCTGCTTCGAAAGCTGCTACTCCATGGATGGCGACTTTGCGCCGATAGGAGCGATCTGCGATCTCGCGGAGCGACACAATGCTTTTACCTACGTCGATGAGGTCCATGCCGTTGGCCTCTATGGCACGCGCGGTGCTGGCGTTGCCGAGCGGGACGGTCTTCTCGACCGCATCGACATGTTTCAGGGGACACTTAGCAAGGGGTTCGGTTCAATCGGGGGGTATATCGCCGGCAGCCATGATGCAGTCGATTTCGTTCGCAGCTTCGCACCCGGTTTCATTTTCAGCACAGCTTTGCCGCCTTCGGTGGTCGCTGGCATCCGCGCGGCTCTGCATCACCTGAAGGAGGACGGTTCGGCCCGGCTCGCGCTTGCAAAACGGGCAGCATCGCTCAAGGCGAAGATGCTGGCGCATGGTATCCCGGTTCTGCCGAGCCCCAGCCACATCCTGCCCGTGATGATCGGCGACGCCGCATTGGCAAAGGCGATAACCGATCGACTCATGGTCGAGCATGGCATCTACATCCAGCCGATCAACTATCCGACCGTGCCGCGTGGGACCGAACGACTGCGGATTACGCCCACCCCGCTCCATACGGATGAAGACGAAGACGCGCTTATCGCAGCGCTGGTCGCGATACGGCAAGCCTATCCGCGCTGGCGAGAATTGGCAGAAATCGCACGACCGGACATTCCTGCCGTCACCATGGAAGGCGTCGAATGACCAGTGCACTTCTTCCGGTTTTCCAGCCAGCATCGGTGCTGTTCGAATATGGCGAAGGTGCCTGGCTGGTCACAGCCAACGGCGATCGCTACCTCGATTTCGGCGCAGGCATTGCCGTCAATGCCTTGGGCTATTCGCATCCGCATCTGGTCGAAGTCCTGGAACGGCAGGGCCGCAAATTATGGCACCTGTCGAATGTCTATCGGATTCCCGCAACCGAATGTCTCGCTGAACGCTTGACCGCCGCATGTTTCGCCGATGTCGCATTCTTCGCGAATTCAGGGGCCGAGGCCAATGAATGCGCACTCAAAATCGCGCGACGGCATCACGATGCGCGCGGTCATCCAGAGCGCTGGCGCATCATTACCTTCCAGGGGGCCTTCCACGGTCGGACTCTGGCTACGATGGGCGCCGGCGGCAATCGGAAATATCTTGATGGTTTCGGCCCCGCGGTCGATGGGTTCGATCAATGTCCACTTGATGACATAGAAGCAGTCCGTGCCTGTATCGGCAAGGAAACGGCAGCCATTATGATCGAGCCCATCCAGGGGGAAAGCGGGATCAGGCCAGTGAGCCACACGTTCCTGCGCCAGCTCCGCGACCTTTGCGACGCGTTCGGCCTTCTCCTGATCTTCGACGAAATACAGTGCGGAATGGGGCGCACGGGCTATCTCTTCGCACATCAGGAGACAGGCGTCGTGCCTGACATCATGAGTTTGGCGAAAGGACTCGGCGGTGGCTTCCCCATCGGCGCCTGCCTCGCCACCCGGCATGCGGCGTTTGGCATGACACCGGGAGCGCACGGATCAACTTTCGGCGGCAATCCCCTCGCCGGCGCAATCGCAAATGCCGTGCTCGACATTGTAATGAACGATGTTTTTCTCGCCGAGGTCCGCCGCAAGGGAGAGTTGCTGCATGCTTTGCTGAAGGACGTGGCCGCGCGTTATACCGACCTCATTGTTGAGGTGCGCGGACACGGTTTGATGCTCGGAATCAAAACAACACGTCCTCCGCAGGACATCGTCGAAACGCTGCGTGTGGATGCGAAGGTGCTGACGATTGCCGCTGGAGACAATGTGACGCGTGTGTTGCCGCCGCTCATCGTCACCGACGGGGAAATTCGGCTGTTTGCCGGACGTCTTGATCAATCGCTTGCTCGGCTCTCCAAGCGCACGGTTTAGGGCACATAAGAAGGCGGCCGCGTGGCGGAGTGGGTACGCAAAGGATTGCAAATCCTTGCACCGCTGGTTCGAATCCAGCGCGGGGCTCCAAATCTTGAAACACGATGAACGGGAGATCGAAAAGCGACAGCGCGATCTTCGTGCTCCTGGCGGAAAGCGACTGATCACGCATATCTACGACGATTCAGAGACATCTACGAGGAGCCTAGAACAACGACCCGCGTGTCCTTGGGAACTCGATTATATAAATCGATGATGTCCTGATTGAACAGTCTGATACAGCCGGATGATACGGCGTCCCCGATGGTGTCGGGCTCATTGGTACCGTGAATGCGGTAAAGCGTGTCCTCACCGTTTTTGTGGAGATACAGCGCGCGTGCGCCCAGCGGATTGGCGATGCCGCCGCCCATACCCTTTGCCCAGCGTTCGTAACGATCGGGCTCACGACGGATCATGTTCGGGGTGGGCGTCCATCGGGGCCAAGCGCCTTTGCGATCGATCGTCGCGGTGCCCTGGAATTCAAGGCCGGCCTTGCCGACGCCAGCGCCATAGCGCATCGCCTTGCCGCCCTCCATGACCAGATAGACAAAGCGGCCTTTTGGGTCGACGACGACAGTGCCGGGTGACTCTCCCGTCGGATCCTTCACCACCTGTCGAATATTCTTCGGATCGATCTTCGATACGTCGACCGCCGGAATGACGGTGCCATTGTCATTGATCTCACGATACATGGCAGCGGCATCGGGATTGATTGTTGGACGGATGGCAGCGGTCCCGCCGGATGCACCTCCATCGGCACCGACGCAACCGGACACGGTGAGCGCCGCCAATATCATGACACCGGCCTGTAGGACGATACTCGATATCAAGCGAGTGGACATCACGAACATCATTCCTCCAAAAGCCGGGATACGTATTTGCTGAGTGCTTCGCGTGATACTTCGCCAAAATAGGTTACGCGGCTGAGTCCGTCTGCGCCGATGAACAGGGTCATCGGTAGCCCGCGTGTTTTGTAGTGGCCCGCGATCTGTGAATTCGGATCAAGCAAGACATGCTCTATCTTGATGTTTTCGGAATCGAGGAATGCCTTGATCGTCGCCGGCATTTCTGCGTGGTTGATGAACAGGAAGGTGACCTTGTCGGTCGCAGCAGCAACCTCGGCCATCATCGGCATTTCATCCCGGCATGGTGGGCACCAGGTCGCCCAGAGGTTGATGACAAGCGGTTTGCCCTTGAACCTTTCAAGCTTGACTGAACCGCCATTCAGTTGCTTGAGCGAAATGGAAGGCAGGGGTGTTGTCGCGGTCGCGCTGGTGAGTTGATACGCCGTGTTCCAGGCCACCAGTGATACAGCGAGGGCGAAGGCCGCCCAGAGATTCAGGCGAACTGTCCTTAGGTGATAGAGCGTGATCGCAATGACCGCGGCTGCACCCCAGATCCAGGAAAAGCCGCCTTGCCACACCGCGAACACGCGCCACGGCTCAGCGGCGAAGTTGGTTGCATATTCGATCACATGCCCCAGCCGAGCGGCGATGAACCCGCCGACCAGCGCATGCATCGACCAGCGGCCGATACGGGAATCGACACGGGCAGCGATCACAGCTGTGACAAATGTAAAAACAGCAATGCCTATGGCTGCCGCCAAACGGTCTCCCGCAAGCAGCAGCGGACCGATTGATATTGCATTCACGGGCTGGTCTTCGCTTTCTCGGCTGCTGCCAGGAGGCTTGCAACGGTCACATCGCCGACGAGTCTTGATCCGGATACTTCGCGGCCGTCAGCATAGACCAGGATCATGGTAGGCGGTCCGACCACCCGGAGCGACTGCATCATTTGTTGCTGCGCAATGCCGTTGTCGGTGACATCGGCCTTGATGAGATTGAATGCCGCGAGCCGGTCACGGACCGCAGGATCGGGCAAGACGTTGCGTTCGATGATTGCGCAGGTCACGCACCAGTCAGCCGTTAAGTAGAGAAGGCTTGGCCGCCCATCCGCTTGGGCGATACGCCGGTTCAGATCGTCGGAGTTGCGCACGGTCGCGAAGGCCAGAGCATCCGTCGGAGTCGAGCGTTGGACCAGCGGTGCAAGTGGCCGGAACGGATCGCCGGCACCGGCCGCGGCGCCAACCGCAAGGAGGACACCATAGAGGCCGGCAATCAGGCCGACCGCTTTCGCAGCGCGATGCCGGCCCGGCGTATCGGCGGTCATTGTGTCGAACGCACCGAGATAGACACTGGCTCCGATCAGCAGCAACGCCCAAAGTGCAAGGCCATAGTGATCGGGAATGATCCGTGAGATCAACCAAACGGCGGTAGCCAGGAACACCAGGCCGAACGCGCGCTTCACCGTTTCCATCCAGGCCCCCGCCTTCGGCAGCGCCTTTGCGCCGAATGTGCCAAAGATGACGAGCGGAATTCCCTTTCCGATGCCGAGGGCGAACAGCGCTGCGGCACCGAGCATCACATCACCGGTCTGGCTGATGTAAAGCAAAGCGCCGGCAAGAGGCGCTGTCACACACGGCCCGACGATGAGAGCGGACGTCAGGCCAAGCACGGCCGCAGAGCGAACGTTACCGGCATTGGTTGATCCTGTGCCGCTGATCGCATTGACCCAGCGCGATGGCAACTGCAACTCGTAGAGGCCGAACATCGACAGCGCGAGCGCTACAAACAGGATCGAAACCGCGATGATGGCGGCCGGCGATTGCAGCGCAATCTGCAGATTGGCGCCGGACCAGGCAGCCGCTACTCCAAGAAGACCGAAGGCGGAGGCCATGGCCAGCACATAGACGCTTGAGAGAAGAAACCCGCGACGCGGAGACAGAGCCTCTCCCGATCTGGTCAGAACTCCGGCAAGGATCGGATACATCGGAAAGACACATGGCGTGAATGCGAGTGCCAAGCCGAAAAGCAGAAAACTCCCGAGGAGTAAGAGAACCCCACCTTCGGACAAGAGCGACGAGACCAGGCCGCCAACGCTGTCACTAGCAAGGGTGATCGATTTGGTCGGCGCAGTATCGCTGGTGGTCGGTTTCCATTCGATTGCCGCGTCGAGCTGTGCGGTGGTCTGCGCGAGGCTGTCGTCCTGGATTTCCAACGACGACAGATCGAGACGCTTGGTGACCGGAAGATAGCAGATGCCGCGATCCTGACAGCCCTGATAGGTGATGACGATGGATCCCGCACCCTTTGCCTCAAGATTGGAGCCGGACAGGCCTATCTCAACCTGATTTAGGTAGATTTCGGTTGTGCCGAAGTTTGGATCGTCCTTCATGATGCCGGGCGGCGTGACGATCTCGATCGTCTCGTTGCTGGCATCCTTCACAGCGAATTTGTCGCGATAGAGATAGTAGCCCCGCCGGATCCTCCAATCGAGCTGGATCGCATCCTGAGCCGTCCGCGTGGCACGAAGCTGGAACGCCTCATCGGTGCTCAGAATGGATTTCTGCCCGAAAGCCGCCGGCACCAGAACGAGGTGCAACAGCGATATCAGAAATGCGGTGATAACCCGCAACGCCAAACGTCCCACCAAGACCAAGCCCTCCGAATTGACGCGAACGGTCTCGCGAAAATCGGCTGCTTGAGTTTCCCTGGCAGCTTAAGGCAGACTTAAGCACTGATCGCAGCGGACGACTGAAACGCTCTATCGGCAGATGTGTGGTGGGTCTGCCACACTTGGGAGGCTGTGACTGCGATCGTTGCGCGCAACCCTCGTCCGGCCCTGTTAGCAAGAGCAAGCTTTGCATCGCCGCGTTCCAAAGCTGCTTCCACAATGCTCAGTCCGAGTCCGCTCCCGATCGCGGTCTTGTACGTCCCACGGAAGAATCGCTCCCTCACCCGTGCGAGCTCATGATCTGGAATTCCCGGGCCCTGATCCTCGATCACGATGCCAACCTCTGATTCGGCGCGGATCATCCGGCAGCGGACGATGCCATTCGCCGGAGAATGCAGCAGCGCATTCTCGATCAAATTACGGGCGGCCAGAGTGAACAGCTCCGGCGCCATCATCAGATGGAGCGAGTGAAGGTCGTCGTCCATTTCCAGCGTAACTTTGAGCTGCCTGTTGACCAGCAGATCTTTTCCGATCATCTCCAGCGTGCGCCCGACATTCACTCTCCTCTCGGCCGTGGAGTGCTCGCCAGATTCTACCTCCGCCATGTCGAGCAACTGCCGCACGAGTCGCGAGGTTCTGTCCACCGCCAGCACAATGTGCCGCAAGGCGCCTCCGACAACGGCGGGGTCCGAACTGCCGAGTGCGATTTGTGCTTGCGTCTTCAGGCCGGCTAGCGGCGTGCGTAGCTCGTGCGCCGCGAAAGCCGTAAAATTGCGCTCGCGCTCACGCGCGCGCGATAGTCTTGAAAAAAGACCGTTAAGCGATTTCACAACGGGACGAATTTCGGACGGAGCCTTGTCATCGGTTGGAAGCGGACTCAGATCCGAGTCTCCGCGCCTCTCCAGCGAAGCGGCCATACTGTTGAGCGGCGCCAAACCGCGCCGCAGACTGACCCAGATCAGCATCGCAAGCAATGGCAGGATTAGTATCGCGGGAAGCGCCAGCCCCTTGATGACGTCGCTGACGAGCCGATCACGAACACGAAGATTATCACCAACCAGAACGCGAACGCCGAGATCCTTGTTCTCGACAGCAAAGACACGCCAAACGTCACCATCGATCGTTGTTTCGGAAAACCCGGAGCTATGATTCGAAAGTGGCTGATCCGGTGCGTCATTCGTGCGCCCAATAAGATTACCGTCAAGCGACCAGATTTGACAGGACAACTGCCGGCCGTAAGCGCTGTGTGCGGCGATCGCCGAATGGCTCAGCGTCGCCCTCCGTTTCGGATCAATGTCCTGACTGGTCAACAACGAGTTGACCATGCGCGCGGCTTCCGTCAATCGCGCGTCGAGCACATGCTCAACCTCAGCGCGGGTGCTGAAGAAGATCCAAACAATGGCCGAGAGCCAGACCAGGCTGGTGGTCGCCACCAGGATGACGAAAAGCCGCGTGCGAATTGATGTCATGATCGTCTGTCCGCAACCCGATAGCCGATACCACGCACGGTTTCGATGAAATCGCTCCCGAGCTTGTTGCGGATGTGATGGATATGAACCTCGACCGCATTGCTTTCGATTTCTTCCTGCCACCCATAAAGTTTTTCCTCGATCTGGGATTTGGACAGGACGGTCCCAGGCCGATGCATCAGCGTTCGCAACACAGTGAATTCACGACGCGAAAGTCGCACCGGTTCACCGGATTTTGTGATCTCGAGACGCGAGAGATCCATCACCACGTCGCCCCAGATCAGTGCAGGAGCGGCGCGTCCTACCGCGCGTCGGATGAGCGCCCGCAAGCGGGCGGCCGCCTCGTCGAGGTCAAAGGGTTTTCCCAGATAATCATCGGCGCCAGCATCGAGCCCAGCAACTCGGTCCGAGACAGTGTCGCGCGCCGTCAAGAGCAGCACGGGATGTGTCATGTCACGCTTGCGCATTCGCGTGAGCAGATCGAGGCCGGAGCCATCCGGCAGCATCAGATCGAGGACCACAGCGTCGAACGCGTTGGCCAAAAGGGCCACTTCCGCCTCCGCACAGGTTCCGACCGCATCCACCGTATAGCCATTCATCGCCAGACCGACCTGCAGCCCGTTCATCAAGACTTCGTCATCCTCCACCACAAGCACGCGCATCGGGCACCCTCATTCATGGCCTGCAGCTCCCTCGCCGTTGTTGCTTAAGGCTGCCTTAAGGTTGATCCGGCGTGTGCGGAGTCACCGGCGTCGTGCATATCGGTTCCGCCTTTGGCGAGAATGTGGTCGGCAGGAGACGCCCTCACCGAGAACCCGGAGCTCCTCTTGTCTCTCGTATCCAGACGCTCGGCCGTGGCCACTCTTGCTGTGGCATTGGCGAGTGGCTTCCCTCTTGGGTCCCGGCAGGCTCGCGCCCAAAACGCTACGATCACCAAGGACGACATCCTGAATGACCCGGCAGCTCCTGTTGGCGGGAACCTAAAAGGGGATGTCACGATCGTCGCTTTTCTCGATTACAACTGTCCATACTGCAAGCAATCCGCACCGGATCTGGATCGGATCGTCAACGTCGACGGCAAAATTCGACTTGTTTACAAGGATTGGCCGATCCTCAGCGACGCGTCGGTGCATGGCGCCCAGCTCGCGCTCGCAGCCAAATATCAGAACAAATATGAAGTCGCCCATGCGGCGCTCATGGGGATTCCCGGAAGACGGATTGCGCGTGAGCGCATGGAAGCGGCAATCCGTTCCGCCAACTTAGATTTCGCTCAGCTCAACCGTGACCTCCAAGCGCATAAATCAGACATCGAGGCATTGTTGAGACGCAACATCGCCCAAGCCGATGCGCTCGGGCTCCGCGGCACGCCGACTTATCTGGTCGGACCGTTCCGAACGTCGACACTTGACTATGAAGCCTTCAAGAAGGTTGTCGCCGAGGCAAGGGAACGCCAATAGCGAATCAGCAAGCCCTTCGGTGACTCGTCGAAGGTAACTGCATTTCTGTTGTGAAGATGAAAAACCGATCAAGAGGAGCCGGACGAGCGGCACGTGATCCCGCTGCGCCGGCGAGCTCCGACAGCACGTTGGCGCAGTCGACGATGGGAAGCAGTCTAAAAACGCATGAGGAAAATCATGCCGGTGATCAATTTGGCTAACCGGAAAAACAAAAGCGGCTAACCAGTCAAAAAAACAACGAAATCAAGCAAGATGGAACGAAATCAAGCAAGAGGGGATGCCTTGGCGCTCCCTAGGGGAATTGAAGGGAATCACCAAAAGCGATTGTTTTCATTGAAGAATCCGGTCTACTCGCTGTCCTTTTGATACACCACTTGATACTATCTGCGGTGTCGCACACTAACGAGCCACTGGTTCCTTGGAACGCGCGCACCATTGCGGTCGAACGCGCATCTCCAGTTTTCGGGGAACAGTTGATTCGACAGGAAACAACGCACGTTGTCGCAACCGTCGTTGAGCTACGCTGATACAGTCACGACTGTATTGGTCAATTCAACCTTGTCGTAGACGGCAATCTGCACGATTGGGAACTTACCCTTGATGATCAATCCAGCGGCCTGAGCCTCATCAAACGTGCCGAAGGACGATTTTGTCTGTCGATCAACCTGCAACCAAAAGCGGCCCGGCTCCGGTCGTTTTGCTTGCGATAGAACGCTGGCATCGGACTGAGTGGCTATTCCTTCCTTTTCAGCTTTTTTTTCCTGTAACTTGAGAGACGCTTTTGGCATTCATTGTCCTTTTGGATGGGTATTCTGTCGGAACATCAGGAGCGGAAATTGCCCGGATGAGGCTGCCGCGTTCGTTTGCCAGCTTGTATTGACGTAAAATTCTTGCAGCGGCATCGCTTACGCCATCGCCTGACCGAAGTACTTTTAAGAATGTGGCTAATTGATTTGGCATTATGCACCTTTCGCACAACGCCTAACTGTTTTTCGCCAAGGAACTCTTTTGAAAACGACGATGAAGCGTCATCGCCGGACCGGCTGTGCAGCGGCCTACTGTCGTGCTTCGTATTCTATTAGATGGTCATTTGCCACTCAATAAACAAGCGGTTCTTTCAATTTATATCGTCTGTGGCAAGTTAAGAGTATATCGGCTAACGTAACGTATGATCCGTTTCGGAAGTCCTTTCGTCCCGGCAAAGAAAAACCTGCATCTATCTACACGCTAGCGCTTAAGAAAATACCGGGGGCTTCGCTTGCAGTGAAACGCGTTTTTGACTGTCAAACCTGCGGCGCATGTTGCGCTTATTCGGCCGAATGGCCACGATTCGGATTAGAGACTGCTGTCGATATCGAGCAAATCCCCATCCATTTAATCAACGCATGTGAAACAGGGATGCGTTGCTTTGGCAATCGATGCTCCGCCCTGAGTGGAAGCGTCGGGAGCTCAACCGCATGCAAAGTTTACTCGTCGCGGCCGAATGTTTGCAGAGAGTGCATGCCAGGCGATGATGCCTGCCGATTGGCGCGGGCGAACTTTGGGTTGTCGAATTTGTAGCGTTGCAGTGCTCATACTTTGTTACAACGCCGCGAGCTATTTCCACTCACGCCAACCGATCACAGTTCCCTCGATTGGAACGCATCGGTCAATGTTTAGCCAAGCGCCGTCCAACCAGCGGCAGGCAAAAGGGAGCGCGTACGTCCCTGACTTGTCTTCGCACAGCAACTCCACCGGCTGCGCAGCCGGAGGCGTGCCTGCAACATTGAATTCGCTTAGACGCTCTTCGCGAGTGGCCATTTGTTCGGACGATCCTCTTAGCCTTGCCTTCACACGCGTGCCGCAAACCCATCCTCCACTTCCTGTCCAGCTGAGGAATGCGGACAGAGTTCATTCCGAACGATTGATACCGTAGATGGGGACATACAGGCTGTTGGTGATCAGCGTTGACGGTCGATTGAGTAGGCCCGGAAACCAACTAAACTTCAACTTGGCATCTCGGTCATATGTAGAGGTGACGCTTGGGCGCGTTTACCCAGCATGTCCTCAAAGCCCCGGTATAATCAGCCTATGAGATCCTGCGAAGGACCAGAGAACAACGGGTTACTACTTCCCATTGTGCATAACGGGACTGCTTTATTGGACAAACGTTAGCCACGCCCAACCCGCCCGAGATGCTAAGCCATTGAAAAGATTGGCGCTCCCTAGGGGAATCGAACCCCTGTTTCAGCCTTGAGAGGGCCGCGTCCTAACCGCTAGACGAAGGGAGCGTCGCCCTCCAGATAGCCGCGTTCGGCCGGGCGCGCAAGCAAAGCCCGCGCAGCGTGGCCGCTTTCGCTCATTTTGCGGTTGTCTTGCGCGGCGCGCGACCGGTGGCAGCGCCGGTACTCCCGCCCTCCGGCTTGCAGATCGCCTTCAGCGCCTGCCATTCCTGTGCGGTGAGAATCGGCTCGCCGGTGACCGGCCGCGCCTCCTTTTTCATGCGATCCAGCCGCTCCGAACTGACCGGATGGCTGTCGATGATGGTCGACACCCGGCCGCCGCCGGTCATCCGCACCAGGAGTTCGCCAAGCGGCTCGGGCGAGCGGCCCAGCGCATGCATGCCGTGGATGGCAAAGTCATCCGCCCGCGTCTCGGCATCGCGCGAATAGGACGCATCGAGAATCGACTGCGCAGCAAACAACACCGCGCCGCCGCCCATGATGTCGCCGAGCAACAGGCCGATCAGGAACGATGAGCCGCCGGCCTGGATCATCTTGCGCAGGCCGTCGCGATGATGCGCGTGACCGAGTTCATGCGCGAGCACGCCGGCCACTTCATCGACATTATTCGCCTTCTGCAACAAGCCGTCGAGCAGATAGACCTTGCCGCCCGGCAACGCAAAAGCATTGACCATCGACGATGACAGCACATGCGCCTCGAGCGAAGTATCGAAGCCGCTCGCATCCTTCAGCTTGGTCACCATCTTGGCGAACGCGGCCTTCCCCTCCGGACGCGTGCAATCCTTGCCGCCGAGAATGGCGCGAGCCTGACGATCCACCGCCTCCCCCATCCGCTTCTCGATCGCGAACGGCACCAGTGGCGCAAGACGGTCGGCAATCAGCGGAATGCCATACACGGTAACGAGGATGATCGAACACGCCGCCGCCAGCGACCAGGCGACGATGCGGCTGGTCTGCTTGTCGCCACGCGCGGCCTGAAGCGAGCACAACGTCTCGATACGATCGGCGACGGCCCTGTCGTCAATCTCGAGCCGCGCGAGCGCGGGCGCCGACACCGAACTCAAGCGCATGGCCCGCGGACTATCGACCTGTCGAATATCCGCATAAGACCAGGACGCGAGCAGAAGGCCATCCTCAACGATATCCAGCCGCGTGTTGAATTGCAGCACGACGCGGCGCTTGCGGTTCGCGTTGCCGTCGTAGAACACGGCGACGGCGCCGCTCGCTGGCACAGACTCTGAGCTGTTGCCGCCACCCGCGCTATGCGACGCAGGATCATGCATATCGTCAGAAGCCGCCGACATCGAGGCTGTCCGCAAATCCTTCGCCCAGCGCATTCACCGTATCGCCCCGACCAATGACGTTATCCGCGGATTCGAGGTTATGCACCACAGTGGTTTCAGCCACTTTCGCCCACACATCACGCATCAGATAAAGCCGCATGACGATGTTGAATCCGATCGCCATCACGAGATAACCGGCCGCGAGCGCTACCAGAATCCCCGGATGCGCGGTGACGATCGCCCACTTCATCGCAGCAGTTCCGGCTGTCGGCGCAACCATCGCCATGCCGATGCCGAACACTGCGCCAAACCAGAGACCCAGCAGCGCCAGCAGCACCGCCATCCAGCCAACGACTTTCCAATAAACGCCGAGCAGCTCGGCGATATCGAGATCGTTGTCGAAGCGTACATCGCCGATGCGAAGGCCAGACATCCACCAGCGCCATTCGATCGCCTTGTACATCGCATAGACGAAAGGCAGCGGGAAAATCATGAAGGCCGCGGGCCAGGCAAGCATCCACAGCCACCAACCCTGTTTGAAGAACGCGCCGCCCGTGCCTTCGAACGAACCTTTCAGATCGCCGTAAGATGTATGACGCATCTTGAACCGTTCGAGCGCAGCCGTGCGCCACGGCAGAGCAAGTCCCAGCGTTACGCCAGCAAACACGCCCCACAACGCCGCGCGCCAGGCATAGCTCCAGCCGGAACCACCCATCCAGAAGCGCACGCCGCGCCAGACTGTGCGCGTCAGCCGATAGCGGCGCGCGCGGTAAAGCGCGAAATGGGTGAAGAGATAAAAGAAGACGAACAACGGAATGGAGGCAAATGCCTGATAGCGTTCGACTTCGAGGCCGATGAAGAAATAGACGAGATAGAGCGGCACGAGGATCGCGAGCGCGACCAAAAAACCGATCAGCAGCTCCTTCGCTGTGCCTGTATATTCCGCTGTGTCGCCGCCAACCGCGGTGTGCGACCATAGGTGCCGGCGCATATCAGTCGCGAGCCAGAAGCGATAGAAGCCGAGCGTGATCAGCTCGAGCCAAGAGCCGCGCGTCAACATCTTGCGGAAACTGCGGCGCTCGCCCGTGAAGACAACTCCCTGCGGCGTCGAGGGCTGCCGCGGAGGAACCGGCGGAACAGACGTTGGCATGGGCATATGCATGGTCATCACTCACGTCGCGCGGCGCACAAGCAGAATCCTTTGCGCCTTTCGTATGGCGAGCCTAGTCTTGAGACGATGTCAGCACGATTTCGGTTCATTGACGATGACGGGGTGAGGATGGAGTTTTGATTGGGTTGGGACCTTGCATCATCTTTTTTCACCCGCCTCCTGCAGGGAGAGTAAAATAAAGAAGGTAGGGCAGATTGAGAAACAAGCAGTCACACGAAATCGCCCCTGTTCTTTAGCCGGCGCGGGGGCGCCCGTATTCCCAACCGCCACTTATGCCCTTCGAAATGAAGGGCGCGCGGAACGCCGGGCTCTCAGCCTGCCCGCGGCCCCATGCGCAAAGTGTGAAAGCGCATGAGATTGGTAGCACCACGGAAAAGCTGGAAGATTCCAGCGTTCCGCGCGCGGTGTGTGACGGTCTGCTCCATCGTCCCCAGTGGACGTTCCTCCACCGAAACGCCGAGGCGGCAAGCCTGGCGGGACGCGGCTTGAACCGGCCGTGCTGCGGGTTACGTCTGCCCGCTTGCCCGGCCACCGCTCCCCGCCCCGCGTCTCACGACGCTCATGAAACGCCCCTTGCAGCGGGGACGGAGTAAAAGGAAACAAATCCTAAAATTGCGAAGATGTCAAGTCCTTGCTGCGTTGTCACCGCCGAGGCTTGATTTGGCAGATCAGGAGAGCACCTGCTGTACGACGTTTCGCGTTCGGCGCCAGTGACATGAAAGAGGATGCCATGATGAAAGGAGATGTCATGATAAAAAGGGAATGTCATGGCGATCTCACATCCCGCTCGACGCTGCCGATACGACGGGATACTGCACATCGCACATTGTGCAACGAAACACGCGAGTGACGACTTCCAACACCGTGTGCTTTCTGAGCAGCACAGTCTCAGCGCCGCAGACCGGACAGCGCGGACAAACAATGGCGTATTGAATATCATGCTGCTTATCGGTCTTCGTGTCATAAGGCTTGATATCAGACATGACAAACCTCCCTCTGCTTGCGCGCAGAAATCTTGTCTCCGCATTGTTGGGTGAGCGTCCGGTGATCCCGGCCGCGGGAATAACGCGCTCATACGGGCGAGGTGCCATAACGAAGAGCTGATGACATTGTGAGGGAACCCGCCTGTTGTCTCGATTCGGAGGGCGACCTCGACTCGCTCGTCGTGGGCATCGGGAACCGGCGCGACGTTAAGCGATGCCGACCGGCAGTTCGGCTTCGCAGGGGCAATTGAACCGGTAGACGTCGCTGAGGCATCGACCGATGATGGCCTCCTCACCAATCCGGAGCTGATTGGATGGGCTTCACGTCGCTAGGAGAGCAGCATGTACCAAAGCACGAAGGCGATCAGGCCCAGCCATCCGATGATGGTGATGGAAAGTAGAACTCCAAAAAGTACAATATAGAAGTGATCGACAATCCTCTCACGCCGGGCTGTCAAAGCCTCTGGTCGGATCGCAACTCCATAGTTGCGACGACTGCGAAAAGGCGTTTCCGGATCGACGCCCAGGTTACAACTGGCCCCTGCTTTGCTCTCGGTCTTTTTTTGCAGTTGTAACGACGGACGCATGCCAACTATTTTTTTCAACCCAGGCATTTGATCGAGACCACATATGGCTTGAGGCGCATTGAGGACACCGAACAGGAATGGGCACCTCGGGCAAGCTCTCGAAGCAAATCATGTTGGTTGTGATACCGGTGAAAATCCGCTTTCCCGTTTGAGGGCATGTGGTCCATATGGCACTCATGACAAACTCCTAGCGTCGCGCGAGCACGCATCTTTAGGCAAGCTGCGCTATGGAATACTGCGAAACAGTCGGAGCAATGCCATACGTGCTGTATCTCGTCCTGGGAGACCAGCCTTGAGACAACTGGCGCAACAATGTGCTCGCCGCAATTTGAGCAATGGATCGGCATCCGCATCTCCCTGCTACTATGTTGCCTCTTATCGCTCCGCGAGAGAGAAACCGTGTGATCCAGATCAAAGGAACACCGGTTCCGACGATTCAAAATTTTCACGACGCACCACAAGTGCAACAAGGCACTCAAAATTTCTCATGCGGGAATGCATCAGTTCGAAGGGCGAACATGAGGTCGATTGCCTCAATCAAAAGGATTCGTGTTGCAAAAGGGTCGTTTCGTCGAGGACTGAGCCCACAGCAAGCACGCAGTGGCTCATCTGAAAATTTGACTCTCAATTTTGTGGACGGTTTAGCCAGTTCAAATTGAAGTTATCAGAGCAGACGTTGAAATGGCCCCGACATCAAATGAACGGCGCAGATCGGTCGCGGAACGATCGCTCCAGCTCACGCATCAGCGTTGCTTGCAGGTTTGCATTCCGTCGATGCTTATGATCCTGACCGCGCATCATCCAATAGACGGCCCCCAGCGCCAGAACGGCTGCGGAGAACGCAAACAATCGTATGACGTCGGTCGTCTTGAGATCCAGAATGATCATCTTGCGGGCCAGCAGCGCCAGCGGGTAACGGCTCGAACCTGGATAATGCTCTCCCCGCGCGCAGCGACAACCAACAATGACCGTTTGAATTCCAGCGCAATGACCACGAGTAAGGGTCATACCGAAGATGGCCTGAAACACTTCGCAATCGGAGGGTTGCTTGAGAGCACGACGCTGGCGAGAATCTTCAGCATCAGATTCCACAGAGCCGCAACGACGGCGACCAGACCGATCAGGATATGCAGACATTCTCGAATTTCTCGTAGAAGGTCGGCGGCTCCAGGCTAAGGCCAGCTCGCGCGTCCAAGACCTTGCATGTCCCTCCGCTATCCGTCCTCTGCCGCGATGCTGTTGATCGGCTCGTCGGTCAGCCGTTGGATTTTACGAATTCCGTTCGATGTTTGGACTTCATCGAGGCGACCGGAGATCGATGGTTCGATTCGATCCACTCAGCGCCGGAAAGACCTGTCGCAGACAGGCTCAACTCTATCGCTTTTTCTTCTTCGGTTTTGCAGGCGCTTTTGCCTTCTTCACCGGCGTGATGTCGGGAATTGGTTCGCCAGCATCCCGTGCGAGGCGCGCGGCGCGTAAGATCGCCATGCGATCGACAGCGGCTGTCTGCCGATCATTGTATTCCTTCAGCGCTGCCGCCTTGTCCGCCTCCGTTTGCTTGCCATTCATGGTGTGAGCTCCGGATCAAGTGGTGACAGCAACGGCTCTGCCCTTCGCGGGGAATGATTGCGAAGGGCAGAGCTGGCAGCGACACTCAACGCATCATGCGATCCGAAAACGCATCGCCGCCGTCAAAAGCAAACCGCGCCAGTTCATCCGTGGTCGGGGGTTGCTTGCTGTTCGTGCGCCGTTGTTAGACGGCGCGCAGGTTGTCGGCCGAAGACTTGCCAGTCTTGCGGTCAGCGCGGACTTCGAACGAGATCTTCTGGCCTTCGTTCAGTCCCGACATGCCCGCACGTTCCACGGCACTGATGTGCACGAAAACGTCCTGACCACCGTCATCCGGCTGAATGAATCCGAAGCCTTTGGTTGCGTTGAACCACTTCACGGTTCCCGTCTGCATGGGAGCCAATCCTTTAGATAAGCGTGTATAAAGCCGCGCTTTGAACGCAGCAGGTTTAGTCGAGTTTTAGGAGTGAATGTCGTTGTCAGGCGCTGTGCGCGGCAGGCCAAGTCGTTCGGCCCGAAAGCTCGATGCTGCTCTGTATATAGATGTTCTCAAACAATAACAACCGTGCGGCGAGCTTCTTTTCATCACCGCAATTTGCGGTCGCCCATCATGGCTCGCTTGCGAAACGCAGTCTTCCCGCCGGCTGCAAAGTGCGCGCATCGAAGGTGCGTATCTCGGTCACCCCACCGACATCGACGGTGACGACAACACGGTCCCCGGCCACCGCTGCCGAGGTCACCTTGGCGCCCTTCGGCAGCATCGAAATCACCTCGACATTCACCGGCGGACTTCCTTCGCCACGGAAAACACGGTAGCCGATCATGAAAATAACCACCGAAATACCGAGCAAGGTGGCGAAACCCGACAGCATCGACATCCTGCGCACGCGGTTGACCACCGCCTGAGCGGCGGGATCGAGCGGTTTACCATCGGGATCTTTCAAATCGTCGGTCGAAGACATCGTTAAACTTGCAGGATCAGACAGGTGTGATGACGGAAGAGCGAATCGAACGGTTAAGCGTCGGCGCGGAGCAGTCCGGTGACCGGCTCGACCGCGTGCTCGCCTCCGGGCTCCCGGCCCTGTCGCGTACGCGGCTGAAGGCGCTGATCCTGGACGGCGCGGTAACGGCCGGCGGCCGCACCATCCTTGATCCGGGGTATCGCGTCAAATCCGGAGAGTTGCTGCAGGTTGACGTGCCGCCGCCGGAACCGGCCGAGCCGGAGGGCGAGAATATTCCTCTCTCCATAATGTATGAGGACGACGAACTGATCGTCATCGACAAGCCAGCCGGCCTCGTTGTCCATCCGGCCGCAGGACATCAGACCGGCACGCTGGTGAATGCGCTGATCGCCCATTGCGGGGCGTCATTGTCCGGCATCGGCGGAGTGATGCGGCCGGGCATCGTACATCGGCTGGACAAGGACACCTCCGGGGTGATCGTGGTCGCCAAGACCGACCGCGCCCATAAAGCACTGTCGGAGCAATTCGCCGATCACGGCCGGACCGGGCCGCTGGAACGCGCCTATCTCGCTTTCGCGTGGGGAGTGCCCGACCGAACCCGCGGCACGATCGAAGCGCCGATCGACCGGCACCCGCATAACCGGGAAAAGATGACGGTGCGCGGATCAGGCCGCGAGGCCATTACCCATTGGGAGCTGCGGGAGAAATATGCCGGCATGGACGGCAAGCCGGTGGCCAGCCTGATCGAATGCCAACTCGAGACCGGGCGGACCCATCAGATCCGCGTCCACCTCGCCCATACCGGCCACCCGATTCTCGGGGATGCAACCTACGCCACCGGCTTCAAGACCAAGGTGGTGCGGCTGTCGGTCTCAGCCAAGGAAGCTCTGGAAGACCTTGGAAGACAGGCACTGCATGCTTATCTGCTCGTTTTCGAGCATCCCGTGACGGGCGAAATCCTGGAGTTCAAATCGGAACTCCCGGACGATCTCGCCCGTTTGCGTCATGCCTTGTCTTCGTCGTGATGGGGCGGGTTCCGACAGATTTTTTGAAAACTAGACGTGAAAACAAAGGCTTGGGTTGCGACTTCCGGTCACGACGAGGTGACAGGAATGTAACTTTCATTCGCTACTCCAGTCCCCTATTCTGCCATCGCGGTTGCACCGCAACATGAACCGTCGGCCCGGTGTGGCGACGGGACATATGTCCGCCGATCCTCGGGGACATGAACTTTATGGAGGGCGCAAGAATGGCCCGTACAGCGGCTATGCCGATGATCACCGCCGAGGGCGGTCTGTCTCGGTATCTTGAAGAAATCCGCCGGTTCCCGATGCTGGAGCCGCAGCAGGAATACATGCTGGCCAAGAGCTGGCGCGAGCACGGAGATCGTGACGCCGCGCACAAGCTCGTCACCAGCCATTTGCGGCTCGTCGCCAAGATCGCGATGGGGTATCGCGGCTATGGCCTGCCGATCTCCGAGATCGTCTCGGAAGGCAATGTCGGCCTGATGCAGGCGGTGAAGCGGTTCGAGCCCGAAAAGGGCTTCCGCCTCGCGACCTATGCGATGTGGTGGATCAAGGCCTCCATCCAGGAATACATCCTGCGTTCGTGGTCGCTCGTGAAGATGGGCACCACCGCGAACCAGAAGAAGCTGTTCTTCAACCTGCGCAAGGCGAAGAGCAAGATCTCGGCGCTGAACGACGGCGACCTCAAGCCCGATCAGGTGGCGCAGATCGCCAAGACGCTTGGCGTGACGGAAAAGGACGTTGTCGACATGAACCGCCGTCTCGGCGGCGATACGTCGCTCAACGCGCCGATCCGCGACGACGGCGATTCCGGCGAGTGGCAGGACTGGCTTGCCGACGATTCCGCCGGCCAGGAAGAGATCCTCGCCGAAAGCGAGGAGTTGGATAACCGGCGCTCCGCGCTGGACCATGCGCTGACCGTGCTCAACGATCGTGAGCGCCGCATCTTCGAAGCGCGGCGTCTGTCGGATGATCCGATCACGCTGGAAGAACTGGCCGAGGAATTCGGGGTGTCGCGCGAGCGCGTGCGTCAGATCGAAGTGCGCGCGTTCGAGAAGGTGCAAAAGGCGGTGAAGAACAAGGTTGCCGCGCTCGAAACGCCGAAGGCGCCGGAAGCGATTGCCGCGCACTAAAGAGACGACAGAAATCAGAATGCAAAAGCCGGGCTCAGAGCCCGGCTTTTTTTATCGCGTGCCGCCGTGACGTGTGGCGTCAACCAGCAGCAACGCGACGCTCGGGACAACGGCCCGTCAGCAACTGGATGTGGGCAACTTTATCGCGCGGTGACCTCCCGGATGCGCGCGATGACGATGTCCTGAAGCCGCCGTGACTGATCGATGTTGCGATGATGCAAGCCGGGACTGCTTGTGAGATTCAGATTGACCTTCTCCTTGTGCCGCGACGGAGCGAACGACGCCCGCCGCCCGAGGCCATTGTTCTGATAGAAGTTGACGAAATATCTCACATTGCCAGGCACCTTGACGGCGTGGGTCGGATCGAAGGTCGCCAGATACGCGACCGGAATATTCGCACGCTGCAGTCTCTGCGCGATCCGAGCCGCGCTATTCGCTCCTAGCGAGTGACCGATCAGAATAATCGGCGCCGTGCGGCCATTTCGATAATTCTGCTCAATTCTTTCGGCCGCGACCTGCCATCCGCGATGGTTGATCACAATGGGGCTGAACCCCTGCCGCCGAAGTTTTTCCGCCATCTCGTCCATTCCCCGTGAAAACACATTAGCAAGGCCTCTCAGCAGATAGATCTGCGCGTCCGTGTTGAGGTTTGCCGGCGCTTGCGCGAGGACGATGTGCTGCGGGACGGCTGGACCGGCATGAACCATCACAGGCGCGGAGCTGGCAGTCCCGTAACTCATCACGATGACGACAGTTAATGCTGCACAACAGATCCAGCGCAACGTTTCCAAAACTCGCATTCTCAAAACTCCAGGATCAAAACCTTTTGCAATCGGCTCAAGGCCAATCGCTGGCAACAACAGACAGCAATATCACGAGATCAAACGACTCATAATGATTATGCCATAGGGTTGTTGAATCGCTTTTCATGGTCACGACGTCATTCTAAATTTACGACGTCAACAGGATCGCCATTACCACGGCCTTCCCGCCTCGCATATGAGTAGTCTTGCAAATATCATTGCAACGACCTTTGCAGCCATTCGGCATCCAGCAAGCAGGAGCCCGTCATGACGCGCCGCATCTCACAACTCGCAGCCTTTGGTTTGCTGGCGGCCACCACTGCGCTATCGGGCGCCGCCCTCGCCTGCACGCGCACCTTGTATGTCGGCGCCGACAACACAGTCATTACCGGACGAAACATGGACTGGAAGGAGGACATGGCCTCCAACCTCTGGGTTTTCCCGGCAGGCCTGAAGCGTGACGGCGCAGCCGGGCCGAAATCCATTGCATGGGCATCGAAATACGGCAGCGTGGTCGTCTCAGGATATGAAGTTGGCAGCACTGACGGCCTGAACGAGCGCGGGCTCGTCGCCAACCTGCTTTATCTGGCAGAATCGGAATATCCGAAATCGGTCGAGGGGCGCCCCTATCTGTCGATCGCCGCCTGGGTGCAATATGTGCTCGACAACTTCGGCTCCGTCGCAGAGACCGTCACCGCGTTGCGAGCCGAGCCGTACAACATTCTGGCGCCGAGCCTGCCGAACGGCGTGCCCGCGGCGCTTCATCTGTCGATCTCCGACGCGAGCGGCGATTCCGCGATTTTCGAGTATATCGACGGCAAACTGGTGATCCATCACGGCAAGCAATATACGGTGATGACCAACTCACCGAGCTACGACAAGCAGCTAGCGCTCAACGAATACTGGAAGGATATCGGCGGCCTCACCTTCCTGCCCGGCACCAACCGTGCGGCCGATCGTTTTGCGCGCGCGTCGTTCCTGCTCAATGCGATCCCGAAACAACTCGACAAGAACTACATCCAGGGCGTACCGCAGCAATCCTATGCTCATCAGGCGGTCGCAGGCGTTCTCAGCGTACAGCGCGCCGTCAGCGTGCCGCTTGGCATCTCGACACCGGATCAGCCGAATATATCGTCCACCATCTGGCGCACGGCATCGGACCAGAAGAATCTGATCTACTATTTCGACTCCGCTACGCGTCCCAACACCTTCTGGGTGTCGCTCGCCAAGCTCGATCTCAAGTCCGGCGCTCCCGTGAAAAAGCTCACCATCCAGAATGGCGAGGTTTATTCCGGCGACGTGTCGGAGCAATTCAAGAATGCCGAACCGTTCAAATTTTTGCCGGGATCGCCGAATTGATCGCCAGCCGCAAGGACATCCACGATGGAGGCCGGGCATCTCGCCCGGCTTTTTTCGTGCATGATCGGATGACAATGCAGGGTGGCGCAAAGTTCCATCTCGGAACCGCTCTCACGAGAACGCGTTATTCCCAAAAGCAATTGGAGGACGCGTCATGAGCTATGACCCCTATCGCGATAATATCGCACCCCCGCCGCAGGAAACACCGCCCCGCGAGCCGTTCCAGGATTTCCATCGCGATCCGGACGGCGGCACGACAACAAGCTTCCTGGTGGGCGCCTTGGTATTGCTCGCGCTCGGCGGCTTCATCTACTATTACGCCGGCACTGCCGATAAATCTGACGTTGCGACCGATATGCGCCCGCCGATCACGCAGCCGACTACGACCGGTTCGGGCACAGGTGAAACCACCGGCGCAGGCAATACGACGAAGCCAGCCCCCTCGGGGCAATGATGTCCAACGCATAAAGCCGGATCGTCCGACCATTTTTCGCCTGTCGCTGACCGACAGTGATTGGGCCGCGTTGTCTTTTACGATTCTGCCTGGCCTTCGCCGCGATCCTGTCACAGCTCGATGTTAGCCTGACATCATGCCACGCTATTATTTCCATACCCGCATTGATGGCGAACTGATCCGCGATCCCGATGGCGCCGATTTGCGCGATCCCGATCACGCATGGCGCATGGCGCGCGCCATGATCCGGGACATCCTGCACGACGAGGAAACGGAGCCGCGTTTGCTACAGGCCGCGATCGAGGTGACCGACGAGGACGGGGAAATCGTGCTGGAATTCCCGTTCACCGAAGCGCTGCTGGAGCCGGGACAAGGGTCGGTTTCGGTCCATTGAGCGGACGAACGGCGTCGAACAAAGGCCGAATTGCATTATCGGCAATTCGGATAATTGGTTCTTGCCTTGGCTAATTGTCCTCGACGTTGGCTTTTCTTGTTTTGACGCGTTTTCTTCACGCGAACCGGTATCCGCTTCGCTCGAAAACGCGCCAGGCAGCCTTACTGCTTCCACGCCGCGAAGGCTTCCGCAAAGGCCCGCTCGCCCGGCGTCCCCTTCTCGATCGCAAGGATGGCGCGACGGTTGTTGTTGTAGACAATCGGGATATCGAACCACGCGCGTTCTTTCAGCAATTGAATGTTGCGCGCCTGATCCGACTCCACGGCAGAAAGGCCGATCAGGAAGAAGTTGTTCGTCACCTTCACCGCAAGCCCGGCCAATGGCGTGCCGCGGGTCTGCTCGGCCTGTTTCATCAGGACGCCGGGCACATTCGAAATGCCGCCCTGCGGGAAATCCGCCGGCAAATTGAACATCACCTCGATAGTGTGGCTGGCCGGCAGCGTCTGATCGGTGTTGCGGCGGAGCGAGAAGGTCATGGTCATCCGGCGCTCCGGAATTTCCACGTCCGCACGGATGGCGAGTTCCGGCGGCCGTCCCGGTCCAGGCGAGACCGTCTCTGTCCGCCAGATCGCCGAGCCGATGAAACGCTTGCCCTGCGGATCGTTCGGCTCTTCCTCGTAAAGCACGACCCGCTGCGCCACCGCCGGGCCGCTTTGCGCTTCCGGACCACCAAGCCGATCGGTGATTTTTCCTGAGCCCTGTTTGGTGGACGGAGCCGGCTTGGTGTCGCTGGCGGTCTGAGGCGATGAACTGCGGAAAGCTTGCCAGAATTCCGTGATCAGGCCGCGCTGGGAATAGACGGCGCCCGCGAGTGCGAGCAGCAAAAACACTGCGACCGACGCCTTGATGAGGGGACCGAACGAGCGCGGCTTGCGCGGCTCCTCATGGAGCTCTTCGTCCATGAGATCCTCGCGCGGGCGTGGTGGCGGCCCACGGAACGAGGGTTCCATCTGCTGCATCGGCCCATCGTCACGAGCGGATGGCGGACGCATTTCGCGGCCGAAATCCTCATGCGCGAGCCGCGGCTCGATCGACTGATCGAAATCCTGCGGCCGCGGCATCTCCGTGAACGGATCACGCGGCAGTCGTGGCGGTGGTCCAAGCGGTGGCGGTGGCGCATCGAAGGGCGACGACTTCGGAGCCGGTGGCGATCCAGCCGGCGCGGAGGGACGCGGCGAAAGCGGCGGTAGCGACCTATGCGACGTGGTCGGCCCAGCCGGTTCTGGCTTTGGGGCGGACGGAGGTGGCGTCGGTGTGGTTGGGCGCGCCGGCGGCTTGGCAGCAGGTGGGGCGGGAGTCGGATAGCGCGGCGCTGACGATTGCGGAAATGGCGCAGCGGTTTGTCCAGCGGCAGATTGTCCCGCCGAAGGCTGCCCTCCTGTTTCAACCCGGGATCGACGCGCCGCTTCGGCCTCGACCTTGCGGATGGCTTCCTCAAGCGCCAGCCGCTCCTTGGTGATTTCGGACTCCTGGAGCGGCGGCTCGGTTCCCCGCAACTGTGCGACAAGGGCCGTCCGCGCTCTCTCATAAAGCGCGCGACGGGCCTCACCGGTGTTCTTGTCGAGACCGGTTATGGCGCGGGCAATGAGCGGGTAATAATCAGCCATGCTTTCTGTTACGGCCCTCGATCACACCTCGGTCGTCTCGATTCCCCAATGGTGTCACGCCTCGAACGGATTCTGCACTAGAATCGTATCTTCGCGCTCCGGAGACGTGGACAATAGAGCCACCGGGCATCCGATCAGCTCCTCAATCCATCTTACATACTTGATAGCCTGGGCCGGTAAATCAGCCCATGAGCGGGCGTTGGCTGTCGGTTCATCCCAGCCCTCGAGCGTCTCATAGACCGGCTCGACCATGGCCTGCGCATGCTCGCTGGCTGGAAGATAATCGATCTCGCGGCCGTCCAGCCGGTAGCCGACGCAGACCTTGATCTCCTTGAAGCCGTCCAGGATATCAAGCTTGGTCAGCGCGATGCCGTTGATGCCGCTGGTGCGAACGGTCTGGCGGACCAGCACGGCATCGAACCAGCCGCAGCGGCGCGGACGGCCCGTCACCGTCCCGAACTCATGGCCGCGTTCGCCGATCAGCTTGCCGATGTCGTTGTCCTGCTCGGTCGGGAACGGCCCCTCGCCCACCCGCGTGGTGTAGGCCTTGCAGATGCCGAGCACATAACCGATCGAGCCAGGCCCCATGCCCGAGCCGGTCGCGGCCTGCGCAGCAACCGTGTTCGACGAGGTCACGTACGGATAGGTGCCATGATCGATATCGAGCAACGCTCCCTGAGCGCCTTCGAACAGAATACGCTTGCCCTCGCGGCGACGCGTGTCGAGCAAGGACCAGATCGAATCCATGTACGGCAGAATGCGCGGCGCATAGCCGGCAAGTTCGGCATAGACCACGTCAACCGATAGTTCGTCCATGCCGTAGCCGCGGCGCAGCGCGTTATGATGCACCAGCATGCGCTCGATCTTGCCGTGCAGTGCCGGCAGGTCGGCCAGGTCCATCACGCGGATGGCGCGGCGGCCAACCTTGTCTTCATAGGCCGGGCCAATGCCTCGCTTGGTGGTGCCGATACGTGAGGAGCCGGATTCGCGGATGGCTTCGAGGTCACGGTGGAGCGACAGGATCAGCGTCGCATTTTCTGCAATGCGCAAGTTGTCGGGCGTGACCGCCACGCCCTGCCCGTTCAGACGGTCAATCTCATCGATCAACGCCTTGGGATCGACGACCACGCCATTGCCGATGACCGACAGCTTGTTTGACCGAACAACGCCGGATGGCAGCAAGGAAAGCTTATAGGTGTTCCCGTCGATGACGAGCGTATGCCCGGCATTGTGGCCGCCCTGAAAGCGGACGACGATATCGGCCTGTTCGGACAACCAATCGACGATCTTGCCTTTGCCTTCGTCGCCCCACTGCGCTCCGACGACAACTACGTTCGCCATTCCTTCAAATCCCTCCAGCGGGCCGCCGCCCGGACCCTGACATGAAACCGGGTGTGCCAAACCGGGTATACTTTGCCCGGCCGAAGCGAGGGCTAGCCCCGGATAATGGATGCAGGGCTCCGAGGCAAGGCGACGGGCCAATCCATAGCGGAATTCGCGGGCAATAACCGGTTGAAAAGGATGAAATTTTCGGAAGGTTTCAATGTCCGTGCGAAGGCCCGGCATGCGTCCGCCGGCCTTTCGGCTCCCCGCGGCATTGTGTAGCAAAGGCAGGTCCGCCGTCCGGCGGATGTCTCAGCGTCGGGGGGAGGCATCGGAATGGCCGCATTTTTCGGCCAGATCGGCGGCTGGATCTATCAGCGGCCGTATCTCTTGGCATCCCTCACCTATCTGTTCTGGGCGATGAACATCGTGCTGGGGCGGCACGCGGTCAGTACTATTCCCCCGGTCACCCTTGGCTTCTGGCGATGGGCCTTTGCCGGCCTGATCCTGCTGCCATTCGCCTGGCCCTATCTCAAGCGTGACTGGCCCACGATCCGGGGCAATATCGGGATACTGTCCTTTCTCGGCGTAACGGGCACCACCGGATACGCCGCGCTGTCCTATTGGGGCCTGCAATATACCGAGGCGATCAACGGCCTGCTCATTCAATGCACGATGCCGGCGACTATCGGCGTTGCGTCTTATCTGCTGGTCGGCGAGCGGTTGAGCGCGCGGCAGATCGCCGGCATCACGGTGTCCTTTGTCGGCGTTTTGCCGATCCTCATGCGCGGCGACCTGGATGTGCTGCACTCGATCTCTTTCAATCGGGGCGACGTCTGGTTCATCGGCGCGATGGTGGTTTTTGCCCTCTACTCGCCGCTGACCAAGAAAAGTCCGATCATGCATCCGCTGTCGTTTCTAGGGATCACGATCATCACCGGCACGTTGTTCATGGTTCCGTTCTATCTCTGGGAGATCGCGGCCGTCGGGACACCGGCGATCGACATCAAGACGGTCTCAACCGTCCTCTATATGGCAATCTTCCCGTCGGTCCTCGCCTACCTTTGTTACAATCGCGGCGTCCAGATGCTCGGGCCGAATCCCGTGGCCGCGCTATATCCGCTGATCGTCGTATTTGGATCCATGGCCGCGATCACGTTGCTGGGCGAGCGGCCGGAATGGTACCATCTGGCTGGCACCGTCTTCATTATCGGCGGCGTTTTGCTGGCGACGCGACAACGTCGCTCCGCCGTCGCAGCAAAAGCGTGAACCAGAAAAGCAAAGGCTTGAAATGCCTCGAAGGCCGGCTCGTCCTTCGAGGCATCACAGATCCTGCAGGATAGCTCAGAACTTCAGCGGCTTCGCCGACTGCACCTGCGGCAGCGCACGCACCGCTTCCAGCACCTTCGGCGGCATTTCGCCATCGATCTCGATCAGCGCAATGGCGTTGCCGCCTGGCGCTTCGCGGCCGACATGGAAGGTTGCGATGTTGATGCCGGCATCACCCATCGTCCCGGAGAACTTGCCGATGAAGCCCGGCTTGTCGAGGTTGGTGATGTAGACCATCGAGGGACCGAATTCCGCATCCATGCGGATGCCCTTGATGTTGACGATACGCGGACGCGCATCGGCAAACACCGTACCGGAAATGCTGCGCGGGCCGTTATCGGTCTCGACCGTCACCGTGATCAGGCTTTCATAGTCATGCGCGACCTCGCGGGTCACTTCCTCGACGATGATGCCGCGCTCCTTCGCAACGATCGGCGCCGACACGACATTCACGTCCTGCAGCATCGGACGAAGGAAGCCAGCCACTGCGGCAGACGTCAGAGCCCTGGTCTTCATCTGCGCGACATGCCCGTCGTAGCTGATCTGGATTTTCTTCAGATCGCCTTCGGTGAGCTGGCCGGCGAACGAGCCGAGCTTCTCGGCGAGCTCGACGAACGGCTTCAAGCGCGGCGCTTCTTCCGCTGTGATCGACGGGAAGTTCACCGCATTGGTGATTGCGCCGCGCAACAGATAGTCCGACATCTGGTCGGCGACTTGCAGCGCCACGTTTTCCTGCGCTTCCGACGTGGATGCGCCAAGATGCGGCGTGCAGATGACATTCGGCTGACCGAACAGCGGGTTCTCGTTCGCAGGTTCTGTCGAGAACACGTCAAAAGCCGCCCCCGCCACATGGCCGGAATCGAGCGCAGCCCGCAATGCGACTTCATCGACAAGACCGCCGCGCGCGCAATTGATGATGCGCACGCCCTTCTTGGTCAGCGCCAGCGCTTTGGCGTCGATGATGTTCTTGGTCTTCTCAGTCAGCGGCGTGTGCAGCGTGATGAAGTCGGCGCGCTTGAGAAGGTCTTCCAGTTCGACCTTCTCGACGCCGAGTTCCACCGCACGTTCCGGCGACAGGAACGGATCATAGGCGATGACGCGCATGCGCAGGCCGAGCGCACGGTCGATCGCGATCGAACCGATATTGCCGGCGCCGATCACACCCAGCGTCTTGCCGGTGATCTCGACACCCATGAAGCGGTTCTTTTCCCACTTGCCGGCCTGCGTCGAAACGTCGGCGGCCGGGATCTGCCGCGCCAATGCGAGCATCAGCGTGATCGCATGTTCGGCGGTGGTGATCGAATTGCCAAACGGCGTGTTCATCACGATGATGCCCTTCGCCGTCGCAGCCGGAATATCGACGTTGTCGACGCCGATGCCGGCGCGGCCGATCACCTTCAAGTTCTTGGCATTCTGCAGAATCTTCGGCGTCACCTTGGTCGCCGAACGGATCGCGAGGCCGTCATAGTTACCGATGATCTCGGCGAGCTTGTCTTTGTCCTTGCCGAGATTGGGCTGAAAATCCACCTCCACGCCGCGATCCTTGAAGATCTGGACAGCGGCGGGAGACAGGGCGTCTGAGATGAGAACTTTGGGGGCCATGATCTAGCTTCCTTCACCCTCCCCTCGAGGGGGCGGGTCGGCCCGCAGGGCCGGGGTGGGGTGAAATGTGTGATTCGGTGAGCGGTGGCGTTTGTCGGGGACACTGTCACCCCACCCCGCTCACCTGCGCTGTCGCTCCGGTGAGCGACCCTCCCCCTTCCAGGGGAGGGTGAAGAGCAACTAAGCCGCTTTCGCGAGCGTCTCTTTGGTCTTCGCGTAGGCCCAGTCGAGCCAGGGCAGCAGCTTTTCGACATCGCTGCGTTCGACTGTGGCGCCGCACCAGATGCGAAGACCCGGCAGCGCATCGCGGTGATTGGCGAAATCGAAAGCGACGCCTTCCTTCTCGCACAACGCCACGAGGTCCTTCACGAAGGCCCATTGCGCATCGACCGAGAGCGCCGTCACGGCGGGATCGACGATCTTCAGGCAGACCGAGGTATTCGACCGCGTCGTCGCATCGACGGCGAGATTATCGACCCACGCGGTGCGCGCGACCCAGTCATGAATTGCGCCGGCATTGCCGTCCGCCCGCGCGATCAAACCTTTCAGACCACCCGCCGACTTCGCCCATTGCAGCGTGTCGAGATAATCCTCGACGCACAGCATCGACGGCGTGTTGATGGTCTCGCCGACGAAGATGCCTTCGTTCAGCTTGCCGTTCTTGGTCATGCGGAAGATCTTCGGCAGCGGCCAGGCCGGCTTGTAGCTTTCGAGCCGTTCCACCGCGCGCGGCGACAGGATCAGCATGCCATGAGCCGCTTCACCGCCGAGCGCCTTCTGCCAGGAGAAGGTGATGACATCGAGCTTGGCGAAGTCGAGCGGCTGCGCGAATGCGGCCGAGGTCGCGTCGCAGATGGTCAGGCCCTTGCGATCGGCCTTGATCCAGTCGGCATTCGGCACGCGCACGCCCGAGGTGGTGCCGTTCCAGGTGAAGACGATATCGGTGTCGGACGAGACTTTCGACAGGTCGGTCAGTTCGCCGTAACCGGTCTTGAGAACGGTAACGTCCTTCAGCTTGAGCTGCTTTTCGACGTCGGTGACCCAGCCTTCGCCGAAGGATTCCCAGGCCAGCATCGTGACGGGGCGCGCGCCGAGCAGCGACCACATCGCCATTTCCATTGCGCCGGTGTCGGACGCCGGAACGATGCCGATCTTGTAATCGGCCGGAACTTCAAGAATTTCGCGGGTCAGATCGATCGCCAGCTTCAGCTTCGCCTTGCCCGGCTTGGAGCGGTGCGAGCGGCCAACGAGTGCGTCTTTGAGGGCTTGGAGGTTCCAGCCGGGGCGCTTGGCGCAGGGGCCGGAGGAAAAATGCGGGTTTGCCGGCCGCATGCCGGGTGTGGTCGTCGTCATCTCTATCCTTCCAGATAGTCAGCCTCTCGTTGGGGAGAGGTGTCCCACGGGCGGAGATAGTGGAGACGACGTTCAGCGTCAATGCATTTTAGCGGATGGGGCTTTGTGACTTTTGCATGAGCCGCGAACGCCGGCGTCACAAGCATGTGACGCTCGGCAACGTCTGCAACAGTTAGCTTAGAACTTCAGACCGACAGCGGCGCGCACCGAATTGAGTCGGACGTCGATGCCTTCGATATCCTGCAGTTGAAGGTATTCCCACTCGCCGCGCACAAACAGATTCTGCGACAAGGCCCAATCGAAGCCGAGGCCAATAGCACCACCGTAGGTGAAGACACCACTGCGCGATGTCGTTTGTGGACCGGGCAATGCCAGATTAGTCGGTCCGGACGGCGAACAGCCGGGGTCGGCTGGATCGTTACACGTAACGGTCACCGTTCCTGAAACCGACGCACGCGTCGCCACATCGGCGCGAGCGACTGCAAAGCCAATAAAGCCATACGGCAGCAGCGATCCGACTGCCCAGCCGGCGCGCGCTCGGAAGGTGGCGAGATCGGTCAACTTCACGGTCGAACTGCCCGCAACCGTCATTGCATATGTGTAGGTGTGATCCGGCAATCCGGCAGTGTTGTCGATGAACCGGCGGCTCAACGAATCCTCAGCCGTTTTTGTCAGCGACAGACGACTGTAATTCGCTTCGAAACCGATAACGACATCGTCCCATTGCCAGTTGTAGCCGATGAAGCCGCCATAGTTTCTTCCGTTCGTGCTTCCATCCGGCAACGTCGTCCACCCCGACACATTGTCCAGAATATTACTGTTGCGCAGGAGGTGGTCTACCAGCGGCTGGGTCGCATTGCCGAAATCTGCGTCGGCATTGCTATAGCTGATCTGCGCGCCGCCATAGAATCCGCCCCACTGATAGTATTGAGGCTGGGCCACATACGAACCGCGCAGATAATCTGAACTGCTGGGATAGTCTGCGGCGACGGCGGGAGAGACAGAAGCGGCGCTCAGCACACCGGCGAGCACAGCCATGCTCGGCCAAAGGAGTCGGCGGCTCGATAGCGCTCGGCGAAAAACGGTGTTCACCGCAATACGCATAATCCTCTTCCTTCCGGCAACGCGAGGCAATCAACACTTCGGAAACCATAATCGCCAGAGGTTAAGGCAACGCTAACCATAAAATTCGCGAGTGTTAACAACGCCTAACCGGCGAACCGCGATCGTTAACAAATCGACATTGACTCTAAATCGAGGCAACGGGTGCAAGCCCGGTTCAGACGCACTAGGTTACAGCGTGCACGGCACTGCCGTGTCGGAGCGGCCATGACCCAGAACCAGCGCATCGAATGGGTCGATTATGCAAAGGGCATCTCGATCATTCTGGTCGTGATGATGCATTCGACTCTGTCCAGTGAAGAAGCCCTCGGTCATGCCGGGTGGCTGCACGGCGTTGTCGAATTCGCCCGCCCGTTCCGCATTCCTGCCTTCTTCATGATTGCCGGACTGTTCGTCGCCCATACGATCAACCGCGACTGGCGCACATTCTTCGACCGCAAGGTGCTGCACTTCATCTATTTCTATGTGCTGTGGCTGGTCATCCAGTTCGCGTTCCGCGCGCCGTTCTACATCGCCGACCAGGGCGTGCTCGGCGCATTGCGCGTGTTTCTCACCGCCTTCATCGACCCTTACGGAACGCTGTGGTTCATCTATCTGCTACCGGTCTTCTTCCTTGTCACGCGGCTGACGCGCGCTGTTCCACCGGCGATCATGCTGCTCGTCGGCGCCGCCCTTGAGATTGCGCCGATCGAAACCCATTGGATGTTGATCGACGAATTCGCGAGCCGCTTCATCTATTTCTATGTCGGCTATCTTCTCAGCGGCTCCATTCTCAAAGGCGCGGACTGGAGCCGCTCGCGCACAACGATCGTTGTCGCCGGTTTGGCGGCCTGGGCCTGCATCAATTTCGTTCTCGTGAATGCGGGCCTTTCGACCGCGTATGGCGTATCGCTCGCACTTGGCCTTGCGGGGGCCGCCGCCGTCGTCGCGATCTCTGTGCTCCTGGCGAAATCGCATCTGTTCTCCGGCCTTCGTTATTGCGGACAGAATTCGATCGTCATCTATCTCGCCTTCTTCCTGCCGATGGTCGTCACGCGTATCGCGTTGGTCAAAACAGGCATTATTACGGATCCGGGAACCGTCGCGGCACTGGTCACGACGATGGCTGTTGTTGGACCGTTGATCGCGCATCGCCTGGTGCAGGGCACGATCCTGAGATTCCTGTTCGAGCGCCCTTCCCGCTTCCAGCTTTCATCGCCCTCGCAAAAGGCAAAATTCCAACCTGCCGAATAACAAAAGAGGCGGCACCTTTCGGCACCGCCTCGCTTCTTGCTTTCAACTCGTATCGAACGCCTGAGCAATCAGCGCTCTCTGCGATCAACCCTTCCGCATCAGCGGCGGCGGAGGCGAATAAGCCGGCGGCGGAGGCGGCATGTATGCCGGCGGCGGAGGCGGTGGCGCATACATCGGAGCAGCCAGCGGCGCATAGTCGGAGGCGCCGAGCGCCCAGCGCAACGACAACCTGACGTCTTGCGAGGTCACGTCCTTGAACACCAACGGATTGTTGACGTTGTTGGTGCCGTTGTAGGCGATGATGTCACCCGACTGGAAATCCCCGAGATTGACGTAGCGATACGACAATTCGGCGGTGAAGTTCTTGCTGATCTTGTAAGCAAGACCGGCATGCAGCGCCCAGGCCATCTCCCATTGTGAATGATCGCCCGCATAGGCGATGCCGTTGTTCGGCGTATTCACGTCGCGGAAGTTGCTGATGGTGTTTTGCGAATAGCCGATACCAGCGCCGATGAACGGAGTAATGCACCACCACGTGCCGAGATCGACATACGCGTTGGCCATAACCAGCCATTCGGACTTGTTGGCAAAATAGTCGTTGGCGCCACCGGGATAGACATCAAAGCCGCGGAACGCTGTCTTGCCGCGATATTCACCGGTGACATCCGCACGGAACCAGTCGTTGAACTGATAACCGATACCGGCGCCAAACAGCATGCCGGATTCAAATTCCTTGTTGAGCACCTGAACGCTGGAATCGAACAAGGCGTTGTCAATCGACTTCACCTTCTGGTTCGTCATGCCGATATCGCCGCGCAGATACCAGCCGCCGAACTCCTTCACCACTACGGGTTCAGCCTTGTAGACCATCGGCAAATCGGCAGCCTGTGCTTGCGATGTGATCGCCGCAGCAGCCATCCCCGCAATCAAACACGTTTGAATATTTTTCATGACTCATCCTCACTCGGCGAAAC
>JAFAFP010000261.1 GCA_023423415.1 Pseudomonadota bacterium | reverse complement strand
CTCAAGTCGGCTGTTGCCGACTTGAGTGGCAGCACCATCACCGCCCGGCGATCTTGCGCAGCCAATCCGCCAGCAGCGCCTTTTCATAGACGTAGCGATCGCCTGAAAAGCGCGCCGATGGATTCATCAGATAATTCATGTCCGTCAGCACTTCGCGACCCGCTTGCGTTGGACCGTTGCCGGTCAGTTGATAGCGCAGCACGATGCGCGGCGGCGTGGTGTCTTTCAGGATGCGGACATTGGCCGCGTTTCCGTGCAGCGGGTTGTAAATGCCGGCACGCTCGAAATTGAGGATCTCGACCCGCAAGCTTCTGCCGGGCTTCAGCAGCGACTGGGCCGCACGCACGATGTAGTTCGTCAATTCGTTCACTGCGGCCGCGCGCTCGCGCGGTGTGAAGCGATAGCGGAAATCGTCATCGTTGAATTGCGCGGGATTGACGAAAGTGACTTTGACGGTCGTCGGTGCTGCCGCGCTTGCCGAAGACGCCGCCATAAGCACAAGTGCGCAGGTGGCCAGCATCGCAACCAGAGGCGTATGGTGTGGCGGGATCATTCGGATGTCCGATCGTGTGGCAGAATCATCATTGGTCCGGGCGCTTGCTGTCGAACCGCGACTGAAGGCCAGAAGGGGAAGGCGACGGATTTGGCCCAATTATACGGGGTGGAATTTGGTCGCTCAAACGGGAGGGGCATGTCCGACAAGGGGACGATTGCTACAACATGCGGCAATCGCCGAGCATTGCGGGCCCCGCGACGATTGTTGGATCAATGTCCAACCGTTTCTGCTATGGTCACCTATGGACGATGACCTTGAGATTGTTGAATCGCCGCTTTCCGGAGAATTCACGCGCGACGGTTTCACGGTGCTCGTGGAAATATACCGTCTGAGCGATCGCGATGGCTGGTCGCTGGAAGTCGTCGATCACAACAAGATCTGGACCATTTCGAAGGAGAAATTTGTCTCTGATCAAGCTGCCTTCGACGAATTCACACGCATCGTGGAAGCGGAAGGCATCAGCACTTTTCTGCGGCTGCCCATCGAAGATCTACATTGAAGCGGAAGACTGGAGGCTAAAGTCTTTCAGCGTTTCTTTTTGACAGGCAAGGCGGCGTCACGAGACAAACGCAGCGCACGCAGACGCGCAGTCTTTTCGCGTGTTGCAACGCTCGCAGCTTCGTATTCAGCGCGCGCCAGCGGAGCATCCGCTTTTTGCAATTCTCTCACCTTGAAATGAACATCTGCGCGGCTTTTAAGTGTTTGGTTGATCATGATCTGGTCCCAACGCCGAAGATCGGCATTGAAGTGATATGGTGATCGTGAGCAGCAGACGCCAGTGTAGAAAGACACATGGACAAAAAGCCGGTCTTTTGACGCCGCGCGCCGTAGAGCTTTTAGCCGGACAGGATCTGCGACAGGGCTATTTGTTGGCTCAATGAACCGTTCGGTTGGCCATGAAGTTCTGCTCCCCATGCCGGGAGGTGCCAATGTCCGCGGCTTTGCCGTCCAGCCAATCCTGGGCATCAGCGAGATCAAGCAATGATGTCCGCATTTTCAGGAGGTGTTGACGCTTCTCGCTCTGGGAAGCTTCGCTATCGGCTTGAGCCGCGCATTGCATGGCCCAGCGCCGCAGCAATGCCGAACTGAGCTTGTTGGTCATTATCATCACCGGTTCTGTAGGCGGGAGCACAATGGGTCTCTCTGCCACCGGTGCCTACGGGTCCAGCCGAGCCAGTGATACGGTGACTATGCGCTTTCCCCAGACGGAAACCTAACTAATTCACCGGCGATGAGCTGGGAGAACGAGCCATGCGGTTCCAAACGAGGTCCCTTTCTTTCCCTCCGTTTGGAAATTCTCTAGAACCGTTCCGAACCAACAAGACCGGCCCCCCGGTCGCATTGAAAAATCTAGAGAAAATCCCATGAACGCCCCTGTCACCCCGCCCATTCCCGCCTATAAGCACACGCCGTTGTTCCCACTGGGCAAGGACAAGACGCCTTACCGGAAGCTCGACGTGCCGGGCGTGCGGGTGGAGAAGGTGCTGGGCAAGGACGTGCTGGTGGTGCCGTCCGAGGCGCTGAAGGTGCTGGCCGAGGCCGCCTATAGCGACATCAACCATTATCTGCGGCCGGGCCATCTGCAGCAGCTTCGCAACATCCTCGAGGACGCAGAGGCCAGCGACAACGACAAGTTCGTCGCTTTCGACTTCCTGAAGAATGCCAATATCGCTGCGGGCGGCACGCTGCCGATGTGCCAGGACACCGGCACTTGCATCATCATGGGCAAGAAGGGCCGCCATGTCTGGACCGAGGGCGATGACGAAGCCGCTCTCGCGGAAGGCGCGCGTGACTCGTATCTGAAGAAGAACCTGCGCTATTCGCAGCTCGCGCCGATCTCGATGTTCGAAGAGCGCAACACCAAGTCCAACATGCCGGCGCAGGTCGAGCTCTATGCTGACGGCGATGACGAATACAAGTTCCTGTTCGTCGCCAAGGGCGGCGGCAGCGCCAACAAGTCGTTCCTGTTCCAGGGCACGCCGTCGATCCTGACGCGCGATCGCATGCTGGCGTTTCTGAAAGAGAAGGTGCTGACGCTCGGCACTGCGGCCTGTCCGCCGTATCACCTGGCCATCGTCATCGGCGGCACCTCGGCCGAACTGACGATGAAGACGGTGAAGCTCGCTTCCTGCCGTTACTATGACACGCTGCCCACGCAAGGGTCCGAAGACGGTCACGCCTTCCGCGATCTCGAGATGGAGCAGGAAATCCTGAAGATGACGCAGTCGCTCGGCGTCGGCGCGCAGTTCGGCGGCAAGTATTTCTGCCACGACGTGCGGGTGATCCGGCTGCCGCGTCACGGCGCGTCGCTGCCGATCGGGCTTGGCGTATCATGCTCGGCCGATCGCCAGGCGATGGGCAAGATCACCAAGGACGGCGTGTTTCTGGAGGAGCTGGAGCATAATCCGGCGAAGTATCTGCCCGATATCGATACGTCGAAGCTTGGCGGCGAGGTGGTGCAGATCAACCTCAACCAGCCGATGGACGAGATCCGCAAGACGCTGTCGCAGTATCCGGTGAAGACGCGGCTGTCGCTCAGCGGCACCATGATCGTGGCGCGCGACCTTGCGCACGGCAAGCTGCGCGAACGGCTGGAGCAGGGCAAGGGTCTGCCGGACTATTTCAAGAACCATCCGGTCTATTACGCCGGTCCCGCGAAGACACCGGCCGGCTATGCCTCCGGCGCGTTCGGCCCGACCACCGCAGGACGCATGGACTCCTATATCGAGCAGTTCCAGGCGGCCGGCGGCTCGATGGTGATGGTGGCGAAGGGCAATCGTTCGCCCGCGGTGCGCGATGCGTGCAAGAAATACGGCGGCTTCTATCTCGGTTCGATCGGCGGTGCGGCCGCGAACCTCGCCGAACATTGCATCAAGAAGGTCGAAACCATCGAGTATCACGAGCTTGGCATGGAAGCGATCTGGCGGATCGAGGTGGAGAACTTCCCGGCCTTCATCATCATCGACGACAAGGGCAATGACTTCTTCAAGGAATTGAATTTGGGCTGAGGGTCTATCCTCGCTCCGCTCATTCCCGCGAAGGCGGGAATCCAGAAAGAAAAGACTGGGTCCCCGCCTGCGCGGGGACGAACGGTTGGGGATGTACAACGCCTGGGGACTTACCCCATCCCGCCAATTGAAATTCTGTTGCATTCGTCATAAGGCAATGGTGGAAGGCCCTTTCATCCGATTCTGTCATCAGCGGATTCATCGTTCCGGATCATGGCTAAAGCATTCCGTCGTCCTTATCGTGTCGGTCGAGCCCGTACCGGGCTTGGCGGCTTCGCCACACGCGTGATCAACAAAGGCGAATTGATCGATACCTATCGCGGCAAGATGATCGACAGCAAAACCGCTGACGAGCGCGACAACCGCTACATGTTCGAGGTCAATTCGCGCTGGACCATCGATGGATCCAATCGCCGCAACCTCGCGCGCTATTTCAATCATTCCTGCCGCCCGAACGCCGAAAGCGACGTGAAGGGGCACAAGGTCATCGTCAAGGCGCGCAAGACCATCCAGCCGGGCGAAGAGATCGTCTATGACTACGGTAAGGATTATTTCGACATCTTCCTGAAGCCGGTCGGCTGCAAGTGCGACAAGTGCCTCGAGAAGCGAGCCAAGGAACGCGCCGAGAAGCGCGCCGCTGCTGCTGGCAAGAAGCCGACGGTGAAGCGCGGCAAGGTCGCCGGAGCGACCAAGAAGGCCGCAACCAAGAAAGCCGCGACCAAGAAGAAAGCCGCGACCAAGAAGTCCGCTGCGAAGACCAAGAAATCGGCTGCGAAGAAGAAGGCCACCAAGAAGCGGAAATAAGCTCTCGTCGCGGAGCAGGACAATTTCTTTTTGTCATGCCCGGGCTTGTCCCGGCCTTTGTCTTTTGTGGACCGATGGGCCGGCAAGCCGCGGCCATATCACCCCGCAGTCTTCCAG
>JAFAFP010000160.1 GCA_023423415.1 Pseudomonadota bacterium | reverse complement strand
GCTCTGTGAGCGCCCTAATGCGCGCATTGCTCCTACTTCTTGTGTTGACGGCGGACAAGCAAGAGGTCCCGTGAAGTTTTGCACAGCGCGAGTGCCATATCCGCCACGCTTGGTCGGTTAGTCGTTTGTGGCCAAGCATAGGCGCTTGGTGAAAGTACTAACGGTTGCTAGAGCAGAGGCGGGGCGTCATCCGTTGGCTGCAGAATAGCTCTGCGCTCCGCGATGGCTTGGAGTGTGGGGACTAAAGTCGGGGGTCACCTTAGGTGACAGGGGCAAGCAGGCAAGTTGCCATTCTCTCTTCGGGGGTCTGGCAACTGCGAGACGCAGTGAGAGAGATTACCGGCATGGAGCCGGTTCGATGGATGCCGCCATTGCGGTTTCCGGAGTTCGGCTGCGTAGCGGGCTGGGGACTGAAGCCGACGTCCAGATACGCTCGTGCGCTTTCCAAACGAACGGACACAGAGTATCTTGCATTGGAAGACGGCTTCATTCGCTCGGTGTACCCCGGGGCGAAAACTGCGCCTCTTTCGCTCGTCCTGGACCGATCCGGCGTCCATTATGACGCAAGCGGCGCCTCGGATCTAGAAGCGTTCATTGACTCTTCCTCCTCTAACTTTGATGAGACGCGGTTGGAGCGCGCTGCTGTCGGCATCGACGCTCTAAGATCGCATGCCATCTCCAAATACAATCATTCTCGCTGGTTCACGCGCGCTGAACTGGGTCTGAACGAGGACCGCTGCAAGGGGCGTGTTCTTGTGGTCGATCAAACTTTCGGTGACTGTTCTGTTGCGTATGGAGCGGCGACAGACAAGACATTTACGAAGATGCTGGCGGCGGCTAAGACGGAGAACCCAGGCGCTGAGATCATCGTCAAGCTTCACCCCGAGGTCGTTTCCAAACGGAAAAAGGGGTACCTCACTGATCTCTCAGATCCGGATCTGCGCCTTGTCAATTTTGACGTCAATCCGTGGTCTCTCATAGAGGCTGTTGACAAGGTCTACGTTGTGACTAGCCAGCTTGGCCTTGAAGCACTGATGGCACGCAAGCACGTGGTTTGCTTCGGCTTGCCGTTCTATGCGGGTTGGGGGCTCACGGACGATCGCAAGCCTATCTCACGTCGTAAGGCTCGTCCGACACTTGAGCAGCTGTTTGCCGCGATCTATTTCGACTATTCGCGCTACATTTCACCGATTACACGCAAACAGATGCTATTCGAGGACGCTGTTTCGTGGATGATCGGCGAGCGGAAGCGGTTGTGTTCATAATCCCGCCGTATGGAGGGAATGGACCACATGGCTCGGTCTACCACTGATATTTGTAGGCTTCACTCAGAGAGCCCGCATTGAGTGCGGATCCATGCCTGTTAGGCCATTCACAGCGCAGGGTTCTCGCGCTGGGTGATCCATCATCGTCCGCATATCGTAGCATCGCGCATGTTGTCGAGGGTATGGGGAATGTGACGTTCCGTCCGGAGCGGAGCTTTCGCAAGCCCGAGCGAATTATTGAGTTCATCAAAAGTCATCGGCTCGATCTCGTGCTCATGCCGAACCCCTATGGGAATGAGCATCGACGCTTAATCTACAACTATCTCCGGCGGATCGATTTTCCTGTCTTTGTGTTTGATCGCGGTGGATTGCCTAAATCTTGGTTCTTCGACACAGGCTTCAACGCCGACAGCGAAAGCTATCACCCATCGCGCTGGGACAGGCCGCTGACTGACAGTCAGAGACGCGAGGTGCATGCTTATATTGAGCGGGTTATAGCTGAATTTCCAGCGTTGGAAGCTCAGGGTGAAAGGGTTGGCGGGGAACGTTTGCGAGTAAAACTCGGACTTGGGCAGAACAAGGTGCTATTTGTGCCCTTGCAACGGCCCTCCGATACAACGACCCGCTTCTTCTGCGCACCGATGGCCAATCTTGATTAATTACATGATCTCGTCAGGCAGGCGGCGTAAAATATTCGGTCCTAACTAGACGACTGGGTTGTGGTCGCCAAAACGCATCCGCTTGAGGTTAGACGCCCAAACTTACCGCTTAAATTCGCGGATAACGCGCACATCAACGACCTGATCGAGATGTCAGACGCCGTTCTGCTGCTCAATAGTGGGACGGGTTTGCTCAGTTTATGTTGGGCCAAGCCGGTGCTGATCGCGGGTACCGCTTACTACAGCCATCCATTGCTCAATCGGACAGTAAAATCTGTCCCCGATGTGTTGGATGCACTCAAATGTCTGCCGGCTGTGGACCAAGATACTCGTGACCGGTTCTTCCATTACCTGATCAGCAAAGTTTATTCATTCGGCGAGTTTCAAACCGAACTGGTTCGTCAGGAGGATGGCGCATTCCGCAACATCACGCGCCATATCGAATTTCGCGAACTCCGTATTCCTGAGTTTAAGAAGAAAAAGGCGCTGCTGTATGTCACGTCGGTGATTCCTTGGCCGATCAATCGCGGATCGGCACATCGCACGGATCAGGTTCTGAGGGCATTATTGGAACAGGATTGTGCCGTTGACCTGATATGCCTCAATCAGAGCGAGGCCGATGCCAGCAATCTCAGCATCGAAGCGCGGCTACGTGAGAGATACCCCAATCTGCGCCGCGTGACCGTGTGCCGGCATCCCATGTTGCCAGTCCAGACACCTTGGCCGGACTTGGTCGCCAAGGCCAAGTACAACGTTGTGCGTTGGTTGGAAGTAATGAATGGGCGGGCTGGAACCATAAACGCAGCATGGCATTGCCCCCCGGTTCTCGAGCGCGCGATCGAGCAACACACGGCTTCCGCAATCTACGACGCAATCTGGTTTAACTATCTGCGCGTGCTGCCCCGGCGGCACACCGCGGAGGCTAAGATCATCTGCGATCTGCACGACTATCAAACGGAACGCATTCGCGCGGATGTTTTGCCAACTCTACCTCGGCGTCGCCGAGCCAGCTATCTAGCGCGCTTCGCCCGCAGTGAGGCCGCTGCATTGGCGCGGTGCGACGTTGCCATTGCAATATCACCGGTAGAGAGGGATCTTCTCGTACGAGATCTGAAGCCCCAAGGTGAGATGGTCGTCATTCCGGCAGCTGATGATCATCACGACAGGCAGCCCCTACCGATCGCTTATGATTTGCTCTACGTCGGCTCGCGCTCGGATGCCAATATTGTTGGATTGCGCTGGTTTATGGAGCAGTGCTTTGCGCGAATCGTGTCCGAGCTGCCCAACGTCCGGCTATTGATCCAAGGGTCGATCGCGGACATGCCGGCGCTGCATGACGTTCTGGATCGCCTGCCGTCGGGAGAAAACATCGCGTTATCGGCAGCAGTCGAAAGTCTCGAGGATGTTTATTCCTCAGTCAGGCTGGTCGTGTGCCCGGTGCTGCACGGGACTGGCATGAAAATCAAAATGGTCGAGGCAATGTCGTACGGCCACGCGGTGGTTGCGACCAGCAAGGCGGCCGAGGGGATTGCGAGGGATCTCGGCCTTGAGACCTATGACACGCCGGTAGATTTCAGTGCAGCATGCGTCCAGAATTTGAGCCATCCTGACACATTATCAAAAAGCCAGGCGGCTTCGCGTGCAACGTTCGCGCGAGACCACAACCATAATCAGCTTATTGAACAAATTGCTGCGGCGATTGCCCGAATTTAATTGCATCATCCGTGAGCGGGCATCGACTGCGCAAATGACATCGCAGCTGACGTAATTGCGGTCGATGTAGCTTTGCGCTAGGGCCGACGGCGGGGTTGAACTCGATGTCGCGGGTAGCTAGCAATAGCGGCGCGCGCAACTCCTATTTCTTAGTCGGGTACTATGTCGAAGATGCGCGCGTCGCCGAATGCTATGCCGACGTAATGGCAGCGGGTGAGCGTGGCCCGCTCCCCTGAAGTGAGACCAGGGATAGGTTTCGAATCGGGCTATTTCCAATCTCTCGACTGGAGACGTGGACATGGCACGGAAGTGACGATCGACAGAGGAGATCATCGCAGCGCTGCGCGAAGCGGAGGTGCGGATCGGTCAGGGCGAGACGGTGGGCAAGATCTGCCGGAGCCTGGGGATCTCGGAGCAGACTTACTACAGGTGGCGGCGTGAGTACGGCGGCCTCAAGCTCGATCAGGCAAAGCGGCTCAAGGAACTCGAGCGCGAAAATGAGCGGCTGAAGAAGGCTATCTCGGAGCTCACGCTCGACAAGCTGATTTTGAAGGAAGCCCTCACGGGAAAATACTGAGCCCTTCCCGGAAGCGAGCGTGCGTAGAGCACGTGCGCTCGCAGCTTCCCGTGTCCGAGCGGCGCGCTTGCACAGTTATCGGACAGCCGCGCGCGACACAACGACGAGCGCCGAAGGTGCGTGATGACGGGGCTGCTCTGATCGAGGCGATCATTCGTCTCGCCAAGCAGTATGGTCGCTACGGCTATCGGCGCATCCGCGCGCTGCTCGTTTCCGAAGGCTGGCGCGTGAGCGTCAAGCGTGTCCATCGCATCTGGCGCCGGGAAGGGCTCAAGGTTCCCAAGAAACAACCGAAACGTGGGCGTCTCTGGCTCAACGACGGATCATGTATTCGTCTCAGACCCGAGCGGCCCAATCATGTCTGGAGCTACGATTTCGTGCAGGATCAGACCGAGGACAAGCGATCATTCCGAATGCTAACTGTGATCGACGAGCACACGCGGCGCTGCCTGGCGATCGTCGTGGCGCGGCGTCTCAGATCGGACGACGTGCTCCATTGCCTGACCGATCTCATGACCGTGCACGGCCCGCCGGAGCACATTCGTTCAGACAATGGCCCTGAGTTCGTTGCGACGCGCGTGCGCTCCTGGCTCGGGCGGATCGGCGTCAAGACGCTCTACATCGAGCCTGGATCGCCATGGGAGAACGGATATTGCGAGAGCTTCAATTCCAAGCTCCGTGACGAGTTGCTGGCGGGTGAGCAGTTCTCGACGCTCCACGAGGCGCAGGTTCTGATCGAGCGTTGGCGCCGGCACGACAACACCGTCAGGCCGCATTCATCGCTCGGCTATCGGTCGCCGGCACCCGAGACGATCTTGCCGCCAGCATCCGATCTCGCCTACGCTGCGCTCCGGCCAGACCAGATGCTGGCCGATAGCGGCCCGACGCTAACTTAATTCCTGGCATCGCGATAAGGGGCAGGCCAAGCGTTCCGGGCGATGGAGTTGTTGCGATCGACATTTGGAAGACAGTGTTCACCGGCAACACTGTGTTCGGAATGTTCGTTGTGCATGCGGCGACTAGTCCGGCGATCAGCCCCATGCTGACGGCTGGCGCTGACTTAGAGACGGCCGTGGCCGAGCTAACTGGCACAACAGGCACGGATGCGAAGGTGACTCTCGGCGTTCAGGCCGGCGTGCTTTACCTGGAGAACCAGCAGGGATCAACGCAAAACCTGCATCGCGCACTGCTGGCTGGCGTCTAGTTCGATCTAGAACTTGCTCCGTCGAGGGTGTCGCGTGGCGCTTTCGGAGGCAGTCCGCATGGCTCCTGCGCCGTGCGATGTAACAGCTGAGAGAGCGTTCCCACAATATCGTCGCCGAAGCGGCTGCGCGCGCATTCGACGACGAGCATCATGCTAACTCCTACAGCAACTTCGGATCCGCCGCACTGCTCTTCAGCGGCGACCAGCCGTTGGGTTGATTCATCAACGTTCGAACCGCTAGATTCTGTGGATGCGAGGTTTGTCACTGAAAATCACCCGGTTTAGAGGCAATGGTCAAGATGACTAAATAGGCGGCGGAGTACGACTGTCATTGTGTTGACAGGCATTGGGACGTTGACTGATTATGCTCTTGGCGCGCCGAGCAAATTTGAATAATCTGACGTGAGCGTTCCTTAGACCCGGCACTTGACTACGTAAGGCGTGCAGCCTAGCGACTTGGTTGGGCACAGAATTTTGTAAGGGAGGCGAGGGGGAAAGTCACTCATGGTTTCGTTAGCGTTTGATTGGTTCCGCAATGCCGATGGAGACAATGGCATACTCAAGCGGAACGTGGCTTGGTGTTATCATTACTTGCATCCATCTGGCGTGTTTGATGCTCCTTTGGAGAAATTGCAGACAAATATTTTGAAGGCAGAGAGTATTTGTAAAGTTCTGAATGTGTCATACAGCCTGCAGACCTGGGCTTATCTGTACGACAAGCTTGATGCGTTCCCTGCTGCTGTTGAATACTTTATCGGGACATGTCCCGGCGCGATAGTTATAGGGTATGAGCTCTCCCGCGCGCAACTTCGAGCGATAGATGCGGCGGGCAAGACTTTCATCAATCTCCGCACTCATCCTATACGCTTTCTGAGCGACTATGTGTTCGGCGCTTCCACCAATTCAGCAGCTATTCATGAGCGCCTAATAGCGCTAGCGCCAGAGAGATCTCGCATTGATGTTTCCGTATCCCACCATAAGGCTCGCGCAGCGAGGAGATACCAAAGACGTTTAAATGCAGCCGAAGGAATAGTGTTTTTCGCCCAAATCGCCAGTGACGCGTCGCGAATAATGGACGGCGAGATGTTGGACGATGGTTATGTAATTACTTCGCTGCAGGAATATGTGAGTAAAGAGGCTCCCAAAAACATATACTATAAACAGCATCCGCATGAGAAAATTCCCGAGCGTCTGTTGAATGGGCTAAAGGCAATTAAAGCGAAGGAGACTACGACGCCAACTTACGACCTCCTTAGCGTGCCTGGATTGCGCGTGTGCGCGTTGTCATCCAGTGTATGTCATGAGGCAGAGTATTTTGGTGCCAAGGCCACAAAATTCTATGATGCGCCGGATGTGACTGCTTCCGTAGGATCGGTCGCAGATGTGGGAAGCTATATTATGCTTCCTGCGAACATCTACGATCCAACCGTGTGGAAGTATTTGTTGGGGCAGGGGGATTTGCCTGCCAGAATATACCCCACCACAGCCACGCCATTCAGCACAGCGTCGGGAATCAGTTGGGAAAGGCGTTGATGCTGTACCTTGACGTTTCAAGGATGCTGAGCCGGCTATCATCAACTTCGCCGACTGGTATCGACCGGGTAGAGTTTGAATACGCTAGATATTTCGTTAATCACGGCCTCATGTTCGTAGCCCAGGACGGTCAAGACGTGATCCAGGTCCCGCGGTGGTTGGCAGGGCAAGTGGTTCGCCATTTGCGTAGCCGGTGGAACGGTGGTGAGGTTGACGTAGAGGTAATCACGGCGCGCGTCGCAACATGGCGGAAGCATTCGAAGATTATACGTGATCTGTCAGATGACGAGAAGTTCTTCAGAGAGCTCTATCGGCTAAAAAAACCAAGAAAAAGGTTGGAATACCTTGAGAAGGAACGGCAGGGGGTGTCGAATTATCTTGGTCGAGCACCAATACCCCTGCCAATCGCGTTATGGGCTCTCGCGATTGCGCCGGGCATTATAGCGAAGTTCGTAATAGGGCGCGGCTCCGAGCCCATGCCAGAGCTATCAATTTCGCGGATAGCGCCGAATATAACTTACGTGAATGTTGGGCATTGGGGTCTAGAAAAGACTGCTATGTTGCAGATGTTGTCATCTGCGCAGGGTGTAAAGGTGGCGGTTTACCTCCACGATCTGCTTCCGTTGTCCCATCCGCATCTATTTCCGGAAAAGGAGCGCGGGCGACATCAAATCAGAATGGAGAATATTGAGAAGTTTGCCGATATGGTATTGGCAAATTCAAATTTCACCAAAGAGGAGTTCGAGAGCAGGTTCAAAAAGAAAAAAATTCACTCCGTCCTGGAAATAGGTGCTCCACCTCTTGCATCTGAAAAACCAACAGCTGGCGAGCGGCAGCGTCAGGGGTTTGTTTCTATTGGGACAATTGAGCCTCGGAAAAACTTTGCATGGCTGGTGAAGTCATGGATCGAGTTTTGCCAGAGACGGCCTGAACTGGTCGGATCTGAGCGTCTGACTATTTTCGGAAAAAATGGATGGTTATCATCCGATGGTCATGCAGAGCTGGTTGAATTGATAGATAGATCGCAGAATGTCGAGATAGTGAACGGTGCAGGCGATGCAGTGCTAAGCGCGCGCCTGAGGTCGGCTCGTGCGTATGTGAGTGCTTCGGAGGTCGAAGGATGGGGGATGCCTCTCGCTGAAGCGCTCGCATTGGGAACTCCGGTAATCGCGAGTGACATTGCTGCCCACAGAGAAGTGACGCAGGATAAGGCGATTTACTTCTCCATCCGTAATGAGGAGGAGCTGCATGAGCGTTGGAGCGCGTGTTTCGATGGTGACAGGTATGAAAGATTACTAAATGCTGCTCGGACCTTCGAGCCGTGGTCTTGGGAATCGCATTTTGCGAGACTGCAAAGTGCGCTCGCGAGTTAGCCGGTAGGAACGATTATTCGGCGATCGTGATCAATGTACATATATGCTACTTTTCCGCTGTCTGGAATTTGTGCCATGCCAAAGTTGGCTTCACAGCGATCCAGCTGGTTGATGTGGTCTAAAAGGACTGAGACCTGCTTGTCCCGGAAATTTAGACTAGGATCAATTGAGAGCTGCTGGTTGTTCCAGTTTAGGAACCTGATGTTTCCTTCGAAGTAGTTGCCTTTCCACTCAACGCTCGGGAGCATATCTTTGTCGGAAAGCGAGAGCGCCTTTGAGGGGCGCTGTGCAATGGCGGTAATATTGTAATGATAAGATGCAAGTCTCGCCTGGCGGCAATCAAATCCAGACTTTATGAGATGGATTAAGAGAAGACCGGCATTCCAGAGGGTGACGTGCTCAAATAGCATGTCAGACTTCATTGGTGGGACAGTGATTGCTGCATAGCCTCCTGGGCGCAGGTCGTAGTAGATCTTTGAGAGAAACCGCCCCGGGTTTATAATGTGTTCATATACGTGCGAGCACCAGATGACATCGTATTTTTCATCTGGTACAAAATCCTCATACTGGCCTTTGTACGCAAGCGGTTCCATGCCCTCTTCGAGGTCGATGATGTCGACCTCAAACCCGTGATTGCGGAAAAACCGTGCATGCAGGCCGTCGCCACCACCAAGATCCAAAATTCGTGCGCCCGGTTTCACCATCTCTAGAAGCTCGTAGCATCCGAGGAAGGCGCGAAACCGAAGTTGACGCGGAATGGCGGAACCGTGTTCGAGGTAGGCGTACCTGCTCATTAGACTCCCTTTGATATCACACGCTTGAATTAGTGTCGGGCAGATCAATGGCACAAACGTGCTGTCGGTCAACACCTAATGGACCTCGCCTAGTGTCTCCGCAGTCAACGGAGTGCACGCATCCGGCACGTCGAGACCGCTTTCGCACAGGCTGGTGTTAGAGAGACGCCGGGCCCGACAGCGAATGACGACATTCTGCAATATTTCCGCGATGTTGGCCGCTCGGACATCACCTCCGACGAAGTGGCCTGGTGCGCGGCCGCGCTGTTCGCGATCCTGTCGCGCGCCGGTATCTCGATCGCCGCTATTCCGCGCAAGGATCGTCTGTTGGTGCGCTCCGCGCTTCTCATCGGTACGCCGGTTGCCGAACCGCGCTGCGGATGTGTGGCGGTGCTGCCGCGCAACGGTAACTCCTGGCAGGCGCACACCGGCATTCTGACGGCCGTCACCAAAACGCGCGTCAAGGTTCTCGTAGGCAATCAGTCCAATGCCATCAACAATATCACGTCGCCGGTGAGTCAGAGCCGGTCGCGCCGGACGAGGTGTCGGCATGATGAAATATTCCGAGCTTTTGTTTGACAGCGTCATCGGCAAGGCGGTCGCGATCGGTCTCGGCTTCATGGCGCTGCTGGGATGGTGGAGTTGGTCACAATCGGGCCAGCGCGCGATTGGCGCGCAGAACAAACGTGTTGAGACGGAAGGGGATGCCCATGCGCCGCGCGTCGTTGACACCGCGACCAACTCCTTCCGTCCGCAGGCGACGCAGCCCGAGGACAGTTGCGCCAAGTCTCGGGCGGCGGCGGCCAAGCGGATTGGGCCGCTGATCGTGCTGTGGGCGGGGCAATTCTGGTCAACGCCGTGTCCGATCTGTTGGCGGAGTTGCTGCTGGCGGCGATCAGGGTCGCGCTGGTTGGCTGAATGCGCTGTGTCTAGCATCGTGGATCGCTATCGGCTCGGGCCTCGCCAGGGCCGAGGTGCTGTGGCGGATGGTAGGTGGATCTAGAGGCCTGCGCGCAAAAGTGATTGCTCCATCTCCCAGACGATTTGGCTAACAGTGGCGCGATGACCGTTCAAAATAGGTTTGGTGCCCGCTGCCGATATCGAGCGGCTGGTGTTTATTGCCGCCGGATATCTGACGCAGGCGAAATTCCTCACCGACGACAATTCGGGTGTCCGTGCGCGTGCATATCGTCGGATTACCTCTGCTGCGACGGTCGCGTTGCTGCAATCCGACATTGTCGGGACCTAGTCGCGACATGGTGCAGACCTGATCGCGAGCTTTTTGGACACGGTCGCGACTACGTCCTGATTACGCGCAAATGAGCGAAGGGGATCGCGTTGTCGCGCCGAAATGCTGCCAGTTTGGAACCCAAGACAAGAACCCCGAACGATCGTTTCGTTGCCCTGTCTCTGCTGCAGGCGATGCACAATTGGAAATCACGGACCTTAAGCCTAAGGGCATGGTCTCTAAACAAAGCATCACTTGATTGTCGCGCGCGAGGTGACGAACCCCGGATACGATCGAGATGCGCTCTCGACGATGGCGCGTGCGGCCAAGGACGTGATGGCGAGCGAAAATATGAGACTGTCACCGACAAGGCCTGCTACAGCAGCGGCGAGTTTGTCGCTGACGAGAATGCCGTTGGCGCTGTTACGGCTTCGACCGACGGCTTCCGTCAGGATCGCCTTGTCGAGTGTTCCGACTTCGCCCTCGCGCGCGGACTTGCTGCACGATCTTTCTAGTCAATTCAAATGCGGTACTTTTGCTCTCGCCGAGGACGCGGTAACTCACCGTCGCTTCGAACTGCTTTGGGGGTAGTTGGTCCGGCTGGGAGCTGGGCGGCGGCATATGGGCCGCTACCGGCATATGCTTGAGTTGACCGGCTTTGACCAAGGCCGCCAACGTCTGGATCATAGGCGGCCTACTCCAACGACATTGTGTTGTCGTAAACATTTGCCTTTTGGATGAATTGCAACGAATTGAAATTGAATGAGAACTTTGGATATCTGATAGCGAGTCGTAGGATAAAGCTGTGCTCCAAAGCATCATTCAAACGTGCCCGTGATGCCTCCAAAGCAGCAGACCAATCGCCAGTCCAATGAGGCATTCGGCATCCTGCCCAACGCCGTGGCTCGCGATGTACGCCTTGGGCCTGCAGCGCTGGTTGCGCTGACCTATCGCATGACCTTTGCTGACACCACGGCCGCCTTCGGGCTGAACAGCACAGCCTTGC
>JAFAFP010000130.1 GCA_023423415.1 Pseudomonadota bacterium | reverse complement strand
CCCCTCACCCGTCTCGCCGCGCCGCGGCTCGCCACCCTCTCCCCGCGGTGCGGGGCGAGGGAAGAAATCATCTCCTCCCGAACAACCTTTCGATATCGCTCAGCTTCAATTCCACATAGGTCGGCCGGCCGTGATTGCACTGGCCGGAATTGGGCGTGACTTCCATCTCGCGCAGCAGCGCGTTCATCTCTTCGCCCTTGAGCCGCCGGCCCGAGCGCACCGAGCCGTGACAGGCCATGGTGGCGGCGACATGCATCAGCCGGCGCTCGAGCGGCATACTGTCGTCCCACTCCGCCATATGCTCGGCTAGATCGCGAACGAGCGACGCTGCGTCGATCTCGCCAAGCAGCGACGGCGTTTCCCGCACCGCCACCGCACCGGGGCCGAAGCTATCCAGCACCAGTCCGTATTTCGCCAGCTCGTCGGCCCGCGCAACGAGGCGCTCGACATCGCTTTCCTCGAGTTCGACGATCTCGGGGATCAAAAGGATCTGCCGCGCAACGCCCTGCTGCGCCACCGCCGCTTTCAATCGCTCATAGACCAGCCGCTCGTGCGCGGCATGCTGATCGACAATGACGAGGCCATCGCGGGTTTGCGAGACGATGTAATTGTCATGCACCTGCGCACGAGCCGCACCCAGCGGACGATCAAGCGCCTCGATGGTGGGCTCGAAGGTTTCGACGCGTGCACTTGTGGCAGCGGCGCCGACATCGAACACCGCCTGCGCCGCTTCGGCAAAGCCGAGCGCGGCATTGCCCTCCGTTGCAAAGCCCGATGGCGCTGACGGGCGCGCGACAAAGGATGGCGGCGCGGCCGGCGAGCGGCGAATATCCCAACCGCCGCGCGGCACCGATGACGCCGGGCGGAAAGCCGCCACCGTCGCATCGCCACCGGTCGAAGCTGCGCGTCCGCTCTCGCGCGCCAGCGCATCGCGCACCGCACCGAAGACGAGACTGCGCACAAGACCGCCATCGCGGAAGCGCACTTCCGTTTTCGCCGGATGCACATTCACATCGACCTCGCGCGGATCGATGGTGACGAACAACGCCACCACCGCCTGACGGCCGCGCGGTAGATAATCGGCGTAAGCACCGTTCACCGCACCAACCAGCACCTTGTCACGCACCGGTCGTCCGTTGACGAACAGGTACTGGCCGAGCGAATTGGCGCGCGTGTAGGTCGGCAGCGCGGCAAAGCCCATCACGTTGAGGCCTTCCTTGCCAGCCATAACCTCGACCGCATTGGCGCGGAAATCGGCGCCAAGAATATCGCCGAGCCGCGCCAGCGATCCGGCAATGCCGGGCAGCGCCGCCGGCCATGTCACAGAGCTGCGCTCCTCACCCGCAAGCGTGAAGGCAACATCGGGCCGGCTCATTGCCAGCCGCCGCACCACTTCGCGCACCGCATCGCTTTCGGCGCGCTCGCTTTTCATGAATTTCAGGCGCGCCGGCGTTGCATAGAACAGATCGCGCACTTCGATGCGCGTGCCGGCATTCAGCGCCGCAGGTGCCGGCTGCGACTTGACGCCGGCATCGACGCCCAGCGCCCAGGCATGCGGCTCGTTCGCGTGTCGCGTGACGATGGCCAGCTTCGACACTGAGCCGATTGACGGCAACGCCTCGCCGCGGAAGCCAAGGGTCGCGATCGCCATCAGATCGTCGTCGCTCGAGAGTTTCGAGGTGGCGTGCCGCTCGACCGCGAGGCTCAGGTCCTCACGCGTCATGCCAATGCCGTCGTCGGTGATGCGGATCAGCCGCCGGCCGCCGCCGTCGGTGACGATCTCGATCTTCTTCGCGCCGGCATCGAGGGCGTTCTCGACCAGTTCCTTCACAACGCTGGCAGGCCGCTCCACCACCTCGCCGGCGGCAATGCGGTTGATGATGGATTCGGAGAGTTGGCGAACAGGCATGGGCGGATTTTACAGGATTCGGGGTCGAAAGAAGGGCGTAACACAAAGCTCCGCTGGCCCTGTTTTTTTAGCCGGCGCGGGTGCGCCCGTCGTCCAGTCCGTAGCCCTTTTTCAGGTTACGCATTGGGTACACCCAATGCGCAAGGGCGCGCGGAACAGCAGGCGATTTTCAAGACAAGCCAGCCAAGTAGGCTGGCTTGTCGATAATCGCAAACGTACAGGAAGACGGATTGCCGAAGGCAATCCTGTCGGCTCTCAGCCTGCCCGCGGCCCCATGCGCAAAGTGTGAGAGCGCATGAGATTGGCAGTACCACGGAAAAGCTGGAAGATTCCAGCGTTCCGCGCGTCGCAGTCAAACTTGCGCAGACTGCGTAAACTTGTCTGCGTGTGTGACGGTCTGCTCCATCGTCCCCAGTGGACGTTCCTCCATCGAAACGCCGAGGCGGCAAGCCTGGCGGGACGCGGCTTGAACCGGCCTTGCGACGGGTTACGTCTTCCCGCCGCCCGGCCACCGCTCCCCGCCCCGCGTCTCACGACGCTCATGAAACGCCCCTTGCAGCGGGACGGGATATAGGAAAAAAATCATAATCCGACAAAAATGTCAAGGGGAAATGACGCTGCGTTGTTTTGGCCGCTGCCCTCAACTATCCGCTCGTCCCCGCGAAAGCGGAGACCCAGAGCTTCAATCCGGATTTTTGTATGTGGCTCTGGATTCCCGCCTTCGCGGGAATGAGCGGGTGAGGTTAGGTCGCGACAAAACAACCAGCAGCATCACGCGACATGTCGATCGCGCTAACTTGGCTTCAAGCCTCAATCCGTCCGCACCTTGCCGCGCATATCCTTGACGCTCGAACGCAGTTTCTTGCCTTCCAGCCGCCGCGTCTTCGAGGCCTTGGTCGGCTTGGTGGCACGGCGCGGCACCGGCTTCACCGATGCTTCCTTGATGAGTTCGATCAGACGCTCGCGTGCCTCGGCGCGGTTGCGCTCCTGCGTACGGGCATTCTGCGCGATCAGCACCAGCACGCCGTCCTTGGTCAACCGCTTGCCGGCGAGGCGCATAAGGCGAATGGCGACATCATTCGGCAGCGACAGGGATCGGCGCACATCGAACCGCAACTGCACCGCGGTTGACAGCTTGTTGACATTCTGTCCGCCCGGACCCGAGGACCGCACAAAGCTTTCCTCGATTTCGTCTTCGTCGATGCTGATGGTGTCGGTGACGCGGATCATGCGTTATTTGTAGAGGCTGATCCGCAAAGTCTCAATCGGCCTCATCCTGAGGAGCATTGCGCAGCAATGCGTCTCGAAGGGTGGGCCGCCTGTCCCTTCGAGACGCGGGCTTCGCCCGCTCCTCAGGATGAGGCGGATTGTCCATCAGGCGTTTCCCGCCAGATATTTCTTCGCCAGGACCTTGCCCTCTTCCACCGCCGGCTGGTCGAACGCATCGACGCCAATGAGATGCGCGGCGATGATCGTCTCCAGCATGAAATGCATCAGCAATTCGCCGAGCGACGTTTCATCGATGGTTTCGAGATGGAAGGTGCGGACCGGACACCCGTTCTTCGCCAGCGTCTCGGCCGTCGCGCGGCCCTGCGCGGCGACGAGATCGCCGATGGTCTTACCCCCGAAGTCCGCTTCACCGGCGCGCTTGGCAAGCTCCGCATCAATGGCCGGCCCCTTGCCGGCAACGCCCGTCGTCAGCACCGTGAACAGCTTGTCGCGCGGACCGGCAATGAACAACTGCAACTGGCTGTGCTGATCGACCGGACCGAGCGCAGCAATCGGTGTCGTGCCCTTGCCGTCCTTGCCGAGGCTTTCGGCCCAGAGCTGCACATACCACTTGGCGAATTTTTCGAGCTTGTCGGCATACGCCATCACCGCCGAGATGGTCTTGCCCTTGCTTTCGGCGAGCGCGATCGACAGAGCCGCGCCAAGCGCCGATGGCACCTCACGCGCCGGCTTCTTCTCAAGGACAGGCGCCAACGCTTTCGCAGCGCCCTCGCGCAATGCGACGATGTTGAGACCGAGAATGGCTGCCGGCAACAGGCCGACATTGGTCAGGCCCGAGAAGCGGCCACCGACGCCGGTGTCGTGATCGAGGAAGGCGACGCCTTCCGGCTCCAGCAGATCGCGCAAGGCATTGCGCTTGCCGCCCTTCACAGGCTCGCTGAGGCCGAGAAACAATTCGCCGATGCGCGATTGCAGGCCGGCCGCCTTGCAAGCCGACAGCGCCGCCATGGTCTGCATCAGCGTCTCGCCGGTGCCGCCGGATTTGGAGATCGCGACAAAGCGTGACGTCGCCAGCGGCAGCTTCTTCAGCAGCGCGTCGAAGCTCAGCGGATCGAGATTGTCCATGAAGTGGATGCGCGGGCCGTCGCGCAACGCGCCGACACCGGGAACGGCGTAGCCCGCGAGCTGCGCCAATGTCTGGCCGCCCAGGCTCGAGCCGCCGGTGCCGAGGAAAACGATGTCGGTCGCGCCGGCTTTGAGTTTCTTCGCCGCATCCTGCACGGCGGCGATATCGGCGCGCTCCGCCGGCAGATGCAGGAGGCGCAAACCGCCATCGGCATGGCGCGCCCGCAACCAGTCCAGCGCGCCCTCGCTGAGCTTCAGCGCGTCATTCAGGGCAGAGTCTGAAATGCCCTCGCGGCCGACAGCGCTTTCGAGCGCGAGATCGATGTTTTGCGAAATGGTCATGTGCCCCCCTGCTCGTCGCCTTCGCTTCAAGCCGCTCGTCCCCGCGAAAGCGGGGACCCAGTTTTCCTGAAGTCTGGATGCCCGCCTTCGCGGGCATGAGCGGAGAAGCAATGATTGAACGAAACGCTAGAGCCATTTCAGCTTTGATGGAAGCAAAGTCGGGGCTCTAGCTTTTTTGCTTTGACGCGTTTTCTCCACGCGAACCGGTACCCACTTCGCTCGAAAACGCTCTAGCCGCCCTGCTTGACCGCATTGGCCTGCGAGCGGCCAACCACTGTCACCAGAACACCGCCGTCGAGCAGACGCTTGGCGACGCGCTTCACGTCATTGAGCGTAACGGCGTCAATCAGGCCGTTGCGGCGCTCCCAGTAATCGATGCCGAGATCATCCACCTGAAGCTGCACAAGCTGCGCCGCAATCTTGGTCGAGGTATCGAAATTCAGCGCATAGGAGCCGCGGAGATACGACTTCGACTTGTCGAGTTCATCCTGCGTCGGACCATTCTCGGCCAGCCGCTTGATCTCCTCTTCGATCAGGCCAACAGTCTCGTTGGCGCGATCGGCCCGTGTCTGGGTCCCGCCCATGAACAATGCGGTGGCATCGAGCGGCAGCAGATAGGAATAGACCGAATAGGCGAGCCCACGCTTCTCGCGCACCTCGCTGTAGAGGCGCGAAGAGAACGAACCGCCGCCCAGGATGTGATTGACGATATAGGCCGGGATGAAATCGGGGTCCTTGCGCGGCACGCCGGCGCCGCCGAAGGCAACGACCGTCTGCGGCACGTCGAGTTCGACTTCGAGCTTCTTGCCGACCGATTGCAGCTTCACATCAGGCAACGTACGCAGATCGGCCTTCGCCGGCAGCGCACCGAACACCTTGTCGAGCACAATACCGAGCTGCTTGGCATCGATATCGCCGACCACGCCGATTTTCAGATTGTCCCGGGCGAGGACACGGCCGACATAAGCTTTCAAATCATCGCGCACGATGGTCGGCACCGCCTCAAGCGTGCCGTTGGTGGGCTGGCTGTAGGGGTGTCCCGGAAACGCTGTACGCCACCACAGCCGCGAGCCGATGTCGTTCGGACTCGTGGTCTCGCGCTTGAGCGCCGTCAGCATCTGCGCGCGAATGCGCTCAACCGGCTCCTGATCGAAGCGCGGCGACGTCAGCGCCATCCGCAACAGATCGAAACCTTCGTTCTGCCGATCGGCCAGAACCTTCAACGAACCGCGCAATTCATCGCGGCTGGCGCGGAACGACAATTCCACGGCATTGCGCTCGATCCGATTTTGAAAGGCCTTGGCGTCGAGATCGCCGGCGCCTTCGTCGAGCGTCGCCGCGGTCATATACGACACACCGGGCTTGCCGGCCGGATCCTGATTGGCGCCGCCCTTGAAGGAAAAATCCATCGCGATCAGCGGCACCGACGGTTCGCGCACCAGCCAGGCTTCGATGCCACCGGGGCTCACCACGCGCTCGATCTTGGTCATCGCTTGCGCCGCGGGCGCCAGCATCAGCGATGTTGCGAGCGCGGCGCCAAAGGCAAATTTACGAAGATGCATCATGAGCGCCGCTCCTCCGGCTTGGGAAGGTCCTTGACCAGATAGCCCGTCACCGAGCGTCGCTTATCGAGCCATGTCTTTGCGGCGTCACGCACCTGATCCGCGCTCACCTTCTGCACGCGATCCGGCCACGTCTTGAGGCCTTCGACGGTGAGCCCTGAGGTCAATGCCGCGCCGTACCAGCGCGCCATGGTCGCCTGGCTGTCCTGCGCATAGACGACGTCGGCCACCAGTTTGATCTTGGCGCGTTCGAGTTCGTCATTGGTGACGCCCTTGTCGGCGATTTCGGCAATGACGCCATCCATCGCGTCTTCGAGATCCTTCATCGATACGTTGGCGCGCGGCGTGCCGTAGACGGCAAAGCGCGTATCGTCGAGCGCTGTGCCCTGGTACCAGGCGCCGATCGACACCGCGAGCGGCTTCTCCATCACCAGCTTGCTGTAGAGACGGCTGTTGGTGCCCGAACCGAGGATTTGCGACAGCACCTCCAGCGCCTCGGACTCGCCCGGCTTCGCGGTGTTGGCGGACGGCACGAGATAATTGCGTTGCAGGCTCGGCTGCGTCACACGCGGATCGGCGAAGGTCACCGTGCGCACAGTACGCTGCTCCGGCTCCTGCGGCCGCACACGCGGGCCGATCTCGGCGCGCGGCGCGATCTTGCCATAGGTTTCCTCGGCGAGCTTCTTCACCTCATCGGCGGTGACATCGCCGGCGACGACAAGGATCGCATTGTTCGGCGTGTACCAGCGATTGTAGAAATCGATCGCATCCTTGCGATCGAGCTTTTCGATCTCGTGACGCCAGCCGATCACCGGCCGTCCATAAGGATGATTGAGATAGAGCGCAGCCTGCACGTCTTCGCCGAGCTTTGCAGCCGGGCTATTGGCGACGCGGCTGTTCTGTTCTTCAAGAACGACATTGCGCTCCGGCAGTACCGCGTCATCGGTGAGCTTGAGGCCGGTCATGCGATCGGCTTCGAATTCCATCACCATCTTCAGACGGTCGGCACTGACGCGCTGGAAATAGCCGGTATAGTCGCTCGACGTGAAAGCGTTTTCCTGTCCGCCGATGGTGGCGAGCGTCTTGGAGAAGTGTCCGGCCGGATTTTTCTCGGTGCCTTTGAACATGAGATGTTCAAGGAAATGCGCGATGCCGGATTTGCCCGGCTGCTCGTCGGCCGAGCCCACCTTGTACCAGACCATGTGGGTGACGACCGGCACACGACGATCGGGAATGACCACGACCTCCATGCCGTTCGCCAGCTTGAAATGGGAAACGTCGGGGCCGGATGATGCAGAGACATCAGTTGAGGGGCCGAACACAAAAAATGCGGCAGAGGCCGCGACAAGTGCCGGCAGAAAACGGCGCGTCATGTGGATCATAAGGGCTCTCAAAAAGCAGGTTCTCGAAAAGCCTTGGCCGGCCGGTGCGGCACAGCGCAGCATCATCAAGACATGATGATTGGTTCAGAATTTGAAAGGGGGCGAGACCCCTCCGAAGATTACAGTTTCGAAGGGTTCCGGACCGGCAGCCCCGACCTCGCAGTATTAGTCACTCGTGCCGTGCTTGTTGATCCAGTCGAACGGCTTGGCTTGCTCCTGCTTGGGAGAGATACCGTAAACATGGCTGGATGACGGCGTCTGGTAACCGGGCGGCGGCTGCGTCAGGCTGGTGCGCGCGGGTTCCTTGGTGAAGGTCGCCGCTTCCGGCTTGGTGTTGTCCTTGAACAGATTGCCAAGGAGACCACCCTTGTAGCCCAGTTCGTTCGGGCGGAGCGCGCGGTTATCCGCCCCCTCGGAGTCCTGCGGGCCGGTGGGGTTGGGCCGGGAGCTGCCACGGGCAGCGCGGCCAGGTGCATCAAGCTCGGCCGGGGTGAGTGCCCGCGCCTCTTCCTCGAAGCTCTTGCGACGCTGGTTCTTGTTGGCCTGCTGGCGCTTCTTGCGCTCAACGACTTCCGGGTCCTTCGGCCAGGCCGCTGAGTTCACACCGCCGGCTTCAGGGGCCGGCAAGTTGCCGACATTGGGCGGCACGACCAGCGGCGGGCGCTCGCGATAGTCGATCTTATCCTTGTCGTTGATACCAAGGATGCCCTTGATGATCTTGGTCTCGAAGGAGTCTTCCTCATCGTCGTCATCCGCCGCATAGGCCTTCGGCGCGATGGCGGCGGACGCCGCCAGAATTACGGCGGAAACCGCAAGAATCGAGGTCAGGCCGCGGCGCCAGTACGGCACCAACGACAAAATTCGGTTCGATAGGCTGTCGATGCGTTTGCGCAAAGCTGCTCCCCCGCACGGTCGATGGCCGTCATCCCTGCATCCCGGCAATGCCCAAGGATCAGGGCGCTTTTGCGGCGCGTGCCCCCCAAAGGGTCTCATATAGCAATCCGGCCACACCGGCAACGATGGCCACGTCCGCAAGGTTAAACACGTACCAGTTGAATGTGAACGTCGCCGTGGTCAGGTGCAGCAACGCAAAATCGACCACAGCGCCGTGGACCAGGCGATCGACGGCATTGCCGATCGCGCCGCCGATAATGAAGCCCAGCGAAACCGCCATCAGTCGGTTTTCCGCCTTCGCCAGCCACACCCACAGGAACACGGCCGCTGCCACCTTGAAGGCCAACAGCGCCATTTGCCCGAACGCGGTGTCCTGCGCGAACAGGCCGTAGCTGATGCCCTTGTTCCAGACCAGCACCAGATCGAAGAACGGCAGCACCGGAACCCGCCCGCGCGACCCGAGATCGTACGTGTAGAGCAGCCACAGCTTGCTGGCCTGGTCGAGCAACGCCGTGATCAGCGCGGCAGTGACGCCGTCGCGGGTCAGCGGGCCGAAGAGATAGCTCTTCATTCCGCCGCCTTGCGCAGCGTATCCCATTCGCGCAGCGCCTGAGCGTCGCGCGGCGTGACGTCCGGATATTGCGGATCCTCGCCAACGCTCTCGGAAATCTTCCACGAGCGCGCGCATTTCTTCCCGAGCGCGCGGTCAGGGAGAACCGAGACGCCGCGCACATCGTCGAGACGGAATGCTTCAGCAGGCCCTTCGCCTTCCACCAGCGTTGCCGCCGAGGTGATGCAGATCTCGGCGAGATCGGCATCGACGATCGCCGCGAACAGATCCATGTCCGACACATAGACCAGCGGCGCCGCTTCAAGCGACGAACCGATGCGCTTCTGCGCACGCTCCAGTTCGAGCGCGCCGGTGACCACGCGGCGGACATTGCGGATCTTGCGCCATTTCTCGGCAAGCGCATCGTCGCGCCAGGCCGGCAGAACATGCGGGAATTCCTGCAAATGCACGGACTCCGCGTCGTCGCCGTAACGCGACAGCCACGCCTCTTCCGCCGTGAAGCAGAGCATCGGCGCGAGCCATGTCACCGTGCAGCGGAACAGATAATCGATCACGGTCAGCGCGGCCTTGCGCTTCTGCGACGAAATCGGATCGCAATAGAGCGTGTCCTTGCGAATGTCGAAATAGAAGGCCGACAGGTCGCTCGTCATGAACGCGTTGAGCTGCGCGAAGATGCGCTTGTAGTCGAAAGCGCGATAGGCCTCTTTCACCGATGTATCGAGTTCAGCCAGCCGGTGCAGCATCAGCCGCTCCAGCTCCGGCATGTCATCGACCTTGACGCGCTCGTCGTCATGGAAATGCGCCAGCGAGCCGAGCATCCAGCGGATGGTGTTGCGCAGCTTGCGATAGGTCTCGACAGTCCCCTTCAGGATTTCCGGCCCGATGCGCAGATCGTCGGCATAATCCGACGCGCAGACCCACATGCGCAGGATGTCGGCGCCGGAATTCTTGATCACGTCCTGCGGCGCGGTCGTATTGCCGAGCGACTTCGACATCTTGCGGCCGTTCTCATCGAGAACGAATCCGTGCGTCAGCACCATGTCGAACGGCGCGATGCCGCGCGTGCCGCAGCTTTCCAGCAGCGACGACTGGAACCAGCCGCGATGCTGGTCCGAGCCTTCCAGATACATGACAAGATCGTCGCCATTCGGCTTGCGCTTGATGCCAGCAAGCTGCGGGAAATTCTTCGCGTCTTCGAGAACGAAAGCGTGGGTCGAGCCGGAATCGAACCAGACGTCGAGAATGTCGTCGACTTTCTTCCAGCCCTCTTTGGCACGATCACCAAGGAAGCGTTCGGCTGCGCCTTCCGCATACCATGCGTCGGCGCCTTCCTTTTCGAAGGCATCGCCGATGCGCCGATCGACGTCGGCATCGTTCAGGATCTCGACCGAACCGTCACTCTTTTCCCTGATGAAGACCGTGATCGGCACGCCCCAGGCGCGCTGACGCGAGATCACCCAGTCCGGGCGGCTCTCGATCATGCCGTTGATGCGGTTCTCGCCAGCGGGCGGCACCCATTGCGTGACGCTGATCGCTTCGAGAGCACGAGCGCGCAAGGTATCACCCTTGGCGGCAATGCCCTTATCCATCGCGATGAACCATTGCGGCGTGTTGCGAAAGATGACCGGCTTCTTCGAGCGCCAGGAATGCGGATATTGATGCTTGAGACGACCGCGCGCGATGATGGTGCCGGCCTCGACCAGCGCCTTGATCACCGCCTCGTTGGCGTCACCCTTCTCGCCCTTGTCGTTGATGACACGCTTGCCGGTGAAACCGGGCGCCTGAGTGGTGAAGGCGCCGTTCTCATCGACAGTGTAGGGAATGATCGGGCTGACGCCGTCATCTTCGAGCGCGCGCGCATACGCGGTCCAAATCTCGAAGTCGTCGCGGCCATGGCCCGGCGCGGTATGGACGAAACCAGTACCGGTATCGTCGGTGACGTGGTCGCCAGCGAGCAGCGGCACGGTGAAGCCGTAGCCCAGCGCGTGCAGCGGATGCACGCACGCGAGGTCAGCAAGATCCTCCGCCGGAACGTCGGCGATCTTGTCATAGGCAGCAACGCGTGCCTGCTTGAACACGTCGCCGGCGAGATTCTCCGAGAGGATCAAGAGGTCGCCAACCTTCGCCCAGTTGTCCGGCGCGGCTTCCGTGACCTTGTAAAGGCCATAAGCAATCTTCGGCGAATAGCTGATCGCGCGGTTGCCCGGCAGCGTCCAGGGCGTGGTGGTCCAGATCACCACCGAAGTGCCGCGATATTTCTTCTCCAGCGCCTTGTGGCGGGCCTTGCTCCCACGCGCAAAACGCACCGGGAATTTCACCCACACGGTGTCGGAGGTGTAGTCTTCGTATTCGACCTCGGCTTCAGCGAGTGCCGTCTTTTCAACCACCGACCACATCACCGGCTTGCTGCCGCGATAGAGCGTGCCGTTCTTCGCGAACTTGATGATCTCGCGTGAGATCTGCGCTTCGGCGGCATAGCTCATAGTCGTATAGGGATGCGCCCAGTCGCCCTCGACGCCAAGTCGAATAAACTCGTCGCGCTGCACGTTCAGCCAGTGCTGCGCATAGGCGCGACATTCCTGGCGGAAGGCGATCATCGCCTGCGGATCGCTGAAGTCCGGCTTGGTCTTACCCTTGGAGCGGTAGTTCTCTTCCTCGACCTTCCATTCGATCGGCAGGCCGTGGCAGTCCCAGCCGGGCACATAATTGGAATCAAAACCGAGCATCTGCTGGCTGCGGGTGACGACGTCCTTCAGCACCTTGTTCAGCGCGTGACCGATATGAATGTTGCCGTTCGCATAGGGCGGGCCGTCATGCAGGATGAACTTGCGGCGGCCCTTCGCCGCCTCCCGGAGCTTGCCGTAGAGGTCTTCGCTCTTCCACCGCGCCAGCAGGGCCGGCTCGCGCTCGGGCAAACCGGCACGCATCGGAAATTGCGTCTGTGGCAGGAACAGGGTCTCGGAATAATCGCGTTCAGGCTTGGTCATGTCCGGCATGCTCATGGCGTGCGAACGACCCGACGGCAGGATCGCACGCGAATTCGAAAGGCGGCCCGTGGTGTAGCAGGCGTATTGCAGCGCGCAAAGGCGCTCAAATCATGCCCAAACGGGGAAAAGCATCGCCCGATCGCTTCAGGGCATCGCGGGCACGGGCCGAATCGACCTTCATCTGCTCGACCAGCGCATCGATGCTGTCGAACTTCTCCTCCGGCCGGATCCACCCGATCAGCGCCACATCGATGGTCTTGCCATAGAGATCGCCGGAAAAATCTAACAGGAAGGTCTCCAGCAGCGGAGCACCATTGTCGAACGTGGGCCGGCGGCCAAAACTCGCCACCCCGTCATAACGTTTCTCGCCGATCCCCACCCGCACCGCGTAGATGCCGTGTTTCAGGCCGCAGGCCGGATCGAGCCGCAGATTGGCTGTGGGAAAGCCGAGGTCGCGGCCCCGCTTGTCACCGTGGATCACCTCGCCCGACACGAACCACGGATAGCCGAGCAGCTCCGCCGCCTCGACCACGCGTCCGGCCTCCAGCGCCGCGCGGATCGTGCCCGACGACACCGGCCTGCCCTCATCCTCCAGCGGCGGCGCGATATCCACCGAAAACCGGTACCGGTCGCCAGCCTCCTTCAGGAAGCTTGGCGAGCCACCCCGCCCCTGCCCGAAATGGAAATCGAAACCAATAGCGACCCCGCTGACCTGCAGTCGCTCAACGAGGATTTTGGACACGAACTGTTCGGCCGGAAGACTGGCCAAGGCGGCATTGAAAGTCAGCACCACTGCGCCATCGATGCCGGTCTTGGCGAGGAGCCGCAGCTTCTGCTTCTCGTCCGACAGCCGGAACAGCTTCTCGTCGGCCCGAAAGTAAGACCGCGGATGCGGTTCGAGCGTCAGCACCGCCGCCGGCACCCCGGCCGCGGCCGCCCGCCGTTGCGCGAGCTGGATCACCGACCGATGGCCCCGATGGACGCCATCGAAATTCCCGATCGCGACCACCGCGGTTCGCAGTTTCGCGATCTCGGGGCCGTCGTCACGGGCGACAACAAATGGCTTGGGCTGGGACGCTGGTGGCATAGGGGTTGTTGCAGATGAGGAATTTACGACCGCACCGTGTCGTCCCAGCGAGAACGCAAGTCAAGACAAGCCGGCTTTCGGCCGGGACGGAACGGACACGATCGCCTCCCCGTCAAGCACCATCTTGTTGTCAACCATGGCCTCGCAATGCAACCGCACCTTGCGCCCCTCAGGGACCAGTTCGACTACCTCGACGATGATGGTGACCACATCACCGATCGTCACCGGTGCATGGAAGTTGAGTGTCTGCGATCGGTACACCGCGCCGGCGCCCGGAAGCCGTGTGCCGAGCACCGCAGAGATCAGGCTGGCTGTATACAGCCCATGCGCAATCCGCTGGCCGAACCGCGTGCCTGAGGCATAGGTGTCGCAGAGGTGGATCGGATTGTCGTCGCCCGACACATTGGCGAAACCGACGACGTCGGTTTCCATCACGGTTTTCAGCAGGGTCTCGCGCATGCCGATCGCAAGGTCGTCAAAGAACAGCGTCCGGACCATCCGGGGATCGATAGGAGCCTTGGCAGGAATTGTATTCATTCAGTTTTCGAAAGCCGGTTAATGAACGGTAACTGATGGTAGCATCTCAGCGTCCATCCCGTTGATTGGAGATAAGTTTGAGTTTCCAAGCCTTCTAACAAAATTTTCCGAGATTAACGGGTTTTCAAATTCGGCCTGCTAGATCGTGCCCAACCCTGGGTAGAACACCCAACGACGCGGGAACCGCAGAATAGCGGACCGCAGTGACGGAGCTGCGCCGATGCCGGTCAACCTCTCGATGCCCATTTTGGTCGTCGACGACTACAACACCATGGTCCGTATCATCCGCAATCTGCTCAAGCAGATAGGCTTCCAGGATATCGACGATGCGTCGGACGGCGCCTCGGCGCTCCGACGGCTGCGCGAGCGTTCCTACGGCCTTGTCATCTCCGACTGGAACATGGAGCCGATGACCGGCTACGATCTTCTGAAGGAAATGCGCGCCGATCCACAACTGGCATCGGTGCCGTTCATCATGATCACGGCGGAATCGAAGACCGAAAACGTGGTCGCTGCCAAGCAGGCAGGCGTGAGCAACTATATCATCAAGCCGTTCAACGCGCAGACGCTCAAGAACAAGATCGAGGCGGTGTTCGCCGACCAGACAGAGGCGGCTTAGACAGCACAGCATTCGTTTTGTTCTTTACCTCCCCCTGAAACGGGGAGGGAGCAGAAGCAGTCACCACTTCAACCGTCTTGCGATCGCGCGCGGCTTGCCACCGGCCGCAACCAGCACCCGCTCGACCGCATCGGGATCCGGGTCGTCGCGGCCGCCGAATTCAGCCGCATGGATACCGGCCGTCACGAACATGCAATCGATCCCGTACGCGGCCGCGCCCGCGAAATCCGTCCGCACGGAATCGCCAATCGCCATGACGCGCTTGCGATCGACCGGCTTGCCGCGCGTGTCCTGTGCGAGCTTCAACGCCAGATCGTAGATCGGCGCATAGGGCTTGCCGGCATAGAGCACATCGCCGCCGAGCTTCTTGTAGAAGTCGGCAATCGCGCCGGCACAATAGAGAACCGTATCGCCGCGTTCGACAATGACATCGGGATTGCCGCAGACCATGAACAGATCGCGCGCACGCATCGCCTCGAGCATCGGGCGATAATCCTCGGGTTTCTCCGTATCTTCGTGAAACAGCCCGGTGCAAATCACGTAATCCGCGCTTTCAACCGGCGCGAACCGCACATCCAATCCTTCGAATGTCGCAAGGTCGCGTTGCGGGCCGATATGCAGGATGGTCTGGTCCGGCCGCTGCGCGATCACATTGCGCGTGACGTCACCCGACGCGACAATCGCATCATAGACGCTGCGCGGTGCGCCGAAATGTTCCAGCTGGCTCGCGACCACGCCGAACGGGCGCGGCGCATTGGTGATGAGCACAACAGTCCCTCCACCGTCGCGGAAACGCGTCAAGGCGTCGCAAGCCTCCGGAAAGGCGGCGACACCGTTATGCACGACACCCCAGACGTCAGACAAAATGACATCATAGTCCGGCGCGAGTGCCGCGAGGCTTTCGGAAAAAATGGTCAAGGGGAACCCGATCAGTGAAAGAGGCGGGCCCATCTAGCGCGAGAATGTGCCGTCGTCACCCTCGGATCGCCAGCCATACCGTCGCGCCCACTCACATGGCTCCCTGGCCGATAAGCGCGGCGAGTCCGACCGGCGGGGCTGCTCGCTCCTGTACGGTCGGGCTGGCTGGCGCCGGACTGGCTGCGGGTTCGGGTCGCGTGGCAGACGCCTGCAGGGCCTCGGCGCGCACAGGACGAGGCGCCGAGAACAGAAAGCCCTGGCCGAAGCGGACATCGTAATCGAGCAGATCGATCACCGTCGCTTCAGTCTCGATCCGCTCGGCGATCAAGCTGATGCCGTGGCGGCCGAGCAAGTCCGAAAGATCAGCGGCGTGAATGTCGGTCGACGAACTGCCCTTGCTGAGCAACAGGCTCGCCGGCACTTTCACGAAGCGTACGCCAAGATCGGCGAGATCGCGCGGCCCCATCCGCAGGTCCATGACGCGATCCATCGAGAAGCGATAACCGAGCGCCGTCAATGTGGCGAGGCTCTCCTGCTCCAGCGGGCCCATCGTCCGCAATGCGTCCTGCGTGAATTCGAGCGTCAGCGACGACGCCAACGCGCGATTGGCTTCCAGGAAATCCACGAACTGCCGGAAACTGTCCGTGTCGTTCAGCGTCGGCATCGACACATTGCAGAACAGGCCCACTTCACGGTTCTGCAACTGCAGTCGCCGCAGCACCTGAACGCAACGGAACAACTGCATATTGTCGATGCGGGCCATCAGACCGGCCTTTTCGGCATGCGCCAGAAAATCGCTCGGCAGGATGAGCGAACCGTCGTCCATCCGCAGGCGCGTCATCGCTTCGTAGTAGCGCACCTTGCGCTGCGGCAGCGTGAGCACCGGCTGCAGATAGAGATCGATGCGGCTCTCATCGATGGCGCTACGGATCAACGCTTCGATCTCATTGGGTTTCTTACCCTTGAGCGGGCCCGACGCGATCAAGGGGTCGGCCGACGGTTTCATCGGCGCAGCGACAGCGACGGGTTCAGGCTTCGGGGTTTCCACCGGCGTTGCAATCATTTGCGCCGGCTCCAGATCCAGGACCGGCCTTGTATCCGGTTCGAAGTTCGATTCCGGCGATGGCGTCAACGCAGCCAGCAGCGCAGCAGGTCGATCCCGCAACTCGCTCAACTGGGTCTCATGCGCAGCGGCCGTCTCGGCCAATTGCTTCACGAGCACGCCAAGCTCGCCGATCTCGGCAACCAAGGCTTCACTCGGTGCGGGGGCGCGTTTCGCCTGCTCCTGATTTTCGAGTGCGATCTGCCGCCTCGTAATCTCAGCGACCTGACGGGCGAGATCGGCCGTTCCGCGCGACAGATCGGCAATCTGCCGGCCGACCAAATCGCGATCCTGCAGCCGCGCGGTGATCGTATTATACAGAGCAAGCCCGGAGAGCGCAGCAAGCGCCACGAGCGACGCTTCCGTTCCGGCAAGGCCAAAGACCAGATAGCCGACAGCACCCAACGACGCTGCAATGATGACCATGCAGATCGCGATGAAGATTGCCGTCAGCCCCAACATGGAATTCCTGCTGCCCGCGGACACAAGACGGCCCTTCGCCGCCTGATTCGCGCAGGTTAACGGTATTTTCACGAGCGCACTGCGAAGCGCAAGCGCATCCATCAGAAAGTACACGCCACTACTCAGGTACGCGGCGGAACGATCCAGTAGCCGATGCGCGTTGGACGGCCGCCGCGATATCGCGGCAGATCAATCTCTGTGGGGGCGCCTTGCGCACCAAACGTCTTTCGCCATTCGTCCACATGCGCGAACGGCAACCCCACTTCCCAGACGATCACCAGACCGCGTTTCTTCACATCATCCATGTCGATCCACGGGCTGATCAGCGGCCGGCCATGCACGATGACGCGTGGGCGGTCGGGCGAATAGACCGCAACATTGTTGGCGGCGAACTCGGTGCCCGCGACGTAAGCCAGCGGCGTCCCGGTCTTATCCCGCCATAGCGTCGTGATCTGGTCCGCAAGAGGGCGGCCAGGAAACTGGGTCGCTCTGGGCTTATTCCGCAGATGAGGATCGGTGACGTAAGTGCCGATCCAGACCGCCGGTCCCAGCAGGAAAAGGAACATGAAGCCGGCCGCAAAGAACTGCTTTTTCAAAGGATCGCTGACCGGACCGAACCAGACGACAGCGGCGAGCGGCAGGAATGACCAAAGCGGATACCCCCATGTCGCGACGGGAGCGCGGCCGGTCGCGGTGGCGATGACGGTCACCACAACGAACGGCGCCAGCGCCAGCATGGTCACGTACCGGCGACCGAAGGCATCCGTTGACGCGGGCAGTTCTGCATTCGGCTTGCGAGGGAACAGCGTGAGGCCGAGCAGGATCAGCGTCGGATGCATGAAGAAGAGCTGGCTCGATATCCAGACCGTCGGATGGGTGACGAACTGATACCAATGCTCTGCCACCTTGGCGCGGTCGGTGACGTATCGCATCGGCAGGAAGCCGGAATCGACCAGCCACCAGGCATTCGGCGCGATCACCACCAGAAACGCCGCGAGCATCAGATAGGGCCCGGGCGTACGCAACGTGCGGCGTGCGGTCGGATCGAGCAGCAAGAACAGCGCAATGCTGACGCCGAGCGCGAACGCAGCGTATTTCGACCAGAAGCACAGCGCCATCGTGGCGCCAGCCAACATCCAGTTCAGCGCCCGGCCGCTAACGATCGCGCGATAGAAAAACAGACCGGTCAACGCCCAGAACGGCAACTGCATCTGGTCGTGCGCGAATTTGACCGCCGAATAGTTGTAGAAGTGAATGCCGACCAGCGCGAGCGTCGCGACCAGGGCCTGGACCGGACCGACAATATCGCGCGACAGGAGATAGACGGCCAGGAAGCACACAGCGACTGCGAGCGGGCTGAGTATATAAACGACCTCGATCTGGCCTGTGATACGGTAGAACAGATCGGCCACCCACCACGGCAATGGCGGATGTTTCCAGTAACCGAGCTGCCATTCCTTGCCGAGCGCGAGATCCTCGGCGAGATCGAGTTCGAGATTGGCGCTGGTGAGAAGCGGCAGGATGGTCCAGACGACGATATGCGCGCCCAGAACAATGGCCAGCGTCTGCACCGGCTTGCGCGACGCAAAATCGACGATCGAGGCGAGAAAGCCGCCACTTGTTACCGTCGTTCTCGCATCCATGACGCTGTCGTAGTATGCCACACCGGTCGGCCTCGACACCCATGAAGGCTGGCCGGGGGCATGAGTGCCCGGCAATTACTTACCAGTCAACCGAGGATGCCGCTGTGCCGTGCTGGACCGAGTCATGAACGAGCCTGATATTTCGGTGGTGCTGCCAGCCCATAACGAAGCCGGCAATGTCGCGCGCATGACTGCGACGCTTGAACGCATCCTGGAAGACTTCGGACGTTACGAGATCGTGTTCGTTGATGACGGCTCGCAGGACGGAACGCTTGCGGCAATTCGCGCGGTAGCGGTTGACAACCCAGCGCTGCGCTATCTGTCGTTCACACGCAATTTCGGTCATCAGGAAGCATTGCGCGCCGGCCTGCGTCATGCACGCGGGCGCGCGGTGATCGTGATGGACGCCGATTTCGAACATCCGCCGGAACTGATCCCGCAACTGGTGGCGGCATGGCGCGCCGGGGCCAAGGTGGTGGCGACACGGCGCGACGACGGTGATGCGTCCCTGCCGGCGATGAAGAGCTTCACGTCCAAACTCTACTACAAGTTCCTCGATGCGATCGGAGATGTGCGGATCGAACCCGGCAGCGCCGATTTCATGCTGCTGGATCGCAGTGTGGTGAACACGATCAACAATTTCGCCGACCAGGACGTGTTCCTGCGCGGCACCGTGCGCTGGTTCGGTTACCCGACGCAGACCATAACTTTCTCGCGCGGCGCCCGCACATACGGCGAGAGCAAATACACGCTGAAGCGGATGATCGATCTTGCCGTGATGGGCATCGCCGCGCATAGCGTGCGGCCGCTGCGGCTGGCGATCTGGCTGGCGCTGGTGTTCGCCGCGAGTGGCTTCCTGCTGGTGCTCTATACAGTCGTCAGCTTCTTTCTAGTCCCGGGAACGGTCAGCGGCTGGACGTCGCTGATGGCGACGGTTGCTATCCTCGGCGCCGCGCAACTGCTGGTGCTCGGCATCATCGGCGAATATGTCGGCCGCACCCTGCGGGAGGCCCGCGGCCGCCCGACCTATGTGATCGCCGAGACTGAAACCGATCTCGCGTCGAGCGACAATGTCACCAAGATCGCGCGCGGGGCGGAGTGAGCGCCCCGCGCTGCAGCGTTACTGCATCTTGATATTCGAGGCCTTGATCGCTTCGGCGTATTTCGCGTCTTCGTTTTGCATGAAGCGGCTGAATTCGGCTGGCGAGGACGCGATAGGATCGATGCCTTGATCGATCAGCTTCTTGCGCACGTCCGGCTTCTTGAGTGCAGCAACGACGCCGGCATTCCATTTGTCGATCACCGCCTGCGGCGTGCCCGCCGGCGCTACAAGGCCGTACCAGGACTGTGACGTATAGCCTTGGTAGCCGCCTTCGCTCACGGTCGGAATGTCGGGCAAGAATTCGGAGCGTTTTTCACTCGCGATTGCGATCGGACGCGGCTTCGCCGCCTTGATATTGCCATCCACGTGATCGGCCAGCATCATATCCACATGCCCGGCCATGACATCGGTCAGCGCCGGGGCGTTGCCACGATACGGCACATGCACGACCTGCACGCCCAGCCGGCGCAACAGGATTTCCGTGCCGAGATGACCGGACGAACCGTTCCCGAACGATGCATAGGTCGCCTTGCCGTCTTTCGATTTGAGCCAGGTCACCAGCTCCGCGAGCGTCTTGGCCGGCACCTTCTCGCTGACGACCAGCACATGAGGTGACGCCGCGACCAGGCTGACCGGCGCAAATTGCGCCCGCTCATAAGGCCGGCTCGGCATCAGGAGCGGCGTGCTCAGAAAGCTCGCCGTGTTGAACATCAGGGTATAGCCATCGGCCGGCGCGGCCAGCAGCGCCTGCGCGCCCAGCGTGGTGCCGGCACCCGGCCGGTTTTCAACAACAATGTTCGCGCCCCAGTCGTCGGCGATCGACTGCGCGATGGTGCGCGCCACGATGTCGGTGCCGCCGCCCGCGGCCAGCGGCACGATCACCTTGATGGGCCGCGCGGGATAGGTCTCCTGCGCCTCGGCAACGGAAAGCGGTGCAACGAGCAGTGAGGCGATGAGCGGGAGCGTCAGCAGACGCATGATGGCATTTCCTCTGATTCTGATTGCGGGATGGCGCAGACGACGCATCACGCGTCCGGCAGATACGCAACGGCTTCGATCTCGACGAGGATGTCGTCGCGCATCAGATTGGCCTGGTAGCAGGTGCTGATCGGCGGCTCTTCGTTGAAGTAGTCAGCCCGCACCGCGTTCATGCGCTTGTAATCCGCCGGGTTCTTGAGCTGGATGACGACCTTGTAGATGTTGCGCATGCTGCCGCCAGCAGCCTCGACGCACTTTTTGATGTTTTCGAGCGTCAGCCGCGTCTGCTCTTCGATCGTGTCAGGCACTTCCCGCTTGTAATAATCGCCGCTGATGTGGCTTAGCGCCGTGGTGCCGGCGATATGCAGATGCTTGTCGATCAGGATCGCGCGCGAAAACGGACCGACGGCTTCCGCCATGCCGGCCGGCTGAATGATTGTCTTGCTCATGATATCCTAAGGTTAGACTTTAGACGAATAACCATAGTGGCGGCCTGGCCAGAAGGCCAGACCAGCCACCCGCATCCCTGAGATGCGCCGGATTTAAGCGACCGCCTTGATGATCCGCGCGGTCTTCTCGAAGATTTCGTCGATCTGCTGCTCGCTGATGATCAGCGGCGGCGACATGGCCAGCGAATCACCGACCGCGCGGAGCATGATGCCCTCGTCATGGAAACCGCGGTCCATCGCCTCGAAGCCGCGCTGGCCAACTGCACCTGGCCTGGACGAAAGATCGATGCCGGCGGTGATGCCGACGCAACGGATGTCGAGCACATGCGGCAGACTCTTCAGCGTCATGCAGGCGTCGTACCACAGCGGTTCGAGCTTCTTCGCGCGCTCGAACAGACCTTCGTCACGATAGAGATCGAGCGTCGCAAGGCCGGCCGCGACCGCGAGCGGATGCGCCGAATAGGTGTAGCCGTGGAAGAATTCGACCGCGTGCTCCGGGCCATTCATGAAGGCATCATAGATGCCCTTGCGCACCAGCACGCCGCCCATCGGTACCGCACCTGAGGTCACGCCCTTCGCGAAGGTGATCATGTCCGGCACGACGCCATAGCGTTCGGCCGCGAAAGCATGGCCGAGCCGGCCAAAACCGGTGATGACCTCATCGAACACCAGGAGGATGTTATACCGGTCGCAGATTGCACGCAGCCGCTTCAGATAACCTTTCGGCGCCGGCAGCACGGCAGTCGAGCCAGCCATCGGCTCGACGAACACCGCGGCGATGGTGTTGTCACCGTGCAGAGCCACCAGACGTTCGAGATCGTCGGCGAGATGCTCGCCCCAATCCGGCTCGCCGCGTGAGAAAGCCTGATGCTCGCGATTATAAGTGTGCGGCAGATGATCGACACCACCCAGCATCGTGCCGAAGGCCTTGCGGTTATTGCCGATGCCGCCGACCGACATGCCGCCGAAGCCGACGCCGTGGTAGCCACGTTCGCGGCCGATGAAGCGCACCCGCTGCGCCTGCCCGCTCACATTCCAGTAGGCGAGCGCGATCTTCATCGCGGTGTCGACTGCTTCCGAGCCGGAATTACAGAAGAACACGTGATCGAGATCGGCCGGCGCCAACGCGGCGAGACGGCTGGCCAGTTCGAACGATTTCGGGTTGCCGTACTGGAACGGCGGGGCGAAATCCATTTCCGCCGCCTGCGCCTGGATCGCCGCCACGATGGAATCGCGGCTGTGGCCGGCATTGGTGCACCACAGGCCGGCCGCGCCATCGATGACCGCCCGCCCGTCCGGGGTGTAATAATGCATGTTCTTGGCGCGCGAGACCATGCGCGGCCGCGCCTTGAAGGCTCTGTTCGCGGTAAATGGCATCCAGAAGGCTTCGAGGTCGTTAGGGATAGCGGCTTGGGTTGTCGATCGTTGGGCTGCTTGGGTCATGGTGGTCTCACTTCTCTCTCAGCCTTCAGGGCGGAGCGGGGATCGTACTATCCCCTTTCAGCGGTAATGACAAAGCAGGGTATGGGCTGGTAGGACGCCTCAACTTTGTATGTCAGATAACCGACAGATGACCGACAAACCGAGCAAACTGAAGGCGCGATTGCCGCGCGGCCTTGTGGACCGGACCCCGACCGACATCGCAGCCACGCGCGCGATGCTGGAAAAGATCCGCAGGGTTTACGAGCATTATGGCTTCGATCCGGTGGAGACCCCGGCGATCGAATATACCGACGCGCTCGGCAAGTTTCTGCCGGACCAGGACCGTCCAAATGAGGGCGTGTTCTCGTTCCAGGACGACGACGAACAGTGGCTCTCGCTGCGCTACGACCTGACGGCGCCGCTCGCGCGCTATGTCGCCGAAAACTATGACGCCCTGCCCAAGCCCTACCGCAGCTATCGCGAGGGCTATGTGTTCCGCAACGAGAAGCCGGGACCGGGCCGCTTCCGCCAGTTCATGCAATTCGATGCCGATACCGTCGGCTCCGCCTCGATGGCGGCCGATGCCGAGATCTGCATGATGGCCGCCGACACCATGGAAGCGCTCGGCATTCCACGCGGCAGCTATGTGGTGAAGATCAACAACCGCAAGGTGCTCGATGGCGTTCTCGAGTCGATCGGCCTTGGCGGCGACGAACATGCGGGCAAGCGTCTCACGGTGCTGCGCGCGATCGACAAGATGGATCGTCTTGGCCCCGATGGGGTGAAACTGTTGCTCGGCGAAGGCCGCAAGGATGAAAGCGGCGACTTCACCAAGGGTGCAGGGTTGTCGCACGATGCAATCGACATGGTGCTCGCCTTCACCGCTGCGAAGGGCCAGACCTCGCATGCGACCGTCGCCAATCTCGCCAATGTTGTTGCAACATCGAAGCAAGGGCTCGACGGCATTGATGAGTTGCGCCAGATCGCAGGACTCGTGGCGATTGCAGGCTACGAGGATCGCGTGATGATCGATTCATCGGTCGTGCGCGGTCTCGAATACTACACCGGCCCCGTGTACGAAGTGGAATTGCTGCTCGAAACCAAGGACGAGAAGAATCGTCCCGTGCGCTTCGGCTCGGTCGGCGGCGGTGGACGGTATGACGGTCTGGTCTCGCGGTTTCGCGGCGAACCTGTCCCTGCGACCGGATTCTCCATTGGCGTGTCGCGCCTTGCGGTCGCTCTCGCGCTCGTGAACAAGGCCGATACACAACCAAGTTTCGGCCCGGTGGTCGTTACGGTTTTCGATTCTGATCGAATCGCAGATTATCAGCAGATGGTTGGGGAACTGCGTCAGGCAGGTATCCGCGCCGAGCTGTATCTCGGGTCAGGGAAATTCGGACCGCAAATGAAGTATGCCGACAAACGCAACGCGCCCTGTGTGGTAATCCAGGGCAGCGATGAGAAGAACGATGCGGCGGGGGAACAGGTGGTTGTGAAGGATCTGATTCTTGGCGCCGAGTTGTCGAAACTCGAAAAGGGTCGCGAGGAATATCTGCAGAAGCAGGCGGACGCGCAGCGCAAGGTGAAGCGCGACCAGATGGTCAAGACCGTGCAGGAGATTCTGGCCCGCCACGGCGTCAAGACGATGATGGCGTGATGCTGTCCCCGCGCAGGCGGGGACGACATTGGGCTTGCGGCGACGACACAGCGTAGCAGTCCACCCTACACTCACACCGCCGAATATTCATCCTCGGGCGCGAGCGGCACATTTTCCATTTCCCGATTCACGTCGATCGGATGACCCACCACCTGTTCGGCAAAATCGAACGTGTCGCCAACACCGCGCATCGAGATCAGCTTACCTCGCTCGAAGCGCAGGAAGTGCGCGAACCCGTACCGGATCGAACGACCGGTATCGCGCTGCCGGGCGCGGACGCGGCCCTGCACCGCAGCGCGTGTCTGCTGGATCAGAAGCTGCTCAGGCTCGAAACCGGTGATCTGGAAATAGCAGGGGATAATCCGGGTGATGACCTCGATCACTTCGGCCTTGCCATGACGGACGCCATAGAAATCGAACTGGTCCACCGGCCCTGCAAGCAGCCAGTCGATCTCGTCGTGGATGATGGCCTCCAGCAGAGCCAGCTCGCGCGTGCGATACGCCTCATAGAAGACCGAAATACAATCACGCGTATCCGGCACCGCGCCGGTGGCGACAGCCGGCGCAACGGTATCGATCAGCGCGGTCATATCGCGACAATGTCCTCGGAGATGCTGATACCCGGCTCATGGTAGGCGTCGATCCGGTGCCCCATCAGTTGCTCGACGGCATCAAAGGTATCGGCCACACAATGCATCGACGCGATCTGACCGTCGCGGATGCTGAAAAAGTGCGCGCAGTGGAAAACGATGGTTCGGCCGGTCTGGACATGCATCGCCGTAACCTTGCTAAAGGCAGCGGCACGATTGCCGTCGACCACCACTTCTTCCAGCGCCATGCGCTTGGTCGGCAGGACGGAGGGTTTCAGGCGCGTCAGGAAGTCGAGCACCGCGGCCTTGCCGCGCCAATAGCCGCAGAAGGGAAAAATCCCGACCGGACCATCCATATGCCATTCGACGTCGTCAGTCAGATAGGCCGCGACCCTTACGGAATCGTGCATCGCGACAGCCTCGTAAAGGTCTTCCACAAAGTTGCGCGTGGGGGGCTCGTCCATGGTTGCTCTCTCAACAACGGGCCAGACTAGAGCGAAATTCCTTATTTTTGGTGATGGCTTAGAAGTGCTGCTACTGGCTGCAGGTCGCGACTCGTTAAGGACAGTGAATCGCCTCTGGCAAAGAGATAGTGCAGCTGTCGTCGAATCCTTAAATCGCCTGTGCTAAAGCCCCCGCCATCATGTCCCAGTCGATGACACACTCCTTGGCCGATCCGCGAGCGGAAACCCTTGTTTCCGCCCAAGCCCTTGTTTCATCTTATGAAAATTCAGGCTATGCGCGGACGCATCCGTCCATACTGCAACCAGCCGAGCCGTTCCTCGACTTGTCGGGCGAGGATATCCGCAGCCGCATGTTCCTGACCTCCGGGCGATCCGGCGAAGAATTGTGCCTGCGGCCGGACTTCACCATTCCCGTATCGCGCGACTACCTCGCTTCCAATGCTGCCGGGACCGCGCAGGGCTATTGCTATCTCGGACCGGTCTTCCGCGACCGCGGCAGCCTGCCGGGCGAGTTTCTGCAAGCCGGGATCGAATCATTCGGACGGACTGACAGGGCCGCCGCGGATGCCGAGACAATGGCGCTCGGTCTCGAAGCCACTGCGCATTTCGGCCGGGCTGCACCCGATGTCCGGATCGGTGATGTCGGTTTGTTCGCGGGAATGGTCGCGGCGCTCGATCTCGCCCCGGCCTGGAAGCGGCGGCTGGTGAAGGACTTCAACCGCAAGGCCACGCTGGCGCAGGATCTGGACCGGCTGACGCTCGGCAATGCCAATGGCAAGCCTGACTATCAGGGCGTGCTGGCCGCGCTCGCAGGCTCCGACCCGAAGGCCGCTCGTGCGCTGGTCACCGATCTGCTCTCGATCGCCGGCATCACCACGGTCGGCGGCCGGTCGGTCGGTGAAATCGCCGACCGCTTCCTCGAGCAATCCACACTCGGCGCATCTGCGACGCTACCGCCTTACACGCGCGCTTTGGTCGAGCGTTTCCTCGCCGTCACCGGCAATCCGCTGGAAGCGTCCGTGACGATGCGCCAGATCGCCAGCGACGGCGGCATCGTTCTGACACCGGCGCTTGATTTGTTCGATGCACGCAATGTCGAACTCGCCAAGCGCGGAGTCGATCTCAAGCGCCTCACCTTCTCTTCGGCGTTCGGACGCGGCATGGACTATTACACGGGCTTCGTATTCGAACTCACCGACGGCGACTCGGCGGAGCCGCTGGTTGCGGGCGGCCGCTACGACGATCTGATGACGCGGCTTGGTTCGTCCTCGCCGATTCCTGCCGTCGGATTCTCAATCTGGATTGAGCGATTGGCGGGAGACGCAGCATGACCGCGCCGCTGATCATCGCCGTGCCCGCCAAGGGACGACTGCAGGAAAACGCCGAAAGCTTCTTCGCGCGCGCGGGGTTGCGCCTGATCAAATCGCGTGGCGCCCGCGATTACCGCGGCGCCATCGAAGGCATGGATGGCGTCGAGATCGCCTATCTCTCTGCCAGCGAAATCACCGCTCAACTTGCGCAAGGCGCAGCGCATATGGGCGTGACCGGCGAAGACCTCGTGCGCGAGATGATGCCCGATGCTGACGCACGTGTGATCCTGCTCGACGGCTTGCGGTTCGGATACGCCAATGTCGTAGTCGCAGTGCCGCAGGCCTGGATCGACGTCCGCAGCATGGCCGATCTCGACGATGTCGCAACCGCGTTCCGGCTACGCCATAATCGCAAGATGCGCGTCGCGACAAAGTATGTGAATCTGACGCGCGGCTTCTTCGCGCAGAACGGCATCGCCGATTATCGCATCGTCGAAAGCCTTGGTGCGACCGAAGGTGCACCCGCTGCCGGCACCGCCGAGCTGATTGTCGATATCACCACCACCGGCAACACCCTCGCCGCCAATGCGCTGAAGATCATCGACGACGGCGTGATGTTACGCTCGCAGGCCAATCTCGTCGCCTCACGCAAGGCGGACTGGAGCAACGGCACGCTCGACACCGCACGCCTGATCCTCGATCGCATCGCCGGGCAGGATCGCGCGCGCGCCTTCCGTGAAATGCGCACCCGCTTCAAGGGCTGCGACGATGCTCTGCTCGAACAGGCACGCGAGCGTTTCGGCATCGTCACGCCGTTCGGCGGACCGACATCGTCCGGTATGCTGACGCTGCATTGTCCGCCGAACCAGGTGTTCGCGCTAGCGGACTTCCTGCGCGACAAGGGCGCTCAGGCGATCTCGGTGAGCGAGATCGACTACGTGTTCACGCAGGACAATCCACTGTTCGACAAGCTGAAGGCGGGGTTGTGATACCGGGCTAGCCGCGACATTGCGGCAGCGACACGTCGCTGAAGCGGCGCCATTGACGGTTGGCATCTTATTTGTGGCTGGATATTGAAGGCTGAAGTCAATTCAGATTTAGAGCTGTAACTGCTTGTGAGATTACGTCGCCGATTTTCGCGTTAACATGTTGCTTCAAGTCGGCGACGTGAACCTCCCAATCGACTTGACCCGCCCCGCGTCAGCAATGGCGCGGGGCTTCTTCCACTAACCACCCGAATAGCCGCCGATGATCGGCAAAATCTCGCCGGTGATATAGCTTGAGCAACTTGGCGCTGCGAGAAACACGAAAGCCGGCGCGATTTCTTCCGGTTGCGCCGGACGCTTCATCGGCGTGTCGCTGCCGAATTGCGTGACATGAGCCGCATCCTTGTCGGCCGGATTGAGCGGCGTCCAGACCGGCCCCGGCGCAACGGCATTGACACGAATGCCCTTGTCGACGAGATGCGTCGCAAGCGAACGCACGAAGGCGTGGATGCCGCCTTTGGTCATGGAATAATCCAGCAGCTTGTCGTTGCCGAGCAGGCCGGTCACCGAGCCCGTCATCACAATCGCCGATCCGTTCTTCATGTGCGGCACCGCGGCCTTAGCCATGTAGAAATAGCCGTAAAGGTTGGTCTTGATCGTGCGATCGAAATGCTCGTCGGTCAGGTCCTCGAAGTCCAGCACGTGTTCCTGAAACGCGGCGTTGTTGACGAGGATGTCGAGCTTGCCGAGTTCCTTGACGGTGCGGGCAACGGCATCCTTGCAGAACGCGGAATCCGCAACATCGCCGGAGATGACAATGCAGCGGCGGCCCTCCTGCTCGACAGCTCGCTTCGTTTCCGCCGCGTCTTCATGCTCGCTCAGATAAGCGACGGCGATATCGGCGCCCTCACGTGCATAGAGAACCGCCACCGCGCGGCCGATACCGGAATCGGCACCGGTGATGAGCGCAACCTTGTCCTTCAGTTTCTCCGAGCCCTTGTAGTGCGGGGCGTCGTACATCGGCGCAAGGTCTAGATCGGCTTCGTTGCCGGGCTTCGCCAGGTGCTGCGCCGGTAACGGCGGCTCCGGATAAATCCGTTCGCCGGCCTGCATCGCGCCTTTCTTTTTTTGAGGGGAGGTCTTGTCCTTGCGATCAATGGTTTTCTGAATGGCGCGCTCGGCCGCCGCCGTTTGTTCCGCCGCCTGTTTGAACTGATCTTTGCGGATTGCCTGAGCCATGATCGCACCTCACTCGCATTGATAAAGAGCAACGAGCGGGTGGCAGCGAAGTTCCGGACTTACAAGTCCGCGCTTTCTCTCGAGCGACTGGCGGCCGGCTTCCGGAACACCACGAAGTGTGACATTGAAAAGTTCACGAGGAAGGCGGCGCCGATCGCCAGCAGCTTCGCGAACAGCACCGGCAGCACCATTGCAGCCGCCACCAGCGTGCCGGTGCTGGCGACGAGGCCGAGCACCTGTGACGCGACAAAGGTCGCGTAGGTGCGCCAGCTCAGTTTGCGTCCGGATTCGGCGGCGAAGGTGATGAAGGAGTTCATCACATAGGAGCCGCTGACGGCCACGCACCACGACAGGACATTGGCCACCACCAGCGACGCGGTCAGGTATTTGAGCGCCAGCAGGAACAGGCCGAGGTCGACCAGCGAGTTCACCACGCCGATCGAGGCGAAGCTCATGGCCTTGAGCAGCACCGCCTTCCGCCGCAAAGCGGCCACGATCCGGTGCGGGAAACCTGATGGTTCGGGCGGTTGCATCATCGTGGTCTCGTTAACACGTTGATGCCGTTTCCTGAATAAAAGCTCATGCGACTTGCGGGCGGTAACGCGCTATATGTGGCGGAAATGACGCGCGGAATAGGACAGAGCGCGATGCCGATTGGGACTGGACCGGATGTGAATACACTAGGGTCGCCCGCGCGCAAGCGCGGCGACAGCAGCCTGTCCATTATCGTGCCCTGTTTCAACGAAGCCGCAAACCTTCCGGGTGTTCACGCGCGGCTGGTCGAGATCGCAAAAAAACTGCGCGACCAGCGGGGCCTGCGGGTCGAGGTCCTCTATATCGACGACGGCTCCCGCGACAACACCTATGCCGTGGCTTGCAGCCTGCCGGCGACGGCGATCGACGTGCAGGTGCTGTCGCTCTCGCGCAATTTCGGCAAGGAAGCGGCGCTGGCTGCCGGCCTGCACCACGCCCGCCATGGCGCATTGCTGTTCATGGATGGCGACGGCCAGCACTCACCGGCGCTGGTCGAGCAGCTGGTGTCGCACTGGCTGGATGATGGCTATGACGTGATCTACACGGCCAAGGCCAACCGCAATGCCGAGCCCCTCACCCGACGCCTGATGGCGAAGGTGTTCTATGCGCTGATCAACTTCCGCGCCCGTTACAAGTTGCCGGAAGACGCCGGCGATTTCCGCCTGCTGTCACCGCGCGCAGCCAATGCCTTGCGGCAGATGCCGGAGCGTAACCGCTTCTTCAAGGGGATGGCGAGTTGGATCGGTTTTCGCCAGATGCGGGTCGATTACGAACCGGCTGCCCGCGAACACGGCAAGACCAACTGGAATATCGCCTCGCTGATCGGATTGTCGATCGAAGGCCTGACCTCGTTCTCGGTCGCGCCGCTGCGTGTGGCCAGCTTGCTGGGACTCATTCTCGCAACCGTGGCTTTGATCTTCGGCGCCTCGATCCTTTACGAGACGCTGGTCTATGGGAAATCAGTGCCTGGCTATCCATCGATGGCGGTCGGCCTGATGGTGCTGGGCGGCGTGCAGCTCATCATGATCGGCGTGATGGGCGAATATATCGGCAAGATCCTGTCGGAACAGAAAGCACGGCCGGTCTATTTCGTCGCCGATCATCACACGCGCAGCGCCGACGAAAAGCCGCAAGACAAGGCGACGCACCCGCACGCCCGTCCGGACGCGGCTGAGTAACGGGGCTGGAATGGCAGACCTGCGCCGCATCGTCCTGTGTGCCGACGATTATGGTCTATCGCCGGGCGTCAATACGGCGATCCGTGATCTGCTGAAACGCGGCCGCATCAACGCGACATCGGCGATGATGGTGACGCCAGCCATCGATCAAGCGGAAGCCGATGCTCTTGCCGCGATCAAGGCTGAACAGCCAAGCATAGCCATTGGATTGCATGTCACACTGACGACGCCATTCCGTCCGCTCACGGCTGGCTATGCACCGCTACGCGACGGGACATTTCTGTCGATCGGCCAGACGCTCGGCGCCGCGATGCTGCGGCAGTTGAAGCCGACGCTCCTTGCCGCGGAAATCCGCGCGCAGATCGAAAAATTTACCGCCACCTTCGGCGTGCCACCGGACTATCTGGACGGTCATCAGCATGTGCAGATTTTTCCGCAGGTGCGCGACGCGTTTCTGGAGATCGTCAGCAAAGACCTGCCGAATTCCTGGGTGCGGCAATGTGGACGGGTGACGCCGCTATCATCGCGTCTCGCCGACCGTAAGGGGCTGCTGCTCGATATCCTCAGTAACGGTTTTCGCGCACGCGCGGCGCGGCTTGGCGTCCGCACCAATCCAGGCTTTGGCGGCAGCTATGACTTCAACGCCAATCCGGATTTTGCAGCATTGTTTCCGCAATTCCTGAACGGCTTACCGGACGGCAGCGTCGTCATGTGCCATCCCGGCTTTGTCGACGAGACACTGAAGCGGCTCGATCCGCTGACAGATTTGCGGGAGGCGGAATACGCCTTTTTTGCAGCCGAAACCTTTCCAAAGATTATGGCTGCAAACCGCGTCACGTTGGCGTGACCCCTCCCCTATAGCGTTTCGCCTTCCTACATTTCTGACCGACCAGAGGGAGGTTACCCATGACACCACAGGAACGCAGGCTGGTTGACGAGTTGTTCGAGAAGCTTGCGACGCTGGAAACGCAGCCGCGCGAGCCGGACGCCGAACAAGCCATCATGGCCGGACTTCGCAAGGCGCCGAACGCGACTTATGCGCTGGTACAGACCGTATTGCTGCAGGACGAGGCGCTCCGCAGCGCAGCCCAACGCATTGAGGAACTGGAAAATGCCGCCCCGGAGCAGCCAGAGCAACGCGGTGGAGGCTTTCTCGATTCGATGCGCGATACCCTGTTTGGCGGCGGCGATCGCCCGCGCAGCTCGGTACCGCCGGTTCGCGGTAGCGACCGGCCGATGGGCGTGCCTCCGGGCTTTCGTACCGACAATGCCTATCCTGGTCCCGGCGCGGGCGCAGGCCCTGCACCGCAGCAGGCCGAGCCGCAACGCGGCGGTGGATCGTTCCTTGGCACGGCGGCTGCCGCTGCCGTCGGCACGATCGGCGGCGCGATGCTGATGAACAGCATCCAGGGGATGCTCGGTGGCGGCAAACCGGGGACCGCACAGAGCGCCGCCGACCTCGGCGGCAACAAGGATGCCGGCCCGTGGGGCGGTGGTGGCGATGCATCGTCCAGCGATCTGGCGAAGCAGGCCGGCGTCGATCATGTCGGACAGTCGGGCGCGAGCGATCGCGCCGGCTTCTCGGGTCAGAACCAGGGACAGGATCAGGATTACGGTCAACCCGACCCGGGTTACGACGACCCCGAGGGCTATGACACCGCGGACCTGGACGACGGTGGAGACGATTTCGGCTTCGACGATTCCGATTTCGCCTGAGATAACCAGAGCGCAAACAAAAAGGCCGCCGCACACCCGCAGCGGCCTTTGTCGTTTAGCCCGCTCCGGAATCAGATCACGACGACCCGCGCACCGACTTTGACGCGCTCATACAGATCAGTGACGTCTTCATTGCGCATGCGGATGCAGCCTGACGAGACCGCCTGTCCGATCGTCCAGGGCTCGTTGGATCCGTGAATGCGATAGAGCGATGAGCCGAGATAGAGCGCGCGCGCGCCGAGCGGATTGTCCGGTCCGCCCGCCATGAAATGCGGCAGGTCGGGACGACGCTGCAACATCTCCTTCGGCGGAACCCAATCCGGCCATTCGGCTTTGCGCGTGACCGACTTTACGCCGGCCCAGGTGAAGCCCGGGCGTCCGACGCCAATGCCGTAGCGGATCGCGGTGCCGTCGTTCTGCACCAGAAACAGAAAGCGCGACGGCGTATCGACGATGATCGTGCCGGGCTTTTCCTTGCCGCTGTAGGACACGATCTGCTTGGCATAACGCGGATCGAAATGCCCCCGTGACATCGCCCCCGGCTCGCCGCCGACCATCTGCATCTGCGGCGGCGACGATTGATCGACCATCGGCGGCGTCATGTCGCGACGGCCATACATGCCCGGCTCGTAAAAGCCCGGCGCACGCTGATACGGATCATGATAGGCGGGCGCCGCGGGATAGGACGGGCCCCGCTGGTAGCGCTGCTCACCAAATTGTTGCGACCGCGCATTCTGCCCGCCAAACAGAAATTCGATGAACCCGCCACCGAGATTGGGATCGCCATAGGCTTGCGCATGAGCCTGGCCTGACAGCGCAGGCTGCAATGTCACGCAAGAGAATGCCGCCAACATGAAGAGACTGGTACGCTTCATCGACGCTACTCGCACTGAATAACCAAACGGCGAACGGCGTCTGCCGTCGCGCGCATCGACTACAGGTTAAAATTCAATCCGTTTGGTAAATGAGCCGACGTCAACGCGCACTTAACCACGATGATGCGCGGTTTACGTCGAATTAGCGTTTATTTTGAGTCAAGTTCGTTGGTTAACGGTTTGCTGCTGCGATCAGCGCCGGAGCATGAACCGTGCGTTAAGCCCCATGCTTTATCGCTGGCGGACCGGGATCACGGGGACACATCATGCCGGAACAACGCAAGATCTTCCGGATCGAAGAGACGCTGCACGGAATTTCAAAGCCGGACAATTCAGCGACGGCACACGAAACCGCCGCACATGCCGAGATTCTCGCCGAGATCCGCGCGCTTCGCGCCGCGATCGAAGCCCGTCCGCACCCGGCAGCGGAGCTCCGCGCAGATATCCAGTCGCAGGAAGTCCGCAAACTGAAGATCGAGCTCGACGTGATCGGCGATGCGATCAAGCAGACCCGATCGGAGATCCTGTCATTGCAGGACCAGGGCTTCGACTCGTCGCGTGTCGCTCGCGTGATCAAGGAAATGGATGCCGTGTTCGACGACACGTCGGGCGCGACTAACCGCATCCTCAAGGCCGCCGAAGAGATCGACGATAGCGTCAATGCCTTGCTTGCACTCCTCAAGAACGGTCACGAACAGGGCCTCGCCCAGGACATCCAGGATCGCGCCACGACGATTTTCGAAGCCTGTAATTTCCACGACGTGACCGGCCAGCGCATTGCCAAGGTGGGCACAACGCTGAAAATTGTCGAGGAGCATCTTGCGCGGATGATGGAAATCTGGAGCGTGATCGAGCGCTTCAACGTCGACATTGCACAATCAACGGCAACCGGCCTCGACAAGCTGCTGAACGGCCCGAAACTCGCCGGCGACAACGGGCACTCGACCCAGGACGACATTGACAAGATGTTTCACTGAACAGCATCCGGCACCACAAAAGCGAACGGGATCTGCAATTCGCCATTCCGGAACGCGCGTCGCGGACCCAAGTGTCCTACCACTTGCGACAAAGGCATGTGGCACGAGCTCTCGAATTTTCCAAGATCGCCGACCTGTCGCCGGTTTCAGGAGTTGTGCGACGAAACGGTAGCTGTGTCGACAAGCCGGGCATCAAAGCGGGAAAGAATAGACGCCCGATTTCCGGCGTCAGGTGAACGCAATTGATGCTAGAAGCGACGCATGCTGTTCAATCTTCCAGACCGACATACTCTCTACTCGGCCTTGCTCGTCCGTGATGATCACTATGATGGGCAAGCATTCGTCTGCGTCTCCACAACCGGCGTTTTTTGTCGTCTCACCTGTCCCGCGCGAAAACCAAAGCCCGAACATTGCACCTTTTATGCGACGATAGGGGAGTGCATCGAAGCGGGCTTTCGTGCCTGTAAGCGCTGCCATCCGCTTCAGGCGGCAGCATTGGCCGACCCGACAATCGCCGCCCTGTTGCATGCATTGGACGAGCGGCCGGATTTACGCTGGTCTGAGCAGCATATCGAACAACTCGGTTACGACCTCTCGACCGTTCGACGCAGCTTTAGACGGCAGTTCGGCATGACGTTTCTGGAGTTGGCCCGGCAGCGCCGCATCCGCGAAGGATTCGAAACACTCGCAACGGGTGGCAAGGTCATCACTGCACAGCATGAGGCGAGCTTTGAATCTTCCAGCGCATTTCGTGCTGCTTTTGCGCGCCTCTTGGGGTGCGCCCCTGGTGATCTGCGTCCAGACAGAATGCTGCGCGCGACGTGGATACCGACGCCTCTGGGCGACATGATCGCTGTGAGCAGCCGCAGCCATCTGCATTTGCTGGAGTTTGTAGACCGAAGGGGTCTTCCCGCTGAGTTGAAGAAATTACAGGAAAACTCCAGAGAAGGTATCGGTCTCGGTGCGATGCGGCCGTCTGAACAGGCGGCAGAAGAACTTACCGAATACTTTGCGGCCCGATCCTCACGCTTTGTCACGCCGCTGGCGTTGGCGGGTAGCCCCTTCACCCAACAGGTATGGGACGCACTGCGCGAAATCCCGGCAGGTGAAACCCGCAGCTACGGAGAGATCGCACGTCGAATCGGGCGCCCCGACGCTGTCCGGGCTGTCGCACGCGCTAACGGCGCTAACCAGATTGCGTTGATAATCCCCTGTCATCGGGTTATCGGCGCGGATGGATCGCTTACCGGTTATGGCGGCGGCCTCTGGCGCAAACAGCGGTTGATCGAGATCGAGCGAAACCTTAAAGGGGCTCAAACCTTCCGTCGCAAAAATCTCGAAACCGGCGACGCATTTTGCGATTAAATGTTAGCCTTTCGACTTCCGGATCATCAGCAGACAAATCAACGAAGCCACGGCAAATCCGGCCGTCACCGCGAGCGCCACTGGATCGCCGGCACGCTCGACCACAAAAGCCAGCGCCAGCGGCGCGATCGCCTGCATCATCTGAAACGGCTTGGCGATCCGCCCCAAGACACGCCCATACCCGGTATAGCCGAACAGCGACAACGGCACAGCGCCGCGGGCAATCGTCATCAATCCGTTGGCGGCTCCGAACATCATGGCGAATGCGATGGCAACAGGCAGCGCAAAGCCAAAGATCGCCAGCAATGCGAATCCGGACAGGATCAGTGCGACCGCGAAACGCGCAATGGTGAGCGGATGCAGGTTCCCACCAAAGGATAGCTCACAGATCCGCGCCGCGACCTGCGACGGACCGAACAACGCACCGATCATCACCGCGGTCGCCGGATCGATGCCGGCACGGCCAAACATCGCCAGGAGATGCGCAGCGAGGCCGGACGGAATGAAGGCGTAGATCGCAAAACCGGCTGCGACAAGAAAGAAGATCAAACCCTTTGCGGGAACAACAGCAGGCGCAGCCACATCGTTCGCGCTTTTTACATCGGGGAGCGGCGCAGCTCGTGTCCGCGGCAATGCGAAGGCGTGAAGCGGTACCGACACACAGGCAAGAATGGCTGCGAACAAAAGATAGGTGCCATGCCAATCCATGAACGTGAGCGACAACTGCGTCGCCGGCCAGCTCACCGTGGATGCAAACCCGCCAGCCAAGGTCAGGATTGTGATTGGCTTCCGGGCCGCTGCGCCAAAGATGCGGCCGAGGGAAGCGAAAGCGGGATCGTAGAGATTGGAAGCGATCGCAATGCCGAGAATGACCCAGACGCCGAAGTAAGCGATTGGATGTGAAATGGTGACGAGCAACACAAGTCCGAGTGCACCGGTCAGCGATCCGCACGCCATCACGACATGGCCGCCAAAGCGATCGATCCAGCCGCCGATCGTCGGCGCCACAAGGCCCGCCACCAGCAGCGCCAGCGAGAAGCCGGCCATCGCGAAGGACAGAGACCAGCCGCGCTCCGCCGCGATCAACGGCATCATCAGCACTGGCGGATAAAACAGAATGCCCCACGCGAGAATTTGCGTGACGCCGAGAACAAGCACGGCGCGCCAGGGTCCGAAGATGAAATCGCGGGGATGAGGCATGAGACGGCGCCTAGACTAGCGCCGTCTCCGGTTCCTACTCAACCGAACAGACGCGTCGCCCAGAAACAAAGTGCGGAGATCGCCGCTGTGCAGGGAATGGTGATGATCCAGGCCATGACGATGCCATTGGCCACGCCCCAGCGCACGCCCGAAACCTTCTTTGCCGCGCCGACCCCGACGATCGCGCCGGTGATGGTGTGCGTGGTCGAAACCGGAATGCCGAGGCCGGTTGCCATGAACAGGGTGATCGCACCGCCCGTTTCCGCGCAGAAGCCCTGTACAGGCGTCAGCCGGGTGATCTGCGAACCCATGGTCTTCACGATCCGCCAGCCGCCCATCAATGTCCCCAGCCCCATGCCGGCCTGACAGGCAATAACCACCCAAAAGGGAACGTAGAACTCGCTGCCGAGATAGCCTTGCGAATAGAGCAGCACCGCGATGATGCCCATGGTCTTCTGCGCGTCATTGCCGCCATGACCGAGCGAATACAGCGATGCCGATATGAACTGGCCGGTGCGAAAGATGAGATCGACGCCGTAGGGCGTCGAGCGCGCGAAAATCCACGATACGATCAGGACGAGGAACAGCGCGAGCACAAACCCCGTTAGTGGTGACAGCACGATGGCGGCACTGGTCTTGATGAGGCCCCACCATACGATCGACGAGAGGCCCACCTTGGCGACACCTGCACCAACCAGCCCGCCGATCAAGGCATGCGAAGAGCTGGATGGGATGCCATAATACCAGGTGATCAGATTCCACGAAATCGCGCCCATCAATGCCGCGAAGATCACCCGCGAGTCGACGATATCCGCCGAGATGATGCCGGTCCCGATCGTGTTGGCAACATGCAGCCCGAACACCAGAAAGGCGATGAAGTTGAAGAAGGCTGCCCAGGCGACCGCATAGTGCGGCCGCAGCACCCGGGTCGAGACGATGGTCGCAATCGAATTGGCGGCATCATGCATGCCGTTGATGACGTCGAAGACGAGCGCGATCGCGATCAACCCGACCAGCAACGGAAATACGAGCGAAGCATCCACTGGCAGATCCGTCAGACGTGCTCGATCACGGTGGCATGGATCACATTGGCCACGTCATCGAACCGGTCGACCACTTTCTCGAGATGGTCGTAGACCTCGTTCCCGGTGATGTAGCCCATCGGGTCATTACGATATTTCTGGTAGAGCTCCTTCAGCCCGAGGTCGTGAAGCTCGTCAGCCTGGCCCTCGAGCTTTGAAATCTCTTCCGTGATCTCGCTCAGCCTTGCGGCCTCGGCGCTGATCGATTGCATCCGCGGAATGGCCTCTTCAACCAGAAGCGCACACCGCTTGATGAGATCAGCCATCTCACGCATTTGCGGTGTAAATTCACGAAGTTCGAAAATCATCACCGACTTGGCGGTCTTCTGCATCTGGTCGATGGAATTATCCATCGACGTGATCAGCTCCTTGATCGCGCCGCGATCAAACGGCGTGATGAAAGTCCGCTGCACGGCGATGAAGATATCGCGCGTGATGGCGTCGGCATCGTGCTCGCGGTCCATCACGAGCTGATAGTTCTTGGCGACGGCATCGCCGCCATCGAGCATGGTGCGCAGTGCATCCGCCCCCGCCACCAGGGTCCGGGAGTGCTGCGCGAACAGCTCGAAGAAGCGTTCCTCCTTCGGGAGCAACGCATTGAACCAGCGCATCATGGGGCAAAATCTCCGCCGCGGACCTAATCGCGCCGGACGCTACCCGATTCGAGCGAACCGGACGTCGTCATTAAGCCCGCGGTGCACAGCGGACGTAGATCTGCGTGCCGTACCGGCCCGACACCTCTGGGTCGAGGAAACGGACGGTCATCGTGCGACCATCGAACGACGTGATCTCGCGATCTTGCAAACCGCCGGCCGGCTCGCCCGCCGGACCGATATAGGTCTTGTTGCCCGGAGCACCCTTCATCCGCAATTCTTCGGGCTGGGCTTTGTCGGGCATATGCATGATCACACCGCCGGTCGGGCCCATGCCAATATTGTATGGTTGCCGGCAGCCGTTGCGCGCAGCGGCCTCGGTACGCTTGAGATCGTTCGCATTGTGGAATGCCGCGAGGCCCCAACGCCCGGTAATTTCCTGTGGTTTGATCGCTGGCGGAAGATCAGGAGTGGCCGCGACGGGGGCAATGGTCCCCTCGCTCGGTCCCTGACTCGCGCAGCCGGCAACGGCCAGCGTTGCGGCAAGGACGAGCACGCCGGACTTGATCGGGGCGAGGAGCCGTACTGACAACATGGTTCGACCTCGATTGCAGGGATAACCTGTCCCTGTTCACATCACATTCACGCTACTGTGCGGGCAAGTCTTCGGCGGCGCAAGACTTTTGGGCAAATTGGAGCCCGCAACATCCACAAATCGCTCCGAAAGCAGCCGCCGCTCGCGCTCGAATAGAAACGCCGAACCGACGCAACGTCACCCCCCGGGTAGAACGATCCTGTCTTGACAGACAACCCATTCGGCCCGTATGTCCGCAACCCGTTAGCACTCTTTTGAGCTGAGTGCCAAGCAGCTGCACGATCAGCAAATTTCAGGCGCCACAGCGCACCATCCCCGCGAGGAAAACATGGCCAAGACCAAATTCCGCCCCCTGCATGACCGTGTCGTCGTGCGTCGCCTTCAGGCAGACGAGAAGACCAAGGGCGGCATCATCATTCCGGATACCGCCAAGGAGAAGCCACAGGAAGGCGAAGTGGTCGCCGTCGGCCCGGGTGGCCGTGACGAAGCTGGCAAGCTGACCCCGCTCGACGTCAAGGCCGGTGACCGCGTGCTGTTCGGCAAGTGGTCCGGCACCGAAGTGAAGCTGGACGGCGAAGAACTCCTCATCATGAAGGAGTCCGACATCATGGGCGTGATCGCCTGACTTTTTTCGGCCTCGTCCTGAGGCGGCCGCGCAGCGGTCGTCTCGAAGGACGAGGGCGAATGGCATGGACCCGACCTTCATCCTTCGAGACGCGCGTTCCGTGTTCCTCAGGATGAGGGTCTCACAAGATCAATCGGAGCAAGCAACATGGCTGCCAAGGACGTAAAATTTTCCAGCGATGCACGCGAGCGGATGCTGCGCGGCGTCGATGTTCTCGCCAATGCGGTGAAGGTCACTCTGGGCCCCAAGGGCCGGAACGTCGTGATCGACAAGTCGTTCGGCGCCCCGCGCATCACCAAGGACGGTGTGACCGTGGCGAAGGAAATCGAGCTTGAGGACAAGTTCGAAAACATGGGCGCGCAAATGGTGCGCGAAGTCGCCTCCAAGACCAACGACCGCGCCGGTGACGGCACGACGACGGCGACCGTGCTGGCCCAGGCGATCGTGCGCGAAGGCGCCAAGTCGGTTGCCGCCGGCATGAACCCGATGGACCTGAAGCGCGGCGTCGATATCGCCGTTGCCGCCGTCCTGAAGGACATTGAGAAGCGCGCGAAGCCGGTCGCATCTTCAGCCGAAGTCGCACAGGTTGGCACCATCTCCGCCAACGGCGACCAGACCATCGGCAAGATGATCGCCCAGGCGATGCAGAAGGTCGGCAATGAAGGCGTCATCACCGTCGAGGAAGCCAAGTCCCTCGACACCGAAGTCGACATCGTCGAAGGCATGCAGTTCGATCGCGGCTATCTCTCGCCGTATTTCGTGACCAATGCCGAGAAGATGATCGCCGACATGGAAGACGCTTACGTGCTGCTGCACGAGAAGAAGCTCTCCGGTCTGCAGTCGATGTTGCCGCTGCTCGAAGCCGTGGTGCAGTCGGGCAAGCCGCTGATCATTATCGCTGAAGACGTCGAAGGCGAAGCGCTAGCGACCCTCGTGGTCAACCGTCTCCGCGGTGGCCTGAAGGTCGCAGCTGTGAAGGCTCCGGGCTTCGGCGATCGCCGCAAGGCCATGCTGGAAGACATCGCTATCCTGACCGGCGGTCAGCTCATCTCTGACGATCTCGGCATGAAGCTGGAAACCGTGACCCTCAACATGCTGGGTCGTGCGAAGAAGGTGATCATCGAGAAGGAAAAGACCACGATCGTCAAAGGCGCCGGCAAGGCCAAGGACATCGAAGGCCGCGTCGCGCAGATCAAGGCTCAGATCGAAGAAACCACCTCGGACTACGACCGTGAAAAGCTGCAAGAACGTCTGGCGAAGCTCGCCGGCGGCGTTGCGGTGATCAAGGTCGGCGGAGCGACCGAAATCGAAGTGAAGGAAAAGAAGGATCGTGTCGAAGACGCGCTCAACGCCACCCGCGCTGCCGTTGAAGAAGGCATCGTTCCGGGCGGCGGCATCGCCCTCCTTCGCGCCAAGAAGGCGGTCGGCAAGATTTCGAACGAGAATCCCGACATCCAGGCCGGCATCAACATCGTCCTGCGGGCGATCGAAGCGCCGATCCGTCAGATCTCGGAAAATGCCGGCGTCGAAGGCTCGATCGTGGTTGGCAAGATTCTCGAGAACAAGTCCGAAACCTTCGGCTTCAACGCCTCGAACGAAAGCTATGTCGACATGCTGGAAGCCGGCATCGTCGATCCGGCCAAGGTCGTGCGCGCGGCGCTGCAGGATGCGGCCTCGGTCGCTGGCCTCCTGATCACCACCGAAGCCATGGTCGCCGAGCTGCCGAAGGACGCAGCGCCGGCGATGCCGGGCGGCGGCGGAATGGGCGGCATGGGTGGCATGGGCTTCTAAACCTCATTCCACATGAATGCAGGAAGGCGCGGCGCAAGCCGCGCCTTTTTTGTTTCGGCACCGACGATCTCCGAAGCCGTGACCACGCCCGGCTTTGATGCTAGCGTCGCCAAAGTTTGGGGAAACTTTCCATGCGTTGCTCGATCGTCACGCTTTTTGTCGTTTTGTGCAGCGGATTTGGCGCAGCCGCGCAAAACAATGTTCGCTATTTCAATGGCGTCTACGGTCTGATGGATGACATCGAGACCGATGCGTTCCTGAAGGAAACGCGCGCCGGCAACAAAGTCGTTTCAGCCGAGCTCGATCTTTGTCATGCGCTCGCGCCGGGATCGCCACTGCGCGATCGCATCGTCATCACGTTGAAACCGCAGGGCAACCGCCTCACCGGAACTGGACAGGCTCAGGAGAGCAAGACGCCGGTGAGTGTCGATCTCGTGCGCACTGGTTCAGGTGACACATTTTCGTTTGATGGCACGTTGAAATACGGCGAGCGAATCTTCCGGGGATCATCGGGCGACATCACCGACATGAGCGCCAGGGACTTTCAGGAACAAACAGCCGTCGAGGAAACGATTGTCGAAAACCCAGCGGACTTTCACGAAGTCACGCCGGGCACGATCGCTTTCCGCGTCAATCGCATGTCACTTGCGGATTTTCTGAAATCGCTGCGAACTGAAAATGTGAAGGTGCAAGGTTTCAGCATCGCGCCGAGCTGCGAAGCGTTGCGTCGCGGATATTTCGACGTGCAGGCCGAGGTCGATCCGGAGCGCACGCTTGATGTCATCGCCAAGGCCAAGTCGTTTCCCGGCGTCACTCGCGCAGGCTGGACCAGCGGCGGCATCGATCTCAGCCGTTCGATCCGTTTCCCAGCCGCCGGCTGGCGCGATGCAAACGGCAAGCTCGATCGCGAGAAACTCGGCAAGACAGTCTCAGCGGTCATGGCAAAGGTTCTGTCGGCTGAACCTGATGCGATCGAATGGGATGACGTCACCGGTGAACTCAGTGTGTTGGTGAAACGGCCTGACGTTACCGTTCCCGGTCTTGGACTCACGGAAGTGATCGGTGCAGCCTTCGTGTTCAGCAGCGAGAAGCCCGGCGCAAAGGACGCGATCGTGGCCCGCATTGGTCAACTCGACAGCGAGATCCAGGATACAGGCGCAGGCCCGCGTCTACAGATCTCCGCAAGTCAGAGCAACGGCGAGTCATCCGAACCCGTCGGGGCCGATACGCTGCAAGCTGCCTTGGCAAAGGAACTGAAGGGACAGGTCTGGGATACGGACAAGGAGGGTTGGGCGAAGCAATAGAGCCCTGTTGCCATTTCTGCAGCGAACAATCCTGCATCAGACCTGCAAACTAATTGGAGGCCGGGCGCCAGCGCAAAACCTGCGGCCCATCCAATACCAAAAGGAACCCCTCCCAGCGCCAGGACGTAACTTGCGTGAGACTGGTCAGGAATTCCTTGTCCATCTGCAAGAGATCCTTCGAGCATTGATTGTCGCGCAGCGACGTCGGCAGGATGGTGATCGTCTGATCGACGATCACCGCCTGTCCACGACCGGTGGCGCACCACAGGTCGATATCCACCGCTCCATTCGGCGCGAATTGCAGCCAGGGAACACGCTTGGACCCCGGTAACGATTTCGCCTCCAGCCGCAGTTCCGCGTCAAACGGAAATGCGTTCTGCGCGACAGCCGACGCAATGGCGAACATTGTCAAGGCAATAGCGAGGAATGTCGTGAAGCAGGCGGCCGGGCGATTTCGCAGAAACGACATGAAAGCTCCGTTCGGTCTCGGACGATCAGATACGGGATAACGGCAAGGTTAACGTGGGAACAGGCCGCATGACACAGCGGAAGCACACCGAAAATGATGATGCTGGGATGGAGGTCGTAGCCCTTGGCCTAGCCGGGTACGGGACATTATAATGGCAGCCGGGATGGGACAATGACACAACTGACCTGGAAACGGCTGATATTCCTTTTTGCGATTTCGTTCGCATTTCCTTCGATCGCATCCGCGCAGGATCGCCTTCGCGTCGTCACCACGACGAGCGACCTTCGCGCGCTGGTCAAAGCAGTGGGGTCGGAGCGCGTGGTGGTATCGAGCCTCGTGCCGGCCGGCGAACGCCCAGAGCGCTACGCACCGCGCTTGCAGGCAACATCGATCCTGAAGGGCGCGCGTGTTGTCGTCCGCGCCGGACCGACCATCGATCCCTGGTTCGACAAGCTGCTGGCGCGCGCGGCGCAAAAGAACGGCCGCACCGGCATCGAGCGCGGCGAGAAGGGCCATCTCGACGCCTCCGCCGCCGTGAGCGACCCGCTGCTGGTCAGTGCCGGCTTCGCCCCGCGCAACCGGCGCGCGCTGCGCGGTGCGCCGACGCTGCATTACTGGCTTGATCCAAAGACCGCCGATGCCATTACGGCGGCGATGGTGAAAACGTTTTCGGAGGTCGATCCCGAAAACCGGAAGTACTATGAAGAGAACCGCAAGACGTTCCTGTCGCGCTTGAACTACAAGCTCGAAGAATGGCAGTCCCGGCTCGAGCCGCTGAAGAAGGAACCGCTGATCGCCTTCCATGACGACTGGGATTATTTCGCCAATCGGTTCGGTTTGAACATCGTCGACTTCATCACCTCGCGCGACGGCGCTCCACCAAAACTCGGCCGGATCGGCGAACTGACCAAGCTGATCAAGGACAAGAATATCCGCCTCATCCTTGCAGAAGCGAATCAGCCGGAACGGCATTCCAACATGCTGGCGGAGCGCACCGGCGCGAAGGTGGTGCACCTCGCCGGCACCGTCGGCATGCTGCCGAACACCGACGATTACATCGCGCTGTTCGATGCCAATGTGAATGCGCTGGTGGCGGCCAATAACGAGACGAAGTAGCGAAAAGCTCGCCTTGGAGCCCGCGGAGGCCGTCAGGCCACCGTGTTGGGCTACTCGGCTGACCTTCAATTCCAACAATCGGAAAGGCGCAGACAAGCATCTGCGCCTTTCTTGTACGCGTCAGGGCTAGTGCCGAACAAAGGTCCATTTTACGGTCGCTCTGACCGGCGTCGTGCCATATCCGCCTGCATGCGTGACCTGGCCCATTTTCTCGATCTGGCGCTGACCACTCATGCTCTTTGAGGCTGAATCGACCGGAAAGTCGAACAGATCAACAGCCCCGACCTGAACGCCGTGCTTCGCATCTTCCACAAACAGGACAGAGCGGCCGGTTTCGCTTGCAAAGGCTCCGGTATAGGTCACCTTGACGGGCACAAACGGACCCGACACCGCGATATCGACGCTGCCGTCAACAGTATCGATGGCCAGCGTCGCTGCGCAGACCTGCTCGATCACCGGCTCGAGCTCTGCCGGCAGTTTTCGTTCGCCCGTCCGCCGATAGTTGAACGGTGCGGCCGGCTTGGGCGGCGAAATCTCAACACCATACCCCTTGTCGTCGATGACGATGGAGCCGCTCGCGCAAGGACGACGCCGGTCGGCCATCCAGTGATGAAAGCGATCCATCTTGCCCAACGAAGGCGCTGTAGGCTTTTCCATCTTTCCTTGCTGCATCAAGCGACCGAATTTCATTCCGACCTGCATCATGCATTGCTGATCGCCCTTGCAAGCCTCCATCGCCTTGCCCATCTCGGCGACACCGGCCGGCGGCTTCGCGGCGGCTTGTTCGATGGCTTGGGCTTTCGGCGAAGTTCGAAAGCCGCCAGGCGCCGTTCCGATCCGTACCATCGGCATCTCCAGTTGCACCCGTCGCGACACGTTCAGTTCGTGCCACTCCACTTTGTTTCGCGCCGTGTGCCGACCTTGCCCTTCCACCTCGATGGTGAAAGTGAGCATGCCGGTGGGCGAATTCCTGAATGGATCAGGCTGCGCGGAAGCAGCAGATAATTGAGCAACAAAAATCCCTGCGAACATAACAGCGGCGGTCCAGGTCGACGCCGTCATCTGATTAGAACATTCAGTCATTTTCGAAATAATCCCCCCGCAATTGCATCCCTGCGATGAACGTCGGCAGACGCTGACGCAAAAAAATTCACGGGCGCGGGTATCACAGTCGCAGCACACCTCCAATCAACGAGAATGTGACGACGATGTTACTGATGAAAAATGGAGGTGCCGGCGTGATTGAAGCGTCACTCTGAAGGGATTTCAGACACACAATCTCTCGGCGCGCGAGAATTCAGCTCTGTAATACTTCCCGCACCGCCCGGTGCGCCTGATCTATGGCTGTATGGGCATAGGCATGCCAGTCCGAATCCGAATTGGCGATGGCCACGCGTCCCAGAGGCTGGCGTGCACGTTCAATCGTTTCGGTCTGATCGCCTGAATCGAACAACGAGTTTCCGCCATAGGAATAGCCATGCGACCAGCGATTGACGGTAATCGCGGCAATGTCGCGATTACTTTCGAAACCGCCTGGCCCGAGCATGCGACCGAGTTCGTCGTGGATGCGTTTTTCAAAGTCGGCGAATGTCATATCCAGAAGCTGCATGCGGCCGATCCGGAATTGATCGCGCGCTTCCATACCCGGATTGGATTCGTTCGGCACATGGACGAGATGCAGACCAATCGGTTCCGACGGATCGCGCGGATGACGATATCCGCCCATGCTGACGGGGTAGTCCAGCTTCACACGACTGTGGAACGACATCGGTCCGGAAATCTCGTGCACACCGAGATTGGCGAAGGCCTTCCAGTTGCGCACCAGCACCTTGGTGTAAACAAGCGGCGCCTTGACGTTGCGAAGAAGCGCGTGGCGCTGCTCCTCCGGCAATTCCGGCATCATGTACGGGATCGCCATATTGAAGCAGGCCAGAATGGTGTGCGCGGCTTTGACGCGGTGGAGTTCGCCATGACGGATATAGGCCAGTTCGGCACCTGACGGCATCGACTTCACATGCATGCAGGTACTATCGAGCCGGATGCGCACTGCATGGCCATCGCGGTCGAGCCAGTCGTAGAGAACCGGTGCCAGCACGATGTCATCCATGGTGTTGCCGGGCGCGACACCGGGTATGAGCGCGCGGACCAAGAGGCGTGCGATCGAGGCATTGCCGTCCGGGAAATGATAGATGTAGGGCTCGTTGCGTTCGGGACTTGGCTGCTCCGGCAACCCGAGCCCGGCAAAGCCGGGCAGCCCGATCTCCCACGCGCTTGCGGCCGGGATCATGTCACTCGCCAGCGCCATGAAATCGAGCGAACGGCCATGAAAACAATTGGCAGCCCTCTCGCTCAGACCGCAGGTCTGGATGAGATAATCGCGGTAGCTGGTCCGCTCGAGGAACCCGATCTTTTCTTCCGTGGTCTTGCCGGTCAACGGATCGCGCATACGGTCGTACAGCGCCAACACCTGCGCCCTCTCCCCGTCGGAGAGCGGAAAGTCCGCGATGAAGTCCTGCGGCGATTTCTCGTTGAGCAAGCCAGGACCGAGATCGTCTGCCACCATTGCGGTCGGATCTCCGGTTACCAGCGCATCTCGGCCGAAATGCTCGCGCGGGAAGAACACGCCGCGTGACAACCCGAGAGAAGGATAAAGATGGCGCTCGAATGCTGTCTGGAAGCGCGCAATATCGACATTCAGATCGCGCAGCAGACGCCTGGCAACGTCGCTGAATAGCCCCAGCGGCGATTGCAATGATTCACTGCCGCCATAACCGAGGATCAGGCGATCGCCGATCCTGAATTCGTTGCGCTTGGCGTGACCGCCGAAGTCGTCATGATTGTCGAGGATGAGGATGCGCGCATCCGGCTTCTGCTGCCGATAGAAAAATGCGGCCGAGAGGCCGCTGATACCTGCGCCGACAATAACGAGGTCGTAGCTCTCTTCGATCGGGATGGTCTCGAACGACGGCACCTGCCCATCGCGCATCGCATGGGCGGCCTCAAATGAGCCGTCGTGCTGACCGCGCATGCCCGTCAGCGCCGGCGGATAACGCCTCGCGGTCTGTGCAAACAATTGCTGGGCCGGCGACAGTCCCGCGGCAATGCCGAGCGCAAAGCCATTGAGAAAGTCGCGGCGTGTGATCTGCGGCATGGCTTTCCTTGCCCATCATCATCCACAGCCGCCGCGCAATTTGTTATCAACGTTTGCGACGTTTCGCCGGCTTTGGCGCAGTCTTTTCTGTCAGCCATTTGGCGGTACGGAATAGACGGAAATCATCATGACGCGCGCCGACGAGCTGAACGCCAAGCGGCATGCCGCCCTCGCCTTCCAGCAACGGCAAAGACATCGACGGCAACCCTGTCAGCGTCCACAACGAACAGAACGCTGGACTGCCGGTGGACTCGAGACCAACCGGCGCGACGCCCGGCGCAGCCGGTGTCACGATCGCATTGAAGTGCGCGAACATCTGGTTCAAGCGCTCGGCAAGCGACAGCCGCAACGCCAGCGCATCGCGATACTGCATCGCCGTCACCTTCCGGCCCTCATCGATCAGATCGCGCATAACCTGGCTGACGGCGTCACCATACTTGTCAGCAATCGGACCGAAGCGGTGGCCCATGTCCACCACCATGATGGTGCGGATCGTATCCCAGGCACTCGCAAAATCCGCCGGCAATTCGAGATCGACGCAGGCGTCGCCGAGACTGTCGGCCAGTTTTTCAAACGCTTCTTTCGTCGCATCATCCGCCTTGTCCCAAATCGGCGTCCGGACGAAGGCAATGCGCGGCTCGATCGGAAAATCCTCGGTCACGGCCTTCTGATAGGATGGCACTGCCACTGGCCGGGTATCCGCGTCATCGGGGTCGTATCCGGCCAGCGTCTCCATGATCAATGCGAGGTCTTGCAGATTGCGCGCAAACGGTCCGATGTGATCAAGGACCTGCGACAAATCTAAGATGCCGCTGCGCGATATCAGACCGTGGCTCGGCTTGAGTGCGAACACACCACAGAACGCTCCCGGTCGGATGATCGAGCCATTGGTTTGCGAACCGATCGAGAGCGGCACCATGCCGGCCGCAACCGCTGCCGCCGAGCCTGAGGACGAGCCGCCTGGTGTGCGTTCGACATCGTGCGGATTACGGGTCTTTCCCGGGCTGTAATAGGCGAACTCGGTCGTGACCGTCTTGCCGATGATCACCGCGCCGGCGGCACGAAGCTTCGATACAATCGTGGCATCGGAAGACGATTGGCGACCCGAAAAAATCTGCGAGCCGTATTCGGTCGGATAGTCCGCGGTGTCGACGATGTCCTTGACGGCAACCGGTATGCCATGCAGCGGTCCCAACGCGCCGCCCTGCATCCGATGATCGTCGAGCACCCGTGCCTGAGCGATGGCATGATCGGGATTGAGATGCGCGAATGCCCGGACCTCCGGCTCGACCTCGGCGATCCGGTCCAGACAGGCGCGGACATAGTCCTCCGCGGAAACAGCACCCTTCGCGATTTCCTGCACGGCGGCTGCCGCCGGGAGAGCAACAAGTTCGTCCATAGCCACGATCAGCGCATCCTAATTCCAGATGACCAAAACATCATTCGGACGCGCTTCTTACACGCTTGGCGCGATCGGCAAAAGCGTTGCCCGAGGCCGTCGCTAGCCGCCTCCATAGAGATAGTTCGGCAGCCACAGGGTCATGCCAGGCCACAGATACATGATGATCATGCAGATGATGACGATCAGCATGTAGGGCATCATGCCGCCAAAGATCTGGTTCAGCGTGACGTGACTTGGCGCGACACCTTTCAGGTAGAAGGCTGACATCGCGACCGGCGGCGACAAGAATGCTGCCTGCAGGTTCACGAACACCAACACACCCCACAGGATGGGGTCGATGTTGAAGTGCGCTAGCATCGGCAGGAAGATCGGCACGAAGATGATGATGATCTCGGTCCATTCCAGCGGCCAGCCGAGAACGAAGATGATCGCCATCGACAGGATCATGAACTGGGTCGGCGTCATGTTCAGCGACAACACCCAGCTTTCCAGCAGCGCCTGACCGCCGAGGATCGCAAAGACACCGGAAAAGAGCGCCGAGCCGACGAACAGCCAACAGACCATCGCCGTGGTCTTGGCTGTCAGGAACACCGCTTCCTTGGTCCGTTTCCAGTTCAACGTGCGAGCGTGGAAGGCCAGAATGAAGGCACCCGCCGCGCCGACCGCAGCCGATTCCGTCGCGGTCGTGATGCCGAACAGGATCACGCCCAACACGACAACCGTGAGAATACCGAGTGGCATCACCGACGAGCTGACCAGCTTGATCACCTGAAGCCGGTCGGCATTCATTCTCGAATAATAGCGCACCATGATCATCGCCGCCAAAGTCGCGATCACGGCAAACCAAACATAGAAGCTGGTGCTCGGGCCCATCTCCGAGGGTGTCAGCACCGCCGTGGCAGCCGAGCCCAACGGCTGCAGCCCTTCCGGCAGTTCGTCTTCGGCGCCGCGCTGCTGGTGAATGACGACATACCACCAGACCAGCCAGAGCGTTCCTGCGATCAGGCCGACCGGAACGAGCGATGCGATGAAGTTCTTGAACAATACCCAACGCCCCAGCGGACGCCCTTCGTCATCAATCGCCGCAGCCTTCCCCGGTGACAGCAGGGCCGAGACCAGCGCCACAAACATGTTGCTCGAATAAGCATCCTGCAGCTTGTGCATCCAGTCCGGCACCGGCACCTTGAGCTGCTCTTTCGGCAGTTTCGGCGCGATCTTCGGATTAAGCATCGCCCAGCCGAGAATGTAGAGTAGATAGAGAAACGCTAGGAAGAAGCTCGGAAACATCGCGGCCGCGTAGAGCTTGACCACGGATTGCCCCGCCACCGCCGCATAGACGATGATCATGACGGAAGGCGGGATCAGAATGCCCAGCGTTCCGCCCGCCGTGATCACGCCAGACGCGAGCTTGACGTCATAGCCGGCTTTCAGCATCGGATTGAAGGCGATAACGCCCATCAGAACGACTACGGCGCCAACGAGACCAGACGCAATGCCCCAGAACGTGCAGACGATCAACGTTGCGATGGCAAGCGAGGCCGGAACGTTCCGGAACGCAAGCTGGATCGAATAGAACATCTTGTCGACCAGCGCGCCCCGCTCCATCACATAGCCCATCAGCACGAAGAGCGGGATAGAAATCAGAACATCGTTGGTCATCGCGCCATAGGTGCGCTGGACCATCAAGTCGAACACGCGGTTATCGGTCCAAGCCTGACCCGGTACATAGAACGCGATGAAACCGAAGAACATGCCAAGGCCCATCAACGTGAAGGCCGTGGCAAAGCCCATCATGATGACGACGACAATGAGCGCCAGCATCAAGAGGCCAAGTGCCGGATCACTCATGTTAACAAATCCCCACCCATGCCGCGTTGGCGCGCGGTCTCGTCGATGTTCTTGGCCTTCTGGATCGCGACGTCGCGCGATTCCGCATCGACATATTCGCTATGGGCCAATTGCTCTCCGATGACGTCAGTTTCCGCGACGTCTTTCAGCCGCTCCGGCCATCGTCCGGTCTTGAGACAGACGACGCAGCGCACAATCTCGGCCACGCCCTGCAACATGATCAGCGCGCCAGCGATCGGAATGACGGTCTTGAAATGATAGACCGGCGGCCCGTCGGCCGTGACATTCGAATGCTCGCCGATCCGCCAGGATTCCTCGGCGAAGGTGTAGCCCGCATAGATCAGCGCCAAAATGCCCGGGAAGAAAAAGACGATATACAGCACGAAATCGAGCGCTGCCTGCGTGCGTGGTCGCATGGAGCTGTAAAGAAAATCACCGCGAACATGGGCATTCTGCGCCAGCGTATAGGCGCCGGCGAGCATGAACAACGTGCCGTAGAGCATGTTGTTCAGATCAAAAATCCATGAGGTCGGCATGTTCAAGATGTAACGTTTGAACACTTCGGCACACACAACGACCGTCAACACGATCATCAGCCAGGCCGCTGCCTTACCGACCCATGTGCTGATACCGTCAATGACGAACAGAAAACGTTGAACAGTCATAGGCACTGCCAATCACGAGAACCGATTCCAGAAACACAAAGCACCACCCGGCTGCCGACGACCGAATGGCGCTTTGCTCGTGTCGGAAACCCTTAGATTTTCTTGGCTGCGCCGTTGGCACCGAAATAGTGATCGAACGCCATACGACGGTTCACGCCCGTGTCCTGCTCCCACTTGGTCGCGCGCTCGGCGAACTTGAGCTGCGATTGCAGGATTTCCTTGAAGAGCGGATTTTCGGCCGACTTTTTCTTGACGACCTCGTCGTAGATTTCAAGCTGCCGCTTCAGGATAGCATCCGGCGTCTTGTAGAACTTGACGTTGTCCTTGGTTTGCAACGTCTGATAGTCCTGCGAGTAACGATCGATCGCCTTCAGAGACATATCCTGGCTGGCCGCCTCCACCGCGTTGGCGATGATCGCCTTCATCTTGTCCGGCAGCGCGTTGTACTTGTCCTTGTTGAACATGATTTCGAACTGCTCGGCGTTCTGATGGTAGCTCTGCAGCATGCAGACCTTGGACACGTCGGCAAATCCGAGCGCGCGGTCCGAGGACGCGTTGTTGAATTCCGCCGCGTCGAGCAGGCCACGGTCCATCGCCGACACGATTTCGCCGCCCGGCAGCGCATTCACCGCAAGGCCCATCCCGCTGAACACGTCAATGGAAATACCGACGGTGCGGAACTTCAGGCCCTTCAGATCCTCCGGCTTGGTGACCGGTTTCTTGAACCAGCCAAGCGGCTGAGTCGGCATCGGTCCATACGGGAATGAAACGACGTTGCCGCCGACCGCAGCATAAAGTTTCTCGAGCAGTTCCTTGCCGCCACCGTACTTGTGCCAGGCCAGCAGCATGTTTGCGTCCATCGCAAAGCCCGGGCCCGAACCCCAGAGCGCCAGCGCCGTTTGCTTGCCATAATGATAGACGAGCACGCCGTGACCGCCGTCGAGCAATCCCTTCGATACGGCATCAAGCAACTGGAAGGCCGGTACTACGGCGCCCGCAGGCAGCACTTCGATCTTGAGATCGCCACCGGTCATGTCATTGACCTTCTTGGCGTAATCGAGCGCGAATTCGTGGAAAATATCCTTTGAGGGCCACGTGCTTTGCCAGCGCATGCTGATCGGGCCCTGTGCCTTTGCAACGCGCGGCGCAGCAACCGCTGCCGACGCCGTCGCGCCCATCGCCAACACAAATTTTCGACGCGACGTCGTTTTGTCCGATTTTTTGGTCATCAGATCCTCCCTAGCGACCATTTATCGTTCCGGCTTTTTGAAGCCGGTTTATCGTTATTAACCACTGGTTCGTATGCGGTATTCCAGCAGCTTTGTCATAGTTTGGACGGGTTGTTGTCTTTGCACAAGGGCTTCGTCCCGATCGACACTTGGTCGAAAGTCGAATGCGCCGGAAGAACACCTCAAGATTTGCGTGCGGTTATGCTGACCGTTACGCACCGAGACGGGAAGGTATCGCCCGTCTTCTTGCACCGCACCAAAGCGAAGCTCACTCGTGAAAAATCTGTCCCGTTTCGTTGCCGAAATCTGGGGATTATCCCGGCCATACTTCCAATCGGAGGACCGCTGGCCCGGTCTGCTGCTGCTCGGCACAGTGATTGCGATCGAGCTATCGATCGTCGCGATCAACGTCCTCATCAATCAATGGAATGCGCGCTTCTTCAACGCGCTGCAGGACCGCGACTGGAATTCGTTCGTCACCGAGATCCAGATCTTTTGCGCGCTGGCAGCGATCTTTGTCGTGCTGGCCGTCTACCAGCTTTACCTCAACCAATGGCTCCAGATCCGCTGGCGCACATGGATGACCAAAACCTATTTGGACCGCTGGCTGAGCCATTCGGCGCATTACCGTATGCAGCTCCTCGGCGACGCCGCGGACAATCCGGACCAACGCATTGCCGACGACATCAACCAATTCATCGAACGCACGCTTTTGATCAGTGTCCGGCTGCTCGGCGCGGTCGTGACGCTGATCTCGTTTCTTGCGATCTTGTGGTCCCTGTCAGAAGCCGCGCCGCTGACGCTGTTCGGATCGCCGGTCCACATTCCGGGCTATCTGGTCTGGGCGGCACTGATCTATTCGGTCGGCGGGACGTTGCTGACGCACTGGGTCGGCTGGCCGCTGGCGGGACTGCATTTTCAACAGCAACGATATGAGGCTGATTTCCGCTTCAACCTGGTGCGCGTACGCGAGAACTCAGAACAGATCGCGCTGCTGCGCGGAGAAACAGCGGAAAACAGCCGTCTCGGCGAACGCTTCGGCAACGTCATCCGCAACTTCATGCAACTGATGTCGCGGCAGAAGACGATTATCTTCGTGCAGCAAAGCCATTCGCAAGCCGCCGTCGTCTTGCCCTACGTTATCGTAAGCCCCGCCTATTTCTCCAGCGCCATGCCGCTCGGGACCCTGACCCAGACCGCCAGCGCCTTCGGCAGCGTGCAGGAATCGCTATCCTTTTTTGTCACGGTCTATCGGACGATGGCAGAATGGGCGGCCATCATCGAACGGTTGAGCGGGTTCAACCGCTCGCTGGATGCGGCACACGCGATCCATGCGGATGCAAAGCTCTCGGTATCGCCGGATGCGACAGCGAAGACGATTCGGATCGATGACCTGTCTGTCGATCGTCCGGATGGCAAGACTCTAGTCTCGACGGCCGAGACAGACATTCAACCCGGCGAGCGCCTGCTGCTGACCGGTCCATCGGGCGCAGGAAAATCGACGCTGTTCCGCGCCATCGCCGGACTGTGGCCATTCGGCAAAGGCCGCGTCACGATCCCGAAGGACGCTCGCGTCATGGTGCTGCCGCAGCGCCCCTATTTCCCGGTCACAACACTCGCGATCGCCCTATCCTATCCGGCGGACGCCGGCACCTTCGACGACGGAACGCTTGCGGACACCCTACGTCTGATCGGCATGCCCGATCTCGTCCAGCGGCTGCACGAAGAAGCCCACTGGAACCGCATTCTATCGCTCGGCGAACAACAGCGACTCGGCATCGCCCGCGCCCTTCTCCAGATGCCGGATTACCTGTTCCTCGACGAGGCAACGGCCTCGCTCGACGAAGCGTCGGAAGCCAAGCTTTACGGCCTCCTGCATGAAAGGCTGAAGGGCACCACGATCGTATCGATCGGCCATCGTTCGACGCTGACAGAGCTACACGGGCGCCACGTCGCGTTGGAACACGACGGCGGCGTGCACAAGCTGGTCGAAAGGAAACAAAAAGCGCCAGCGGAATAATTCACCACCAGCGGTCAGGCCACCGCTGGCGCCGCACCAGATTGCTCCACATCCAGGTATAAACGAGCAGCAGAAGCGCGCCCGCCGCAACCGGGATGAGAACGAAGCTCCACGACATCCCGTTCATGACGATGATGATCGGGCTGATCCCGGCCGGAGGATGAAAGCAATCGCTGGCCAGCATCATCAACATCGCGAGCCCCACCGCCACGGCTGCCACCCACGGCAGCGGCCCAGCCAATTTGAACGCTGCCACACCGACGAGAGCCGACAGGACGTGACCGCCCACGAGTGCACGCGGACGCGCCGGGGCCGCTTCGGGCGAACCGGTCATCAGCACGATCGAGGTTGCGAAGGGTATCGACGCCAGCGGGAATTCGGTTTCCAGCGACAACAGATACATGATCCCGATCGCGCAGCCGCCGCCGGCGGCTCCGGCGACCATGGGTAAATATTTTCGGGCAGTCGTCATGTGCATTGGAGTGCAATGGCAATGCCAGAGCATCACGCCGACTGCAAAGAAAAAAGCGACGGCCCTTCGGCCGCCGCCCAGGCAACTTGGAGTTCAGAGTTTCAGTTTACTTCAAAGCTGAAAGCGTGGTGTCGAACGACAACTTGCCGATGAAGGCCCGGCCGCACCAGTTGGACGAACCGACCGTCACGGTGTTGGTGACGAAGGTCGGGGAAATCAGAGCTGCACTGGGGTCGCCCGTCAGCACGTTGCACTCCGGCCCTGTCAGATTGGTGTCGTGATAGCGGAAGTCGAGGGTGAGCGCCTTGTAGGTCACGCCGATGCCGGCATTCCAATAGGTGTAGTCGGGAAGGTCCACACCGCCAGTGCCCGTCAGGTTCGCATAGATCACATTGCCGGTTGAGGTGAAGGCCAGATCGGTCGTACCCAGCCAGTAGTGACCTATCTCGCCCGACACATACCAGTTCCAGCCCGATGGAAGGGCAACGCCAGTGTATTTCAGCGTCAACGAACCATAGGTGCCGTCCGCACCCGTGTTCAGCCAGTCCGGAGCATAGAAGACATTGGCTCCAAAGGCCCAGTTGTCGTTGAAGTTGTAGGCCAGCTTTCCGTAGACTTCCCAGAAGTCGGTGTCCGCGAACGTGGTGTTGAACGCGGGCGGCGCTGTGATGATCGTGCCATCGATGGCGCGTTCACCCGGATACAGATAGTACATACCGCCGATATCCAGCACCCACGAACCGAAGGTGAAGCGTGCGCCGCCGTACAGATCGACCTCAGCGGCCGGATCAGTTGCGAGCTTCACGCTGGTCGCTGAGACACCGGCGTACCACTGGACGTCCTTCGACGAGTTGTAGCGACCCTCGAAGTAGGCGTTCACCGCCGGACCACGATCCGACTGGCTGATGCCGCGGAAATTGTAGTCCGTCATTACGGCGCCGCCGATCGCCACATCCCAAGGATTGTACGACACCGGCGGCGGCGGAGCCTTGTAAACCGGCTTGAGATCAGCAGCGAGCGCCGGCGCACTCGTGACAACAGCGGCGGCAAACAGCGCCGGCACAACGTATTTCTTCATCGTGAGCCCCTTCAATTTCAATTCCCTGGCAGCTCGGGTCGGGCGACTAGTCACGAACGGAAGCGCCGCAATCCCCGAGCACCAATCCCCCTGCCTCATTCCTGCAGTCGCGCTAATTCGGCACGGACGAGATAAAATCGCCAACACGAAAGTTTTGGCAGTTGCTGCCTTTTTGAGCATTCGCGCTTCAGAGCTACTCCAATTCACACGTGATTGTCACAATCCAGCGGCCTGTTGCATGAAAGTCACGAAAAAGGCGCGGGAAACCAGGGTTTCCACGCGCCTTTCCGCAATCAATTGAAACTGAGAATCAGGCGGCTTTCTTACGATTCGCTTCCAGACGCCGGTCGAGCAACTCAACTTGCGCGTCGATCGCAGGCAGGCTCAGGCCCTTCTGCTTCGCAATGAGCTGCACCAGTTTGTCGGCCCGTTCGATAAACGGAGCGCCGTTGTTGAGCGCGCGCGCCGCCGACGCCGGACGAACGAGGCTCTGCGCTGCGGCGGCATACTTCTCGAACGGCACGAGGTCATTCGGGTTGGCGCCGAGCTTCACGACCAGATCATTGACGAAGTTGTAGACCGTGCGCGAGGTGTCGATGTCGCTATGCACGGCCTCCTGCGCCGTCCGCATGCCGTCAGGCGTGATGCAGCGATAATTGCCGGCCAGCAACATCGCCCATTTGGCCAGCGGCACGAACAGCGAATCGGAAACCCGAAGCTTCACCGGCAACTCGATCTTGCTGCCATCGCCCGGATCGAAGCGGATGGCGTCGATCTCCTGTTCGAGCTGACGCAGGATCGCGGTGTCCTTGTCGTCTTCGAACTTCGCCACCTTGAAGTTGGTCGGCAGCGTCACCTGCAGGACGTTCGCCGGCTCGTCTGGTGGACGGATGGCCTGTGGATCGGGGCTGCACAAGGTGAGCTTGGCGGGATCGAAATTGTCCCAGACGCTCGGATCGGTGTAAGCGGGCTTGAGCGAATCCCCGTCGAGTCCGGGGATACGGCGCATATACGGCAGCGGCGGCATGTTCATGATCGACATGCAGGGCACGCGCGACTTCGCCACCGCGTCGAGCAGCTCGCGCACGCCGGGCGAACGGTATTGCGGCTCCTGCATGGCAAGACCGACAAGATCGTAATCTGCAGGATTGACGCCGGCAGCGCCGCCAGCCGTCACCTTGCCAGGAAGCTTGCGCGAATCGAGCAGGACCGGATCCTTCCGGCCTTTCACCGGCAGCCGAACACGAAAACCTTCCGCATTGATCAGGTCGGCTTCGGCCGGCAGACAGACGTGATGAATCCTGTGCCCGCCAAACAGCATCTTGGAAGCCAGGAGCGACCCATAAGCCGCGCCCATGATCAGAATATTGTAAGCCATCGAAACCTCCCGGCTGGATTGGCGCTTTGTTGAACGGGCGGCGATGCTATTGGTGCAGGCGATCCGATGCAACAAAGCGGGACTATGACGCAACAAAGCAGCTCTATGGAGCCGGCTTGTAGACGATGTCGCAGCGCGATGCCCCTCTCGGTCTTGTCGGCCGGAATATACTTATACTGCAAGCCCCCTGTCGGGTCAGTGCGAGATAATAAGATCTGATCGATCACCGTGAGGGCGCTCGTCAGAGGTCCAAGAAATACGGCCCGAATCCTGACTGGATCCGGGCCGTATGCCTTTGCAAGCCGCGAATGGAGGCTTGCCAATACCGTTGGAAATCAGCTTGCGCTGCTGTCGCTGGAACCGAACGGCCGATAGCCACCGCTCTCGACGACTGACGTTTCTTCCACTTCGGTAACAGCCGGCTCAGAGGGTGCGGGCGCCGGGGTTGCCCGCTTCCGCGGTGCGGACTTTCTTTTCGCTTTGGCCTTCTTGGCCTTTGGTGCGCTCTTTCTGGACGCTTTCTTCGCGCCTTTCTTTACGCCTTTCTTTACGCCTTTCTTGGCAGCCTTCTTGGCTTTCTTGGCGCCTTTTTTGGCAGCCTTCTTTGCGCCTTTCCTGGCGGTCTTCTTGGCGGTTTTCTTGGACCGCTTCGCCGTTTTCTTTTTCTTCGCCGCGGTTACCTTTTTGGCCTTTTTACCCCGTTTGGCTTTTTTAGCCTTTTTGCCCTTCTTCGCCTTCTTCGCCATGATTTCGTCTCCGAATGTTTGCGCTACGCTGTCGCTATGCGAGAGCGGACGATGTTGCCGTCGCCGGTTCGGCCGAAGGCATCGCACGCGCGCGACCGGTCAATCCCGCCGGTCTCGGGCCTCCCGTGGCCCAATCGATCAACTCGACCGGATGAACCACCGGTATCGACGTTCCTGACGCAATCTGAGTCATACATCCAATGTTGCCCGCAGCGATGACATCGGGACTCACTTTGGTGATGTTGGCGATCTTACGATCCCTCAGCCTCTGCGCAATGTCGCTTTGCAGGATATTGTAAGTCCCTGCTGATCCGCAACAGAGATGACCCTCGGCAATATCTTTAACGACGAAACCATGTCGCGCGAGCAACTCTTTCGGCTGACGGACCACGCGCTGACCATGCTGAAGCGAGCAAGCGGCATGATACGCGACCGTCAGACCCGACGATGGCAATGGCTCATCCAGCGGCAAATCGATCAGATATTCGCTGATATCCTTCGTCAACGCGGACACCCGCGCCGCCTTGGCGGCATAAGCTGCGTCGTTGCGGAGCATGAAGCCATAATCCTTCACGGTCGTGCCGCAGCCCGACACGTTAATCACGATGGCGTTGAGCCCCTCGCCCTCGATCTCCGCGGTCCAGGCATCGATATTGGCTTTGGCCTGAGCGTGCGACTGATGCTCGCGCCCCATGTGATGAACCAGCGCCCCGCAGCATCCCTCACCTCTGGGGATCACCACCTCGATGCCCTTGCGATTGAGCACGCGAATGGTCGCGGCATTGATGTGCGATCCCAGCACCTGATTGGCGCAGCCTGAGAGCAAGGCGACCCGTCCTTTGCGCGCACCTTCAGCAGGATAGATCCGTTGCCGCGACGCTCGCACAGCGACCGTGGCCGGCGCCAGATTCAGCATGGCGGCCAGTGGTTTAAGACCGGTCGCGACGAGCAACGGAGCAAACGGTTTGGCGAACTTGGCTGCACCTAAGGCCGCACGCAGCCGCGCGGGATAGGGCAGCACTGTCGCCAGCAGCCAGCGCACCATGCGCTCGCGGAAAGGCCGACGATAGGTCTCCTCGATATGCACCCGCGCATGATCGACGAGGTGCATGTAATGCACCCCCGACGGACAGGTGGTCATGCAGGAGAGGCACGAGAGACAACGATCGATATGCTTGACCACGTCGGGAGTCGCCGGCCGATCGTTCTCCAGCATCTCCTTGATCAGGTAGATGCGGCCGCGCGGGGAATCGAGCTCATCGCCGAGCAGCACGTAAGTCGGACAGGTCGCGGTGCAGAAGCCGCAATGGACGCAGGCGCGCAGGATCTTGTTGGCTTCCGCGATGTCTGGATCGGCAAGCTGTGCGAGGGAGAAGTGGGTCTGCATGATTACACTCCCGCCCACATGCGTCCGGGATTGAGGACGCCCCTGGGGTCGAAACTGTCCTTCACCCGCTTGCTCAATGCCGCAACGCCTTCGGTCTGCGGCTCGAACACATCGACGGCGGCACGGATCGCGGCCGGTGCCCGAATCAGCGTGGCGTGTCCACCAACCTGCGCGACAGCGCGCCGGATCATCTCTGCGCCAGCATCGCCCGACTTTCGCACCGCCATCCAAATCAGACCACCGGCCCAGTCGAAGTAATAGGAACCGCCGGTCGCCGCAGCGACTGATTGCGCCAAAGCAGCGCCTTGTGCCGGTGCTGTGGAGATCCGCCACACCGGCTGATAACCGAGTTCCGCAAGCGGAAGCACATCACGAACGGTGCGCCAGACCGACCGCGAAGTCTCTTCCGCCAATATCTCCACCGGGCCATGAGGTTTGAGCAGCGCACGGAGCATCTCGATGCGATGCGACACCGAAGGCGGCACCCCTTCCAGGCGAAGCACGGTCACGGCCTCGTCGCTTAATAGTCCATGCAGGCTCCCCATCACCTGAGACGGCAGATGCGCTGCGCCGGACACATCGCAGGACGAGCCCATCGCCTCCGACATGGCATGCACGGCTCTTGCATCGTCGAGACCCAGCACCATCACCGTCGCTTCGGTCTCGGCGCGCGGCAGGGTCTTGATCGTCACGTCGGTCATGGCGCCCAGCGTGCCGAATGAACCCGCCAGCAATTTGCAGAGATCGTAGCCCGTAACGTTCTTCACCACCCGGCCACCCGACTTGAAGGTTTCGCCGCGGCCGGACACCGCCGTCACGCCGAGAAAATGATCGCGCGCGGCCCCGGCTTTGATACGGCGCGGCCCCGACAGATTGGCCGCAATCACACCCCCGATAGTCCCTGCACCATGCGGGCCGCCGAGCAGCGGGCCATAATCCATCGGCTCGAAGGCAAGCTCCTGCCCCTTTTCAGCCACGAGGCGCTCGATCTCCGCAATCGGCGTTCCCGCGCGTGCCGAGAGCACCAATTCCTCCGGCTCATACAAGGTGACACCCGAGAGCGCGGACAGATCCAGCGTGAAGTCCGATTGGCTTGGCCGTCCGATGTCATGTTTCGAGCCATGTCCGGCAACCTCAAGCGTCTTGCCTTCAGCCAGCGCCCAGATGACCGCGTCTTCCACGTCCTTGGCGTCGCGGGGTTTCAGCCGGTCGGCCATCGTCTGTCATCATGGGTTAGGGTGACGGGATAGTGCATCGGAAGATTGGAACCTCATACCGCGTTCGGACGAACGTTTACTCATAGCAGAGATCAAACTGGAATTGTTTCTGTTCGAAACCGACGAAATCAATGCCGAGGCGCCGTCACACTTCCTTGACGACGACATCACGCCGGTGGGGCCCTACTCGAATGCGCCGGCCATGAAGGCGCGGAGCCGCTATAGCGGCAAGGCGGGGCCCACCAAACTGTTCTGGCTTCCCGTCTGCGCGGGCGTGAGAGGCAAAAAGATAGAGCTGAAACCAAATCAACGACGTTCTACGCAACCGGGCGTTCGTCAGCGATGACCTTTCCGTCATTCGGGAGGCTTCCGAACGGCACGAGCTTCACGGCACCCTTGAGCTTGGTCACCGATTGCAACGTGGTCGCGATTTGCTCAGCGAGATTTGTGTCCCGTGAGGCGATTTCCGCATGTAACGTCATCGCGTCCTGTTCGTCCGCACGCGTGACCACCAGCCGCAGGCGACCAAGCTCCGGATACCGCTTCGCGAGTTCGGCAATCTGCTCGGGGCGCACGAACATGCCCTTCACTTTGGCAGTCTGGTCGGCGCGGCCCATCCAGCCTTTGATGCGCATGTTGGTGCGGCCGCAGGGCGAAACTCCCGGCAACACCGCCGACAGATCGCCAGTGGCGAGCCTGACCATCGGATAATCCGGATTGAACGAGGTCACGACCACTTCGCCGACGTCACCATCCGGCACAGGATCACCGGTACCCGGGCGCACGATTTCGACAATGATGTTCTCGTTGACGACAAGACCTTCCTGCACCGGCGTCTCGTACGCGATCACGCCGGTCTCGGCGATGGCGTAGCATTGCAGCACCATGACGCCACGCGAGGCGAGCTCCTGCCGCAGCGACAGTGGCAATGCCGCACCGGACACCAGCGCCCGCTTGATCGATGACGCATCCTTGCCGCCAGCCTGCGCGCCATCGAGCAAGATCTTCAGAAAGTCCGGCGTGCCGACATAACCGTCGGGCTTGAGCCGCGCGATTGCCTCTATCTGTTGCTCGGTATTGCCGACGCCGCCGGGGATGATCGCACAGCCCAGCGCCTCCGCGCCTGCCTCGAACATCCAGGCACCGGGCGTGAGATGATACGAGAAACAGTTCAGCACGATATCGCCTTCGCGAAATCCCGCCGCGAAAAGCGCGCGTCCAACGCCGGCAAAGTCATGCTCATGCCCTTCCGGCTCAAAGATCGGACCGGGTGACATCAGAAGCCGTCTCGCCTTGGCGGGCGGCGTGACGTTGAACCCGCCAAAGGGCGGCGTCTCCTTTTGCAGGGCGGAGAGATCGGACTTGCGAAGCAAGGGTAGCTTGGTCAGCGCCTCACGCGAGGCGACGGATTTGATGTCGATGTCCGCCAATTGCTTCGCCCAGCCGGGCGCCGAGAGCGCGCGCATCAGGAGTCGCGGGAGTTGCGCCACAGTTTCGCGTTCGCGCAGTTGTGGATCGCGTGTTTCGAGGGCGTCGTAGTGCTCGGTCATCCCCAGCCATTCCTTGCGTTTCTTGACTTACCCGAACCGAAACCAGCGCATGACATTCAAAAGCGTCGCGAGGGCTGCAGCCACATAAGTGAACGCCGCGGCGCGCAGGACGCTTCGCGCCGCAGGCATATCCCGTTCGGAGAGGTAACGACGCCCCTCCAGCACCGGCAATGCCTTGCCGAAGCTCGCATCGAACTCGACCGGTAATGTGACGACATGAACCACAACATGGATTCCGAGCAGTGCGACGGCGGCAATGATCTGAACAATGGCAAGGACCGGCGACTTCACCAGCATGAACACGACGGGAACAAGCACCAGGATGGCGGCCGCGAGGCGATCCACCCAGGCGAGGTTGCTAACCAGGTCGAGTCGTAAGGCAAAAGCGCGCTCACCGCGCGCATGCTGGATGGCGTGCGAAACTTCGTGCGCGGCAATCGCCACGGCTGCGACCGAGCGGCCATCGTGATGATCGGGCAGCAAGCGCACCGCGCGCGCATTGGGATCGTAGTGATCGCCCTCATTCGTGACCTCGACCTTCACATCTTCCAGCTTGGCCTCATCCAGCAGATGACGAGCAAACTCCCCGCCGGTGCCCGGCAAGTCGGACCGATCGACGCCATGCGTTTTCAGCACGTGCCTGATCCACCAGCTTGGCCCGAACACGAGCGCGAACAGGAGAACCAATGCAACAGCAGCAATGATGGGCATCTTAGGAAGACTTCCGATCGCGCAGTGTGAGCCACCTCACACAAACCAACGCCTCAGCTTCTATCCGTTGGCATCACTTAAACAAAGAAGCAGAAGACGACATGCCTGAAGCAGACGCCGGCGGTCATTCACGCCAGCCACCGCTTGCGCCGCTTGTAATGCTTGCCCTCACGGAACGACTTGCGCTTGCCCTCGGCAATGCCGAGATAGAATTCCTTCACATCCTCATTTTCCGACAGCGCCTTTGCGTCGCCATCCATCACCACGCGGCCGTTTTCGAGGATGTAGCCGTAGCGCGCGTATTTCAGCGCCATGTTGGTGTTCTGCTCGGCGAGCAGGAACGACACATTCTCCTTGGCATTGAGGTCCTTCACGATCTCGAAGATTTCCTCCACCACCTGCGGCGCAAGGCCCATCGACGGCTCGTCGAGCAGGATCATCTTGGGCCGCGACATGAGCGCCCGGCCGATCGCGCACATCTGCTGTTCGCCGCCCGAGGTGTAGCCCGCCATGGACCCCCGGCGCTCACGCAGGCGCCTGAAATAGCCATAGACCATTTCGAGATCGCGATTGATCGCCGCCTTGCCATCCTTGCGCGTGAATGCGCCGGTCAGGAGGTTTTCCTCGACGGTGAGATGGCCGAAGCAATGGCGGCCCTCCATCACCTGAATGCAGCCGCGTCGCACCAGTTCGCTCGGCGACAGCGATTGCACCTCCTGCCCGTCGAACACGATCGAGCCCTTGGTCACTTCACCGCGTTCAGAATGCAGCAGGTTGGAGATCGCCTTCAGCGTCGTGGTCTTGCCGGCGCCGTTGGCGCCCAGCAGCGCGACGATGCCGCCCTTGTCCACGTCGAGCGACACGCCCTTCAACACCAGGATCACGTGATCGTACAGGACCTCGATGTTGTTGACGGAGAGGATTTTCTCCGGGGCGGGCTGCTGAGCGGCTGTAGCGGTTGACATTCAGGGCTCCGCGTTTCTTTACCTCTCCCCGTTAGAGCGGGGAGAGGTCGACTTTCGGGCGAAGCGAGGAAGCCGGTGAGGGGCATTTCGATTCCAATAAGAAAGCAGCCCCTCATCCGCCTCTCCGCTTACGCGGATCGGCACCTTCTCCCCGCACCTAACTCGAGTCTACTCGAGTTAGGTCACTCTCATATGGCCGAA